>NCGZ01000034.1 GCA_002257235.1 Alphaproteobacteria bacterium 16-39-46
GCTAACATCAATGCAACTGCCGCTATTCTCGGTGCAAATGATGCAGATAATGCCAGACTCCTTGCGGCTGTTTCTTCAAATGTTCTTGATCCCAATGTCCCAGGTCAAGTCGCCGCGGCTCAAGCACTCGCTCCCATCGTTAATGCGGGCGGCGTTGCCTTTGACGCGGATACTCTCGCTGCTACCATGGCTCTGAGTCATGATCCAGCCAACATCATTCCTGTCAATGCTCCGAATATTCAGGCTGCTCAAGATGTCCTTGCCGCTAATGCAGCCGCTGTTGCTGCCATTACGCCTGTTAATCTCAATGCTATCAATAGATTAAATCCAATCAATAGAAATATGGGCGTATTGATTATTGCCTCAGGAGGAAATTCAGATCAAGTAACAGAACGAGCTGCGGCTGCCATTGCAGCATTAGGAGGAGCTGCTGCACAAGCTATTGGAGCCAGCATCATTGCCGTAGGTGGAACCCCTAATACAGTAACAGATGCAAAAGTGACTGCCATTACAGCCCTAGGAGGAGATGACGCCCAAAAAATTGCAGCTATCCTTATCATTGCTAATGGTGGATCCGAAGCTAAAGTAACCCTTAATAATGCTGACGCCGTTGCGAATTTACCAGGAAGCCCTCAGGAAAAATCTGCAGCCGCTTTTATTGTTGCTCAGGGAGGCACCCCTCCAACAATAATCCCTGAAAACGTTAGAGCCATCCTTGGTTTGAATGGCCTCAATAAAACGATTGGTGCAACCATCCTTGCTGAAGGTGGAACAGTTGCTCAAATAACGGGCCAAGAGGGTCTTGCGAATCTTACTGCTATTTCTGCCTTGGATAGAAACGAGAGATTACTGGGCAGTTCGATTATTGCTCAAGGGGGAACGATAGCTCAACTACAAGATCCAGTAAATATTGCGGCATTGCGAGCTGTTCCAGCTCCCCAACAACGTTATGCTGTTCGCATTCTTGCTTTCGGAGGGGATGCTGATCAAATATCTGGAGCAGATGGCCTTGCAAATGTCAGGGCTGTTTCAGAATTAATGACATCTGACGAAAGAAATGCTGGAGCAAACATCATTGCTCAAGGCGGAGATGCAGCTCAAGTACGAGATGCAGCCAAACTTGCGGCCGTTATGAATTTTGCAGGAAACCGTGCAGAAATAAATGCGGCCGCTCTTATTATTGCGCATGGAGGTAGCCCTCAAACGATAAATCGCGATACTGTTATAGCCGTTTCAGGGTTGAATGGACCCGATAAAATTATTGGCGCAGCCATTATTGCTACAGGCGGAGATGTTGCTAAAATAACGGGCGCAAACGGTGCTGCGAACTTTGCTGCTATTAAAGGATTGCAGGAACGCATTGAGAGAAGAATAGGCGTTATGATTATTTCTCAAGGAGGAACGGCAGATCAAGTACTAAAGCCAGAAAACATTGCAGCAATCAAAGCTCTTGGAGTCGGACAAAAAGATATTGGTGCAGCCATTATTGCTTTCGGAGGGAATGCTATTCAAGTAACTGCCCAAAATGTCAGGGCTGTTGCAGTCTTAGGAACACTTGAGGATAAAATTGCTGGGGCAAACATCATTGCTCAAGGCGGAACGATAGCTCAAGTACAAAATGCAGGAAATATTGCGGCCATTGCAGCACTCCCTAACGCACTTGAAAAAGCAGCAGGTGCTGTCATCCTTGTTGGTGGTGGAACTGTAGCTGAAGTACAAGCCCCAGCAATTCTTACGGCTATGACAAGGGCCCTTAGCGAAGGTCTTATCCGAGGGGATGCAAATGCTGCGACTGCAGCCTTTGCTTCCTTGGTGGCAGAACCCAATGTACCCGTTCCTGTTCGCGCTATAAATGCACTTGTTGCTGCAAAAGGGAATGCAGCACATTTAACGAATGATAACTTGAAAGCTGTAACGGCTTTAGGGGAGGACGATGCTGACGCTGTTGCAGTACGCGGAAAACTTTCTACGGCTTTAGTAAATGGAGGAGCAGCGATTAACGACGCTATTGTTACTGCTCTCACTGAAGTTGATGGTGCAAAAAACGACGGAGACCAAGTCCAGATGGGTGGAACCCTTAATGACAGGCTAGATGCCGTTAATGCTCTCTTGGCCGCACGGGAGCCTGGCAAGGCGGTAGGGGCTGGAATAGACTTTATTAATGCGCCAACCGTAAAAGCGACGGTAGCTGCTCTTGAGGGTGCTGACGCCCTCGGGGTCAATGCACGCAATAGCCTGCTTGTGGCAATTTCAGATCATATCATCACACCTACACGTCAGGCACAAGTAGATGCTGCTCTGGCTCAATTAAATGGGCCTACTCATCAAATTGCTCCCTCTTTCCCCGATGGTGCAAAGGTTTTTTTCCCTGCACCACCTCGTGTAATCGCAGCACCTCTTCCTGGAGCAGCCCCTTTACCTGTAGCAGCTCCTCCTGCTGGAGCACCCATATGGAGTACCACCGATGGACTTGGAAATCATCTAAATACTCTCGCGCTTCAAGCAAGAATGGCTGAGGCAAAAACAAAAGCAGGCCTCGTTGGAAAGATGGGAGGGGCAGTTGCTAGTTTTGCTTTTACTCCTGCTTTTTTTGCTAATAAACTTCGTACTGATGGAACCCGTGAAGCTCATACGGCTTATAATAACGAAGCCATCGCTGCCGCCCAAACGCTTTCCCTTGCCGCTCTCGGACTGGTTTCGCCCCCTCGAGCAGGTGCGGCCATCCCTTTAGCAACTAACGCCGCAGCTTTTGCAGGCTTGAACAATGCTCAAATTGATGCCATTGATCTCCGCCGCGATCATATTATAAACAGAGCAGTACATCTGAGAGAATTAGTAGAGGTTGAAGAGGATGCTGATCAAAGACGGGAATTAGAAGCTAACGCAGACCATCTAGACTATCTGATCGATGCAGTAGATATAGCAAAAGGAAGACCTGCTCATGAGCGTCATATTCCTGTTCGCCCTGCTCGCCCCTAATCCGAACCCTCCTTCTTCATACTTTCAGAAGAAGGAGGATCTCTTCTGAGAACTCTTTCTTTTCTCCTGGAAAAGCTATTTCAGGACCTCTGGGTGAGATTCTTTTTATTTCACCCAAAATCTCTTCCTCCAATTTTTTTAGAAAAAAAAGGGGGATTAGATTTTCTCTTTAAGAAGACAGACTCAAATTGCAGAGAGACACAGCAGTTTTCTTCTTGTTTTCTTTAAAAATAAACGATATCCTTAAAGGATAAATACGATAATAATTAAAAATTAATAACGCTTCGGGAGCAAAAACCATGAAACTAAAATCTTCTCTTTCAACAACAGCCCTGATCTCAGCCCTTTCTTTTCTCACTATTTTTGGGGAAAACATTCACCCTGTTCAAGCCCTTGAAGGTGATCCTTTTCAAAGCGAAAATCCTCAGAATTCACAGCTTGTAGAAGAAGAGATCGCGGATGAAGAAGGCCCTTCAACGATGGCGGGGACAGAGGGATCAACACCAAATACTTCTGCACAGCAAGGAAGCTCTACATTTCCGCTCTTAGGAACAAATACTCCTCAAAAAAAATCCAGAGCTTTAAACCCTGCTTCCAACATTATTTCAACACAAGCTCCTTCCAAAGGTCCTTTAAGAAAAATTACTCCTCTCAAAAAAAACAAAGAAAATATTTCTCTCAACTCCCGAACACCCAGTTTTGCTTCAAAGGCATTTCAAACTAACTCTTCTTACAGGCCTCCAGTAACGACCGTTACTGCCACAAAAGCTGGACCAAAGACCACCAACATCGCTTTAACAGCAGAGCAGGCGCTTAAAAATCTTGGTATAGTGCCCACACCAGATCTCCTTGCAGCTGCTGGATTTATTATTAGAGGAGGCGTAAATCCAACAGAAGCCAACATACGTATTATGGAAGTCGGGATTGCACATGGGGTTGTAAATATAGCAGATGCAAACCAAGTCAACGCTGGCATTGCTCTTATTAAAGCAGGGTATAATGCATTTAATCGCGATAGAATTGCGTCTGCCATAGCCTTACAAAATGCAAACATCCCGGTTAATGATGCAAATGTTCAAACTGCAACAGGTCTTCGTACAGGAGGTCAAGCAGTAACTGCTCATAATGTAGAAGCTGTAAATGGAACAGCTCCTGCTCAACGACCTGGTATGATCGTTGCTATTGGTATGCATCTCGTAAATACGCCACATGATGCTGCGGCTGTCAGAGATCTTTTCACGGCAGGGATTAACGATGCTGATCTCACCCAACAGAAAATAGCGGCCGTCGCGGGAACAATCGATGCTGGACAACGTGTGGCTATAGCAAGGGCTATTCATGCTGGCGTGGATGTAGCTGATCCAGCTGATCATCCCGCGATCCGAGTCCTTGTGAGAGAAGGTGTCGTCGCTCCGACCAGAGATGATATAGCTGCTGTTCTCCACACGCCTGCTAACCACCAATCCGAGATGGCCAATGCGATTCAGCGGGGGATGATAGTTTCTAACAATCAAGGCCGAGTTGAGGCAGGACAAGCGCTTTTTGATGCTGGATTTAAAGGAAATGCTATAACCTTAGTTGACTTAGCTGCTGCAAGGATTTTTTTGGACAGTGGCACTCGGATAACACCCGATAACATCACTGTATATCTTGCAACTCCAAATGCCCAACGTGGGGACATCGTAAATGCGATCCATGATGGAAATCTTAATTCTGCCAATCCAGACCAAGTCGCTGCTGCAAGAGCGCTTTTGACCGCTGGCGTTGCATTGACACGTGAAAACATCCCAGTTGTTGCAGAATTTCTACCTGGACAACGTGCAGACATAGCCACTGCGATCCATAACGGAGCGGTTGATCCTAACGTTGCAGGCCAAGTAGATGCTGCCAAAATTCTTTTAGCCCAGAGGGTTGTTGCGGTGACACGCGCTGACGTCGATGCTGTTATTGGAACAGATCCTGCTCGACGTGCTGGCATCGCTGCGGCTATTCAGACGGGAGCTATTCATTCGAACGTTGCTGCTGACGTAACAACTGGAAGAGAGCTTTTAGCTCAGGCAGTTGACGTAACGCGTGAAAACGTCGATGCTGTTGCTGGAACACCCGTTCCTGATCAACCCCAATTAATCACTGCTATTAAAAACAACATCGTTCATACGAACATCCCAGAAGAAGTCGTTGGGGCAAGAGCCATCTTAGCAGACCCAACCCTGGGAGCGGCTTTCCTAGCAACACCGGGAACTCTTGCTGCTACTGTCGCCATACAAGCAGTACCAGCAAGACCAGGTTTCGTCGCCATCCCTCTTACCAAAAAGAACATTGAGGGTGCTATAATATTGGACGCTGCTCACATAGCAATTCCTGCGAATCTCAACACAACCATGATAAATGTTGAACACGTTATTGGCGCTTATACTCCAAGTGGTCAACAGATTCGGGATATTTCAAATGGATTGAATAACTTTGAAACTGGCGGAATTCATGGTGTCGCCGTAGAGACGGCATATGGAGCAAGAGGGTTATTGGGATTAGGACAATCACAAGCCCAGGCTGATGCCAAAAATGAAGCCACCAGCAAAGCGATTGCGCGCATTGCTGCCCTTCAAGAGGATGATGTTGTTCATCACCGTTTGAGGAACCACCCTGCAGGACAACCTCTTCCTTTAGATCAACAGCACATCGAGGCAGCAAGACTCATCGGTGAAGCTCCCGTGTATCATGCTTATGTACAGAGAGGAGCAGCCGCCATGGCTGGAGCTGCAGTGGCTAATATTCCCGGAGCTGGACTTTTGGGTCGCATTCCTCTCTTCGGAGGCTTCATGCCAGCACAAAATCATGAATCAGTTGATGGGGTTAGAATCTATACGGGTATCGATGCTTCAATCCGGGGAGCTGACTTTTCAGCTTTTAGAGATAAAACTCAGGATGCTCCTGGTGCTCTTCCTGCTTCCCATATTTCTGATCTCTGGAGTCATTCTGGGGGAAGTCATGACAATCTAGCTGCATTAAGAGCATTAGAAGCAGACTCGCCAAACGCAGGAGCTGCTCAGATTAAACAAAACTATCAAATTACCCTGATCAACGCTACGCAAAAAATTCTCTCTATCGATCCTGCTGGTTTAACCTCTGCTCAACTCCTCAACGACCGTGGGGTACGCTTCCAAGATCTTCTAGACAAACAAACCCATCTTCAACTTGTTGCCGATGATGAAGCAGATGCAGCGAGAAAAGAAGAATTGCAGAAACAGCATGATGCACTTGAAATATTCAATGAAACAATCCGGATGAATGATCATCATGCCGGCGCCCACCATCCCTAAAAATCGACCTCTTTTCTCGGGAAAAAAAGAAGAAAGGCCGTCTCTTTTCTCTCTAACCTCTGCCTCTCCTTTCAAGAAAGTTTCTTGAAAGGAGAAAGAGAGAAGAAGATGACAACGGATTTTTGAAACACAATCACCTTCCTAAAAATCCCTTGGTTTTTTTTCTTAAATCGCCTAAAATAAGGGCTGTTTTAAGCATGCATCTCTTTCGCTTTGAGATGTTTTCTCCTGTTTTTTCGGCTTTTTGTCCTTTTGGTTTTTTTTCTAATCTTGACACACGTCTCTGAATCCGTCATTCCGTGGGGGAGAAGTTATGTTTTTTTATAGGATTTTATGATGACCAAGATCTCTTCCAATACCGCTGCTCTCAATGAAGAATCTCTCCTAATGCACGCTCAAGGGCGTCCAGGTAAACTTGAAATCACCCCCACAAAACCCCTTGCAACCCAACGGGATCTTGCTGTGGCCTATTCGCCCGGGGTTGCAGCCCCGTGTCTTAAAATCTTTGAAAACCCAGAGGCTGCCTATGATTATACCGCCAAGGGAAACCTTGTCGCTGTCATCTCCAATGGCACCGCTGTGCTCGGTCTTGGAGATCTCGGAGCCCTTGCCTCAAAGCCGGTCATGGAGGGAAAAGCTGTTCTCTTTAAGCGCTTTGCTGATATCGATGGTATTGACCTTGAGGTGGACACCACCGATGTCGAGGCTTTTATTAATTGCGTTAGGTATCTTGAGCCCACCTTTGGGGGCATTAACCTTGAGGACATAAAAGCGCCTGAGTCTTTTATCATTGAACAACGGCTCAAAGAGATCATGAATATCCCTGTGTTCCATGATGACCAACATGGTACCGCCATTATTTCTTTAGCGGCCCTCATCAATTCTCTCGATATTGTTGGAAAAGATATCAAAACCATTAAGGTTGTTGTGAACGGTGCTGGGGCTGCGGCCATTGCCGTCGTTGAACTTTTAAAGAATTATGGTCTTCCTGGAGAAAACGTCATTCTCGCAGATCGGCAAGGCGTTATTTATGAGGGACGTGATGGCGGAATGAACCAATGGAAGTCCGCCCTTGCAAGTACCACATCAGCGCGAACCTTGGAAGAAGCGTTTGTTGGAGCTGATGTTTTCTTTGGACTTTCAGCAAAGGGCGCTGTCTCAAAAGAAATGGTTCGATCCATGGCCCCGAATCCTATTATTTTTGCAATGGCCAATCCCGACCCTGAGATCACCCCAGAAGAAATTAAATCTGTTCGAGATGATGCTATTATTGCAACGGGACGATCCGATTATCCCAATCAAGTAAACAATGTCTTGGGATTTCCGTATATCTTTCGGGGGGCACTCGATGTTCGGGCCACCACCATTAATGAGGCCATGAAGATTGCAGCCGCCCAAGCCATTGCAGCCCTTGCACGCGAAGATGTTCCAGACGAAGTTATGACCGCCTATGCTGGACGAACACTCCGGTTTGGGCCAGAGTACATTATTCCGGTTCCCTTTGATCCTCGGCTCATTGTTGCCGTGCCGTCCGCCGTGGCACAAGCTGCCATGGAGACCAAGGTTGCACGCCGTCCCATTGCTAATATGGAAACCTATAAAACGCAACTAAAGCACCGTTTAGATCCCTCTTTTGCGAGCGTTCAACTTATATTTGAAGCTGTGCGCAAGCACCCTCAACGCATTGTTTTTGCGGAAGGTGAAGACGAAAAAATGATCCGGGCAGCCCTCTCGTTTTCAGCTGCAGGCTATGGAAAATCCATTCTCATTGGACGCGAAGATGTCATTCACGAAAAAATTGCAGAGCTTGGTCTGAAGCTTCCAGAAGAAGGAGACGTTGAGATCTATAACGCAGCCCTCTGTCCTCACAACGAGACTTATATCGATTTTCTGTATAAAAAACTGCAACGAAAAGGATTTTTGTACAGAGATATTCAGCGTCTCGTCCATCAAGACAGAAATATCTTTGGGGCCTGTATTGTCGCCTTCAATGAAGCCGACGGCATGATTACGGGCCTAACGCGAGGCTATTCTGTGCTCTTTGATGAGATCACGAAAGTTATTAATACCTCTCTCGGAGAAGAGCTCTTTGGTCTTTCTCTTTTTACCTCATCCCAAGCAACGGTTTTTATTGCAGACACGAGTGTCCATGTGTCCCCGAGTCCTGAACAGCTGGCCAACTTTGCGTGTCAAACAGCTCAAAAAGCCCGCAGCATGGGGTATGAGCCTCGCGTCGCTTTTTTATCTTCATCCAACTTTGGAAGTCCTTTGGGAACTGCCTCTTCTGACCATTCGGAACGCATTCAAAAGGCTGTTGCCTGCCTTGATGCCCTCTCCGTTGATTTTGAATACGAGGGCGAAATGTCGCCTGAAATTGCCTTGAATCAAGACTTCAAGAAACTTTACCCCTTTAGCCGCTTAACGGGACCTGCCAATATTCTCATCATGCCCGATCTAAATTCTGCGAATATTTCAGCGCGGCTTCTTCAGAACCTTACCCGAGGAACCATGATGGGACCCCTTCTCATGGGTCTTGAAAAGTCCATTCAGATTGTCTCCATGGGATCTACGGTTTCTGATCTCGTCAACATGGCTGTTTTTGCAAGTCATGACGCTTATCTCAAGAAACATCACCCCAAATAAAAGGATTGTTCGTGTTTCTCCAAACATTAAAAGCCGTCAGCATCGCTCTCTTCTTTGGCGGGATCCTCCTCTCTCAAAATACACTTCGGGGAGAGACTCAACATCCAGAGGACTTCGTTCGTATCGTGGGATCCACAGCTGTATTTCCTTTTTCTGCGCTCCTTTCAGAACGACTTTCCCTGTTTTGGGACCTCCCTTCCCCCATCATTGAACGCACAGGGACAGGCGTGGGAATCAATCTTTTTTGCACAGGGATGACGGCCGCGTTTCCCGATGGCGTCAACACCTCGCGTCCTTTAAACGCCTCTGAAAGATCTCTCTGTCAAAACAACGGCGTCACCGAAATTCTTGAGATTAAAATGGGCTATGGTGGAATTGTTCTGGCCCGGACGGCGTCTGAAGAGTCTGCTCACTTCTCTCTCACCCTTAACGACCTTTTTAAAGCCCTTTCAAAAGAAGTACTGGTCAATGGGGCCTGGATCCCAAATCCCTATCAAACATGGCAGGATGTTAATCCAGAGCTTCCGAACCTTCCCCTTGTTATTTTTGGCCCCCCCCCGACGTCCGGTATCCGAGATGCCTTACGGGAAATTGTCTTAGATCCCTTTTGTTCCCTTGAAAATCCTCAAAGTTGTGGCCTTATTCGTGAAGATGGGGCTTATATTGAAATGCCCGAAAACTCGATGCTCATGATTCAAAAACTTGAAAACAACCCAAGTGCCCTTGGAATTTTAGGGTATCCCTTCCTGGATCAAAACCAAGATGTTCTTAAAGGCGTCCCTATCAATGGAATTGACCCGATGCTTTCAACCATCCTCGAGGGATCTTACCCCCTCTCAAGGCCTCTTTATTTTTACCTAAAGGTTAAGAATCTTCAGGAAAAAGAAAACCTTCAAGCGTATCTTTCTGAGTTTATGGATGAGGCCGTTTGGGGAGAAGACGGTGTTCTCGTCGAAAAAGGTCTCATCCCCCTTAAAGAAGAAGAAAAAATGAAAATCCGGGAAGATGTTTCACGGGTGCTCGAGAAGAAATCCGACGCGTCTGACACGATTCTTTAACTTTTCTTTTTTCTTATAAGCGGCACTTCCAGACAAAGCTTATGTCGCACCTGCCGCTTATAGAAAACCTATAGGCGGCAGGTGCGTATAAATTAATTTAAATTTTAGAGAAATCTTATCTCCCTCAAAGACAACGAAAGAAATACAGAAAGACCTTTCTTTTCTTCTTAGTCAAAAGATCTCTGCTGAAGATTAGGAGGAGATCTAAAAAGGACAAATTTTTGAAAATTTATGTCAATAGCACATAAAGATGACCGATAAAATAAATTGATAACATTCCATTAGTCGTAGTGAAAATAACCTTAAAATGACTACTACTAATAGAAAAAAAGCTATTATTAGTCGTTATTGATAGCTTGAAACGCACTATGTCTCTTCCCTTTATTGGCCGAGCTCGAAAGCCTCTCTAAACTCTTTAAAAAGGGCACATCAAGTTTGGTCGTCATCCAAGGAAGACGTCGTATTGGAAAAAGCAGACTTGTTCAAGAGTTTTCTAAAAACTATATGTTTTATAATTCTATCCCATTTAACAAAACCACAAGAAGGAAGCCCCTCTAAAAAAGATTTACTTTTAAGGTTAATTTGATCAAAAAAGGTTGAAAAAAGAAACCTTTTAGATCTATTAAATAACTTAAAGGAGCATTTAGAATGAGCGTCGTCATAAAACTATCAGATAAAATTGTCAAAGACATTAAAATTGGAGCACAGATATTTCATAGATCTATTCCAAAGCAAATTGAATATTGGGTAAAGATTGGAAAAATAGCAGAGGAAAATCCTGATTTGTCTTATAATTTCATCAAAGATACATTGATGGCACTCGAGGAAGTAAAGCACGGTGAAATGGAGAACTATGTCTTTGACTCATGAAGATTCTCCAGGTACAAAGCTTCAAAAAAAGCCTTAAAAAGCTTCATAGTAATCAAAAAAATGTTTAGATGACGCCATCAGGATTTTGTAGAGTGACCCTATGTGTGGAGACTTAAAAAAGCCAATTTATTCTTCCACTTTTACAACACGCTCATTTTAAATTTTTAAACTTGAAAGCAAAAGAAAGACTGTGGTAAGGTTCTTAAAGAACATGCGCCTAAGGATTTCATCATGATCAGTAAATTTCTTGACCCTAAAAATGATTACGCCTTCAAAAGAATCTTTGGAACAGAAAAAAACAAAGATATTTTGATTCATTTTTTAAATGACATTTTTGCACATACAACAAACCCCATTGAAGAGGTGACGTTTCTAAATCCTTCTCAAGATCCAAAGCTTGCAGCAGAGCGCAAGAGTATTGTGGATGTTTTATGTACAGATAAGGAAGGAAATCGTTTCATTGTTGAAATGCAAGTAGGGCATGAAAAGGGCTTTGAAAAGAGAGCTCAGTACTATGCAGCACGGGCTTATATTAATCAGAGGGACAAAGGGATCGAGTATAAGGATCTCAAGAACGTTACCTTTCTTGCTATTGTAAATTTTGAATTGTTTCCAGAAAACCCGAGCTATATTTGTCATCATCAGGTCCTTGATATCAAAACACATAAGAGAGACTTAAAAGATTTTTCCTTCTCTTTTATAGAGCTTCCCAAATTTAAAGATAAAAAAAATCAGCTTAAGACGCTGACTCAAAAATGGTGTTATTTTTTTAAGAAAGCGCCTCATACCACAGAAGAAGATCTTAAAGAAATTATTGGGTCAGATTTTATTATAAGAAAAGCTTATGATGAACTTGATCGTTTTTCTTGGAGTAAAAAAGATCTTCAAATATATGAAAGTGTTGATATGAAAATCTCTGCAGATAAAGCCATTCATGATACTTTCTTTGAAAAGGGACTTGAACAGGGACTTGAAAAAGGACTTGAACAGGGACTTGAACAGGGAATAAAAAAAACAGCTCAAAGAATGATTCAGATGGGCATAAAAATTGAGACCGTCTCTGAAGTAACTGGTCTTACTCATCAAGAAATTGAAAGGCTTAAAAAAGAATAAAGCAAAAAAAACTGTCTTAATCATGCATAAAATGGGGATGGATCTAGACATCATTTCTCGATCAACAGAGCTCACCCATGAATCTGTCGAAAAAATTATAAATGAAGACAAAACATCGCCAAAAAATTAACAAAGGAAATCAATAGACATCTCTTAAGATGACCTCTTCAAAAAATCAAATTCGCGGTGTGAGAGATTCAACCTTATCCCAAAATACCTCCTCAAGAGAAGCATTTTCAAGCTGATTATAGTACGAAAACCCTGTCGGAGAGGTTGTGTTAATCTCTGTAATAGAGTCCCCTATAATATCAACCCCCACAAAAAAAAGTCCTTTTTCACAAAGTGGACCCTTGAGAGTTTCAATGATTTCCCGATCGCGTTCTGTAAAGATAGCTTTCTGAACCGATCCCCCTTGAAGCGTATTGGCTAAATAGGAGCCCTTTGAGGGAACACGAATATGCATTCCCACAGCCTCCCCTCCCAGTAAAAGCAACCTCTTATCCCCAACGGAAATTTCTGGGAGATATCTTTGAAACATATAAGGCTCTTGTTCCTTTTCAAACAAAGTCTTTAAAGAAAGGTCCCTCTTACTCCCCTCTTCCATCAAAAAAATACCATGTCCCCCATACCTATAAAGGGGCTTTACAATTATTTTTTTATGTCGCTTCAAAAAGTCTTCAATTTCAAGAAGATCTCTGCTGATGAGTGTGGGGGGGAATAAATGCGGAAACGCCAGCGGAAAGATCTTTTCGGGGCAGTCTCGAATCGCCTTTGGATTATTAATGACACGAACAGACCGAGGGAGATGCTCGAGAAGATAAGTCGCTGTCAAATAAGCCATATCAACCGGAGGATTTTGCCGGATAAGAACAACGGAGACTTCGGAAAGATCCAATACCTCTTCCTCTGAAACTTGATAATCCTTTTGAAAGAGACGTCCCGGAAATCTTACCCATCTTCCCCGTGCTTGAACGGAGACAGAAGACTCTTTAGAAGAGAAGAGAGATAAATTCTGAGGTGTATAAAAAAAAACCTGATAGCCGCGCCTTTGAGCCCCATACGCTAACATCAAGGATGTATCGGTATCAAAGTCCAAATCTTCAATGGGATCTGCCTGAACAGCCACACAACGTTTCATATCCTTACAGGCCTTTTAGAGAGGAGACTCTAACGGCTCTTCCTGTATGGAAGACGGAGACGACTGAGATATGGGCCTCTCAGGATCTGAATAAGCCTCCTGAGACATGTCAATCTGATCTGAAGTCTCTCCTGAGGAGGAGAGAGGTGTTTGAGAAACCTCTGAAGGGCCCTCTTCTTTTGGGTCATCTCCCGGTTTTTTTATCTGAACGTGACTCACAACATTCTTAACACCTCGGGTGTCTTTTGCAATGTTAATCGCGGCTTCGATCTCCTGTTGATTTTGTGCAATTCCCATAAGATAAACAATACCATCAAATGTTGTGACGCTAAAATTCGTAGAATGGACATTTTCATCCAAAATCAGACTTGACCTCACTTTTGTTGAAATCCAGGTATCATCGAGGCCATCTCCAACCGTTTGTGGGACTCCAATCTTAATTTCATTGAAGACATCTTTAACCCCTGTCGCTTGCCAGGCAAGTTTTACAGCCTCAAGTCTATCATCTTCATTTGCGACAGTTCCCGTAAGCAATACATAGCCATCTTGAACTGCAAGAAGAACATGCGCGTAAAGATCAACGCTTTTCTTAAACCAGAGGTTATTTATCTGCGCCCGGATATCGGTATCATTGAATGTCCCAGAAATTCCCCTCTCTTGCGTTGCAACATCCGTCGTCGTCCCCGCCATGCCCAAAAGAGCTATCGGAATACACCCTGTCATAACACAAGAGAGACTGCTTACACCTCCCAATAAAAGAACACCAAACACTTTTGGAAAAACAAACTTCATTTCATAACACTTTCTTTTTAAGGGACCGCTTTTTCAACAACATTTAATCTGCATCCTCCCAATCAACTGGAACTGGAGAGAGGGAAAAATCCTTGGGGCCTAACTTAATCTGCACCGCCAGCTCTTTTCCAAGACGAATACGATGATCGCCGGGCGTTAGGTAATTTGCAAACACAACTGCCCCGCGTGGAATAGGTTGGGTCATTACAATGCTACGGGGAGCTACAACCTGACCTGGAACAACTTCCCAGCTCCATACATCTATCTGACCCGGATTATCCCTTAAGATTTGCTCCTTATTTTCAAAATAATCCAAAGCGGATTTCTTAAAAAGAGTGTCTACAAGGCCATCTTCGTAAACGACAAGAAGATCCATGGCGATAGCGGTGTCTAAATTTGCTTTTGGATCAATCGATATATAGGCCTTTTCAAGAAAAATTTGTGGGACAGGAGGAGGAGTCTCCGAACAGGCTCCTTGAAGAAGGATTAAAAGAAGGCCTAAAAACTTTCCAAGCCAAGATCTCTGTTCTTTTAAATTTTTCCTTAATATCATTTAATTTTTTTCCTCTGCACTTTACATTCCCCTAAGGATAAACAACGGCGGATTCAGAGCTATTTCGAACAACGGTTGGCTCAAACTCTTTATCTGCGTTCTGGAGATCTTTTACAGCACTCTCTCGGGTAGGATAATTGCCACATCTTACAGAAAAAGAAAAAATACGCAATGCCCCCTTCAGGCGCACAATGATCGGACGATATCCTTTTTGGGTTAAACTATCTGCTCTCTTAAGAGCCTCTCCCCGTGTCGTAAAATTACCATATTCTAAGCTATAAGGCGCGAGGCTTTTTTCTGAATTTTGAGAAGAATGGGCCAAAAGAGGCGACTCCTTTAAAGGAGACCTTGAGGGCAACACCAAAGAAGGAGAGTCTGGCATAGACTTATGTCCTTCTGAAGGCGACACAGGCTCTGCTGCTGTGGACGAAGCTCCCCCTGGAGGCAAAGGCAAGGCGGGGGACGGAGAATTGTCTAAGGGTACCGCGCGGACCGAGACAAGAGAGGCGGATGGCGAAGACGCTTCAGACGTTGACGTCGATTTATCTTTATGATCGAACTTTTTTTCCAGAGACTCAAGAGAATCTCCCTTCCACGCTATTTTATGTTCAATTTTTTCTAAAAACGCTGGAGAAGATGTCATTAAATAAAGAGCAACACCAAACCCACAAAAAAAGAACAGAACCCCTAAAACAAGAAGGCTTCCAAGCACCGTCCAAAACGAAAATTTTGTCATGGTAAAAACATACCTTTCTTGTATATTTTGAAGATCATAGAGAGACGCTCTCCCAAATGTTTTTTTTTCTTGATCTGACAAATAGAAACGCGGCAGCTCTGTCTTTTTTTCAAGAGGGAGCTTTTTAGAGCCTTGCTTTTTTGGAAGCGTGCTCTCCTCTATTTTTACGCTTTCTTCTTTTTTTCCTTTTGTTGTTTTTTGTTGAGGCCTTAACAAAAAACTTGGAACCGGAGAAACTGTTTTTCTCCAAGATGAAACAGATTCGGACAAATGATCCTCTTTCTTGCCATCACTATTCTCTGAAAAAAAAGAAGAGGATAATTTCTTAAACATATCTGTTTTTTATGACTTTCTTAACTGTGCAAAAAGAGAGCCTCCGTTTAAAAAGAGCTCAAACTTCCCTTATATACTTAATCAAAACCACTAAAGAAGTAAAGGACTTCTCTTTTTCTTGGGTCCAAAAAAGAGAGGAGCTTTTTTAAAAATTAAAAACAACACCTCTTGCAATTAAATTCTATTCAGCCTTAAAGTGCTTTTATTCTGAAAGAAATGAGATCTTTAAAAAAATAATTTCTAAGGATCTTTCACATATAGCCTCTAAAAGGAGATTTTTCATGTCTGTTCTTGTTGGTCAACCAGCCCCTTTATTTAAAGCTCAATCTGTCTCTTCCGGGACATTTAAAGAAATAAGTCTTGAAGATTATCGTGGAAAATATGTCATTTTATTTTTTTACCCTCTTGATTTTACCTTTGTGTGCCCTACAGAGCTCCATGCTTTTCAAGATCATCTTGAGGCGTTTAAAAAACGAAACGCCGTTGTTTTAGGATGTAGCGTCGATAGTCATTTTTCTCATAAAGCATGGCTTGATACGCCAAAGGAAAAAGGGGGGATCGAAGGTGTTACGTATCCTATTATTTCTGATTTAGGCGGAAAAATCGCAGAACAATATGATGTTCTCCACAAAGACGGTATTGCGTATCGTGGTCTTTTCTTAATTGATAAAGAAGGCATTGTTCGTCATCAAGTCGTCAATGATCTTCCCCTTGGACGCAACGTTTTAGAGGCTCTTAGAATGCTGGAAGCCCTTCAACACGTCGAACAACATGGTGAAGTTTGTCCTGCAAACTGGCAAAACGATAAAGCAGCCTTAAAAGCAACCCCTGAAGGTGTCTCTGATTATTTTAGACAGAATAAATCATAAGAACGTTTTCTTCTGCCGGGTCTCTTTGATCCCCGGCAGAACTTCTCCACACTCTTGTCTCTCGACGCGAGAGATTAAAAATATTAATAACAGCCATTGAAAACCCTCCAAATTCAGGTATGATGAAAGGAGGAAACAATGAAACAAACGGCTTTAGGAGGATTTTATGAACGCACGCTCTTTAGTAACTTGGGCTCTTGTTATGGACGGAGATCATATTTACATATCAGATATTTCCACAGCAGATGCTCTTCCCATTATGGTCCACGAAGACTTTCAAGACCCTCCTCTCACCCATGAGCATGGAACAGATAAGCCAGGACGTGGGGGTTTTAGTCTCGGATCTGAAACGCGGCATTCTTTTCAACCAAGGCATGATTGGCATGACTTTCAAAAGGACTTGTTTGCAAAAAAAGCAGCCAAGTATTTGAATGACCCAAAGAGCATCTTTGACCAACTTGTTGTTGTTGCTCCTGCAAAGATTTTAGGCGTCTTACGGGAAGAGTTTTCCAAGAAAACATCCTCTAAGATCATCAAGGAAATGTCAAAAGATCTTGTACATCTCCCCATTCACAAACTCCAAGAGTACCTCGCATCTCATCAGGGCTGCTGTTAATCCGCTCAGTGACAAATTTTAAAAATTGCCTAATCTTATTTTATTCTGATAAGTGCCATTTTTTAAGCTTAGAAATCCAATAGTGGGGTTTCTAGCTTTAAAAATGCATGGGATTAAAGCCAGAATATGGGGCATATTTTTACATATCTCTTAGAGAATATCTAAAAAAACTCCCTACTTAAAATAAGTTTTTTGCAAGCTTATACATTCATTAGATAAGTTAGATTCTAATAATCAATTTTTGGAGTATAATCATATGAGACACCTTTTATTAAAAACAAGTACGCTCGCACTTTTAAGTGGATTTTTTATGTGCGCTTCCCTCGAAGCTATGGATATGGATGATGAAAAGACACCCCGTCAATCCTCACCTCTCCCTTCTGCGAGAACTTCTAAAAAACTTCTTACACATATTCAAGTAATGCCTTTTCTGGGTCTCGTAAAACAGAAAGTTGTTAACTCAGAAATGAATATACAACAAACACAAGCTGATTTAGAAGCTTTAAACTTAACAATGCACAGGAAAAATACAGAAGAGTATGCCTCTAAAATACGCGCCTCGTTAAAGGAGAAGATTTCTAGGGCAGGGACAATTTCCCCTGAAAAAACAAAGGGAAGAATTTTCTTACCCAAAAAAAACTATGTAGATTCTGGTGTCATGGGAAGTTCCATACCGCTTGAACAACCAATCGATATCGAACAATTCAAAACTATTCTTTTCAATGGGTATCCTTATTTTGATAGAGATTTTGATCTAACACAAACGCTTGAGACTTCAAATGGTGAAATATCTGGAATGTTACAGATTGGATTCACAGATGGAGAAACGGATCAATATTATCTTGAAGGAAATTTATTTTTCTTGGACACAAAACCAGAGAACAGCGTTTGTAGTGTCGCCCCTTTGGCATCTGAGATAGAAGGAAACACCCTCAATATAACTCTCATTCGTCCTGATTGCCCGTCTCGTCAATTTTTTGCCGTCGGACTACTTCCACAATAATTGTCCGAGTTCAGATAGAAATGAGACAAAAGAGGGATGGGCGGAGCGCGCCATTAAATAGCGCCGTAGCGACGATCATCCCCCTTTTCTGTGATAAAAAAGGCCTCTAAGATAGGAATTGTTCTAAAATCCTAACTTTGGAGGCCTTTTATGAAGATCAAAGGATTGCACAAGAATATTTATAAACTTGCTTCATATGATTTTTCACCACGGCCGTCTCATAAATTGTCTGAAATAAGGCTATGATGAGGCGTCAAGACATGGTTTTACCGATTGAAATAATTAAATTATCCTCATTTTCTTCTT
>NCGZ01000035.1 GCA_002257235.1 Alphaproteobacteria bacterium 16-39-46
TTTTCACGATTTTCAACAAAAAATCACTATTTTTTTATTCGAGGGGGGGGGAATCGCTATCCACTACAGACTCATTACCCGGCGATATGGAGAGGATACCTTTCCCTGCTTGAATTTTTCTCGCTTCAATATACGCCTCAATATACGCCATGTCTACTTCCTTGGTGTCCTTTTCTGCAAAGCAATTCTGAATGACAAATGGCAAAGGAGCCGCGGCATTTCCAAGAGCGGTCATAAGGATAATATAAATTCTTTTCATTGGTTTCCTCCCATTTTTTAATTTTTATTGGTTTTTTATCTTTTGCTCATTTTATCCATATTTGTCAGTGAAGTCAAACTATTTAGAGAAATTAATCCTGTTCCTTTGGGTGATTTCTAATGGTCAGAAGTGAATTTTCTCTTGAAGAGGCGGAGAAAAAGACGTGAGAGCAATCGTATTTAAAAGGAAACGTTGCTTTTAAAGAGAGAATATTTCATAGTCCTGAAGATTAATTTCCACAAGAATTCCTTGAGATCTGAAAAGGAAAAAATTTAAAAGATGGAGAATTTTAAGATGACGTCTCGTTTACCCCGTTGGAAACTTTCTGATCTATATAAAGGCATGGAAGATCAATCTCTTGAGAAAGAGTTCGAAGAAGCTGAGGCTTCCATTCATGCGTTCAAAACGACATATCAAGGAAAAATTGCGTCTCTTTCTCCAGAAACGTTTTTAAAATCCATTGTTTTGTTTGAAAACATTCAAGAGAAGCTTGGAAAGATTCAAGCTTATGCATACCTTCTTTTTTCAACGCATAATCAGGATGAGGCGGTTATTGGCTTTTTTCAGGGCATTGAAGAGCGTGTGACAGTGCTTTCCACAGACCTTTTATTTTTTACCCTTGAAATCAATCGATTGGAAGATAAAGATCTTCAGAATAAATTCAGAAACTTTGAAACACCTTATCTGCCCTGGATTGCGGCCTTACGTCTTTTTAAAGGGCATGAATTGTCGGATGATTTGGAACAAGTTTTCCATGAACTTTCGATACCAGCTTCCCAAGCTTGGGTTCGTCTTTTTGATGAAACCCTGGGGTCTTTAAACATTCCATTCGAGGGGAAAGACTTAAATCTTTCCGATGCGTTAAATTTATTTTCGTCACCAGACCGTGAAACTCGGAAAGATATTGCCACGTGTTTAAGTCGCGTGCTTGAAGAAAATGGGTCTCTCTTGGCGCTTGTTTACAATACGCTCATGAAGGAAAAAGGGATTGAAGATAAATGGCGTCACTATCCAAACCCTCAAATGAGTCGACACTTAAGCAATCAAATTGAGGAAGAGGTTGTTGAGGCTCTGTCAACGGCTGTGACAAATGCCTATCCAACGCTCTCTCATCGTTATTATACGCTTAAAGCTCAGGTTCTTGGCCTTAAAGAGCTTCAATATTGGGACAGAAATGCGCCTCTTTTTCAAGGAGGGACGGAAATTACCTATACGTGGGAAGAGGCTCAGAGTCTTGTTTTAGAGGCCTATCGTGACTTTTCTCCCGAGATGGCTGACATTGGGAAAACTTTTTTTGAAGAGGGGTGGATTGATGCAGATCTTTATCCTGGAAAAGACAGTGGCGCTTATTCTCACCCAACTGTCCCTTCGGCGCATCCTTATATTCTGATGAATTTTTATGGAAAAGGCCGAGATGTGATGACACTTGCCCATGAATTGGGACACGGCGTTCATCAAGTTCTTGCTTCATCCCAAGGATATTTTTTAAGTGATACGCCCTTAACGGTTGCGGAAACAGCGAGTGTGTTTGGAGAGATGCTCACGTTCCAGAAAATGTTGAAAGGTCTCAAAGATCCTCTTCAAAAGAAATATCTTCTGTCTCAAAAAATTGAAGATATGTTGAATACAGTGGTCAGGCAAATTGCTTTTTATACCTTTGAAAAGCAGGTTCATGAAAAGCGCAAATATAAAGAGCTCAGTCTTTCTGATTTTGGAGAGATTTGGATGAAAACGCAAAGGGACGCTTTGGGCCCCATCTTTAATTTTGACGAGAGTTATCGCATCTATTGGACGTACATTTCTCACTTCATCCATAGTCCTTTTTATGTTTATGCCTATGCTGTTGGAGACTGTTTGGTCAATTCTCTTTACCGTGTTTATGAGGAGGCCCCCATAGGTTTTTGTGAAAAATATCTTGATCTTTTAAAGGCTGGCGGCAGTAAGCCTTATGGAGATTTACTAAAACCCTTTAATCTCAATCCGAAAGATCCCACGTTTTGGACTTTAGGGTTGTCTTATATTGAAACATTGATTGATGAGTTTGAGGTGCTTGTGAATGGAGAGTGAGACCTCCTCTTTAGGGCAAAGGCTAAAACGTTATGGAAATGTTTCTTTAGGAGGTGCCTCCCTTCTTCCAACTTTTCTTTTAAAGTCCCTTGGCGTAAAAGTCGATCCTTATCAACATGCAGACGACATAACAGCGGTGCTCGGAAATCTTAAGGGCCCGCTCATGAAAATTGCTCAAATTCTAGGCACGGTCCCGGGAATTCTTCCAGAAGAGTACTCTGAAAAGCTTCGAAAGTTGCAAGCTGAGGCGCCGTCCATGGGATGGCCTTTTGTAAAAAGAAGGATGGCAACTGAGCTTGGGTCCTCTTGGCAAGATCATTTTAAACATTTTGAAAAAACAGCCCGATTTGCAGCGTCTTTAGGTCAGGTTCATCATGCTGTTGATCAAAAAGGAAGAGCGCTTGCTTTGAAGCTTCAATATCCGGACATGAAAGGAATTATTGAAGCGGATCTCCTGCAGTTTAAAGGACTGCTCTCTCTTTATAACAAGTTCAGTAAGGGTCTTGAGACGGGGGAAATTTATGAGGAAATCAAAAAGCATCTTTTGGAGGAGCTTGATTATGAAAAAGAAGCTTTTCATATGGAGGTCTTTCGAGCGGTTCTAAAAGATTTTAAGGCGATTAGAATCCCAACAGTTGTCCCTGAATTTACAACCAAAAGACTTTTAACTTTGTCGTGGGAAGAGGGGAGACCCCTTTTAGAATTTAAGGATGCGCCTCAAACACTTAAAAATACGGTGGCTCAAAATTTGTTTGAAGCTTGGTACGTTCCCTTTTATCGCGCGGGTCTTCTTCATGGAGATCCACATCCTGGTAATTATCGTGGACAGGAAGACGGAACTCTGACGCTTTTTGACTTTGGATGTGTGCGTGTCTTTCGTCCAAAATTCATTCAAGGGGTTATTGATCTTTATCGGTCTCTCTTAACGAATGATGAAGCTCTGATGGTATTTGCTTATGAATCGTGGGGGTTTAAAAATCTTCAAAAGCCTGTGATCACTGCTTTAACGCTATGGGCACGTTTTTTATATGGTCCGCTTCTTTATGATCGGGTGATGTCGCTTCAAGAAAATAGCACGCCTGAAGCTGGGAAAGCGATTGCAGCGACGGTTCACAAAGCTCTTCGTGAGGCCGGTGGAATTTCTCCCCCACGTGAATTTGTTTTTATGGACCGGGCGGCGGTGGGGCTTGGATCTGTTTTTATCAGGCTTGAGGCGAAATTGAATTGGCACCGGGTTTTTGAAAATGTGATTGAAGGATTTGATGTTCAATATGTTGAAAAACAACAAAATAAATATTTGAACCCTAAAATTTAAAGGGAAGACTTGATTTTTGAGTGAATCATTCCTATCTTTTAAGAGTGTCCAGGGGTCATGGAAACAAACATTTAGATTTTATATTTTAGAAGGTCATTTTTATGCGTCGATTTTTTTCAGGGGTTTCAAGTGTTGCGCTTCTTTTGTGTTTGACCACACAAACGGTATTTTCAATGTCAGAGGAGAAAGAGGATCATTCTCTTCGGGGTGCAGCCGCAGCTTCTTCATCAGCTCAAGGTATTTCAGCGGGAGATTCTAGATCGCCCGAAGAACAAAGGGTCATGGTTCTTGTGGGGACACAAAAATTGATGAGTTCGATACCTCCAGATGCTGAGGTCGTAGGTCATTATATGTTCTCAAGTTATACGCGTGACAATTACTTTGATCTCATGAAGAAATTGGATGAACTTCTTAAGGTGAGCGCGCTTAAAGGGCGCATTTCTAATAAGGGAATTGTGGATCTTTGTGATCGCAATTTAAAGAGCGTCGCATATCCTTTTAAACTTTATATAAAGGACGCTTCAACGCTTTTGGTGATGATGGTGGGCGGAGAGGAGACATCTTTGGTGATTTTCACTCCAGCTGAGAGAACACAAGAGGAAACTTTTGACGCTGCCCGAGCCCCTATCCAAGGTCCGCGCGTTTCTCTGAACGTTCCCATCATAGATTGTCTCCGGATTTCTGAAACGGTCTGTCGTACAAGAGGTCGATTGTTAGAATTAAAGCGAGAGGCTCTTGCTGGTATACAAGCAGAAGAATGTTTGAAAGAGGAAATTGAGAGTTATAAAAAATTCCTTGATTATATTTCTCAATTTGACAGTCACATAACATCTCAAGATACCCGTATTCATTTTTTAAAGAGTCAGTATGAGGCTTATCAAAATGTCTCAAGTCTTATTGAGGAACTTGGGCGCTTTTATCTATCAAAAGATCAACAAGATGCATATATAGAGGCTGTTGCCGCGCAAAGTGAGAGTCTGTCGCATCATTTGAACGTAACGCGTGCCCTCCTTAAAATTGATCCAAGTGTTCAAAATTTGGTTTGGACCCAGAAGACACTTATCGATGGTCTTTTTTCTTTATCGGTTGTGGAGTGTGGATTTTATCTGACGAGGGATGGTCAAAGTGCCAGCGATGCTTATCACAGGGCATTCACTTACAATCGTCAACTCAAAGAGATTGGCGAGAAGGATCTTTATAAAAAAAATCAGAAAAATCTTGAAAGGATGATACCCAAGAAAACTTCCCTTTCGCTGCGGAGAGGACCTCGATTTAACGATGTTCTGGCTGCTTTTGAAGAATTTGATAGTCAGAAGTCTGGGGATGCAATTTTGCTTGAGCATCGCCAATTTTCTTCTTTTATGAGAGAATCTTTAAAAAATAAAGAGTCTTCATCTGAACAAATTAGAGGGATTCAAGATCGAATTGTTTGTTTTGAGAATAAGATGATCGGAAGAGACAGCTCTTCTCTCTTATCCGCCTCTCAACTTGATACCTTTTATCAGGAATATAAAAAAGCGCTTATGGGTCGACCTGAGCTTGTTGATGTAACCAATTTGTTGATTGAGTTCTTTATGATGACGGGTCGATTAGAGCAGGCCGTGAATCATATCGATTCGTTTAAAAAAGTTTGTGGAGGAGCTGATCAAACAAAGATTTTTAAAGAAATGGATTTAAAATTGGCTGTTCTGAAAGCTCTTCAAGGAGATCCGGAGGAATTTTTATCTCTGATTGAGGGGGCCTCTCAAGACCTTGCTGAACGGGAGCGGGCGCGTTTAGCTCAAAAAGCGGAGAGAGAACGGAGACGAAGTGAGATCATTAGGGCTTCTGTGGCAGCAGCTGAGAAAGACGCTCAGAGGCGATTAACGTTGACAAAATCTCAGCCCTCTAAGCATTTGGGAGTAAAGTTAACCCCAGAAATTCCCGTCTCTTCGAAGTCTTTGTTTGAAACAGATATCAGCCCTCAAGAGACAAAAGTGGAAAAAGTAAAAAGACATCAACAGAGTTTAGCAAGAAAAGAACAAGAAAGACGTGAAAGAGCAGAGAGGGAAGCTGCAAGGCTAAGGAAACAAGAGGCTCTCCAGCAAGACGCTGCCGCTGCTGACGATTTTCCTCTTGAAGAGGAGGGGAGAAAATACGTTCCTTTTGATCCAGAAATTAGAGCGCGTCTTACAACGCTTCAAAAACGTCTTGAAAATGAAATGGAAGCGGAATCTTGGAACTTTACGAGAGAAGAGTTGGAGACTTATTATGCCGCTTTTGGATGTAAAATAAGTCAAAGAGGCTCTCATGTTAAAGCTGCGCTTCCCAAGTTTGAGGTGTTCGAGCTTCCCGATGGAACGCCCCTTGTTATTAATTTTAATTTTGAAGGGTCTCACCTGGAAGGAGGGGCTTTTGGTTTCGGAGAGTGGACTGACACTGTACCAAGATATCTTCACCCCCAAATTCTTGAAGCACGGCGGCGCATTCAAGCCTTTAAACTCTTTGTTAATGAAGAAGCACGTCGTGCCCTTGCAGATCAAGGGGATCACGATGATGGCGAATGATGCTGCCTCATTCAGTGTTCGTTTAGAAGGATTTTTTTTTCTCTTAGAAAGAAGTATGTGTTATTTATTAAGTCCCATTAAATTTTAAGGTCTTCAGGAAAATTAATATGAAAAAGTTTTATTCAAAGGTGTCTGGTGCTGCTCTTCTTTTATGTTTGGCAGCTGAAACAGTTTTTTCAATGGAAGAGAAGGAGACAAAACCCCTGTTCCAGGCTGTTTTTGTTCCTCGTGCTTCTGACTCTCAATTGGCGAGTCTTAAGTTTTCAGATATGAATGCAGTCCAGAGTTGGAGTGCCAAGATGGACGATTTTATCAAAAGAAGTGAACGCGCTGCTCTTATTTCTAAGCTGGAAGAAATGCCTGTTTCTATTATATTAACCTTGGATGTTGTCCGTGTGCAGCTTATTGAAGAAAAAGTGTTTGAAAGTTGGAACATTCGAGCTGAGAATATCTTGGATCCAAAACATTTACCTGCTTTTCCAATGAATAAAAAAAAACTTATAGAAGGTTGCAGTGTAGAGAGCCCGGGGAATGGTGCTTTTGCTTTTAAGATTGGGAATGTCTATAATTTTTTAGCCTTATACTGTGAAATACGCCGTAATCTTTGTGTGAAAATAGCTAAAATCTTTGAAGAAGATGCGGAGAAAATAAAATATTTAAAAGAGGCGCAAAGGTCTCTTTCTTACTATTTTTGTCATAATTTTACACCTCAGATTTCTTCTGACAAAATGCTTCAAAAAAAACTCCGAGATCTTTTTTTTGAGATTTCGGATAAATTTTTTGAAGATTCTAGACAGTTAGAAGTTTTGAGTTTTGATACCCATGATAAAGCCAAATATGTAAAAAAACAAATTTTAAATCTAACCCAACAAGTTGATCTTCTTGAAGAGACGACACATCTCAATGAAACTTCATCGGAAAAAAGAGAAAAGTCCAATTATAAAACGAAACTTATGGGAGGGCTTGCTTTATCTTATTTAAATTTAGACTCACACACGGGGACTCAAATCTATTCGGGTGTGGTCAGAAAAATTAAGGATGATCTTCCTAAAGATTCAACGCAGTTTCGTCTGTTGCAGGATATGATGACAAGAGCTTCACAAAAGGCTCACGAGAAAAAAAGCCTCTTAGATACTTTCGGTAACCATTTTGAGGAAGACGAAAAACTCCTGCTTAGGGTTCAAAGTAAAATGTCCGATATTAGAGGTTTTTTGAAAAAAGAAAACTTTTCCTCTGCCGTTGCTGGTATAAAGAGCTTAGAAAAGATGATTTATACGAATGTTGAAGATCAAAGTGCGCGTCCACAATCTCAAGATGCAACGATGGATTCCCCTCTTTCTTCTTTAAAAAAGGTGTATAGAAATTATTATGTCTTGATGGAGAGAAGTGAATTTTTATACCCCACAATTATTGATTTTATTAAATCTTTTATGATCGTTGGAGATATCCAAGGCGCTCTTGACCGTTTTAATGCTTCAGAAGATCTTAAATTTAATGATCGCAAAACTTTAAGAACACACCATCCTTATTTAAAAGCGATTCTTGAAAATTTAAGAGGAAATCCAGAAGAGCTCTTAGAGATTTCTCAAAGGAATGTGGAAGAATTAAGTCTTCAGAATAAATCTAGTGGGGCGGGGGAGGCTCTTCAAGAAAGCGTACGCGATGTTACCTCTAAAAAACGACGAATGACACGTCCATCTGGTTTTCCTTTTTTAATTCATCACGAAAATGATTTGCCTTATTCTATTCCGCAAGTAAAGGGTGACGAAGGACGATTGGAAAGAAGCCGGGAAGAGTGGCTGACTCATTGGGAGAGTAAAAGAATCTCTAGGGTTCCTTTAGGGTTAAGACAGATCGTGACTTTTCTTGTTAAGAAGTTTGAAGAGAAATCCAATGGTGCTTCTCTCAAAGAACCTGAATCCAAGAAACCTCGCGTAAGCTTGACAGGAGCGGCACAAAGTCCCATCCTTGCGCCACTTCCCAAAATTTCAGCTCAACCTCAGGAATCTGCAGAGGAAGAGAGGAGAGAAAAATTTCTGCGGCATTTGGCGCGTAATGAAGAGCGTGAGCGAAAGTTAAGGGCTGCTGCTGCGGGACCTGCGGATGTTGATGCAGATGTTCCAGGTGCTGTAAAAAGCCAGAAAAGTGAGCCTGAAAAACCTTTTGAAAATGATACACGCACGATATCTGATCTATATAAATTGAAAAAAACAGCACTTAAGGTTGAAACGGAAATTGCAAACGGCTCGTGGAGATTCAAAAGGGACGAATTTGTCGCCTATCTTCAAAAACTTGGGTGCACACAACGCAATAATCATGGATCTCATCAAATTGTAGAATTGCCGGATATGGTTTTTTATGAGAGGGACGGGCGCCTTATTACTATTTTAAGCAAAGACCTTAACATTCAAGGAGGAAGTCTTACGCTTCAGAAGAGCTGGGATGATAAATATAATTCTGTTCCTTTTATCTTGCGTCCGCAAATTTTAGCAGCCCGTGAGAAACTCAGACAACTGGCAATCGCGATTGAACAGAAGAAAGTTCTTGATTGTGAAGAGGACGAATAGAGTTCGGTTTTTTTTAAATTTGACAAAAACAGAGCAAAAATAGTTTTTAAAAGAAATATTTTCTCTTTTTGCTTGCCATTTTTAAAAGGAATGCCTAAAAGTATCTATGCTTTCGGGCGAAAGAGGTCCTTTACGGGGCTTTTAAACCAGGAAGGGCGATTAGCTCAGCGGTAGAGCGTCTCGTTTACACCGAGAGGGTCGGCGGTTCAATCCCGTCATCGCCCACCATCCTTTTGAGAAAAAAGGGTTAGTGGTTAAAGTTAGATTAAGTGGTTATCGTTTAAACATAAGTCAATTGATTGAGTAAAGAATGGCAAAATCGAATACGATTCTCATTAAGTTAGAGAGCACAGCAGATACGGGATTTTTCTACGTCATTAAAAAAAATCCCCGTAAAATCACGCATAAGCTTGAATTTAATAAGTACGATCCTCGCGTCAGGAAACATGTGCTTTTTAAAGAGACAAAGCTTAAGTAATTTTAAGTCTTCCTTGTTTCTTTCAGGCCTCTCCATGTTCTTTTCAAAAAAGAGACTGAAGGAGGTGGCAATTTTCGATTTCTTAAGGTCTTCTTCACCCAAAGGGTTGAAAAGTCCTTTCATTGCGGCTATTATGTTTCATAGGGGCTTTAAAAAGCTCTTTCTTTTGTGTTTTTGTCTGAATAAGCAAAAAAAGGATGTTCAAAAACGTAAATAGAGACTAAATTCAGAGTACAGTTTAAACCGAAGACAAGGAGAATTTTCTTTGGGACCTTTCTCAAAAAAATGGATTGATGTTTTACTCGGGACCACAGTGGCTTGTTTGGGATTCTCTTTCCTAGAGGGATTTTCGAAGGGAGAAGCTCTTGCTGATGTCTCTTCTTCGTCGTCTCCGGCCAACAAAACAGTTGAAAGCTCCCCCCCTTCTTCTTCCTCTTCTTCTTTGAATGCAACACGCGAAGGGCTTCAAAGTCTCTTAGAGGGAGGACGTAATTATCTTGGGTTTGAAGCCTCCGAGATTCCCTATTCGACGCTTTTAAAACTGTATGCTAAAGTAGGATTTCAGCCTCTTTGGTTTACCGAGGACCGAAAATCAACCTGTGCATCAGCCGTTATTAAAATGTTAGAAAAGGCGGATGAAGAAGGTCTTGAGATAGCAGAGTATGCGCCCTTTTTGAAAAAGTTAGAAGGGTACGTTGGGGCTGACGCCTCCAAACAAGAAACAGCGGCTCAAGAAGACCTTTTAAGAGCCGATATCCTTTTATCTTATGTTCTTCTCCAATATATTAGTGATGTCCAAGGTGAAAGGGTTTCGCCTAAAAAAATTGATAAAGTGCTTTATCTTGATAATCCAAAAATCGATGAGCCTCTTCTTCTTTTAGATCTTCTTCAAAAGGCGCCTGAAAATACATGTGAATGGCTTGAAAAGCTGTCGCCTCAGAATCCTGAATACAAGGCTCTTAAAGGTGTTCTTAAGGATTTAAAGTCACAACAAGTTCAGGGAAAAGAAGAAAAGATCCTTTCAAGCGGGCCGACCCTTAAGAAAGGGAGTTCTGGAAAACGTGTTTTAGAATTAAGAGAAGCGCTTGCGTCTCGAGGATATAATTCCGGTGGGACGTCCGATATTTTTGATGAGAGTCTTGAGACAATTGTTAAGGCAGTTCAGAAAAATCTTGGTCTGAGCGTTGATGGGGTTGTTGGCCAAGATGTTCAAGAACATCTCTCAAAACGAATCGAAGATAAAATAAATCAGGTTATTGTGACGCTCGAGCGTTGGCGGTGGATGCCAGAGGTTTTAGGGTCGAAGTATGTCCTTGTAAATATTCCTGAGTTTGAAGCCCGTACCTATGAAAATGGCCAACATATTTTTACAATGCCTGTTATTGTGGGAAGGACATACCGTGAAACGCCTGTTTTTTCCTCTGAAATTGTTAATGTGATTTTTAATCCAACTTGGAATGTCCCGAAGCTCATTGCGGTTCAGGATGAATTGAAAGATGTTCAGAAAAAAGGAGCTGACTATTTCATTAGCAAGAAAATTCATGTGTATAAAAATGGCACTGAAGTTGACCCGCGCCGGGTTAATTGGTCCGAGGTTACAAAACAAAATTTTGATTTTCATTTAAAGCAAGACTCTGGAAAGGACAATGCACTCGGGCGCATTCGTTTTACAATTATTAGTCCTTTTGATGTTTATCTTCATGGAACACCCAAACAAGAACTTTTTGATAAAACAAAGAGAACGTTAAGTTCGGGATGCATTCGTCTTGAAGATCCTCTTAAGATGGCAGAATTTATTTTTGGAAAAGACTCAAAATGGACAGCAGAATCTATTCAAAATGCGATTGATGCGGAAAAAACAGAAACCATTCCTCTTCAAACACCCGTGAAGGTTTATATTCAGTATTTCACCGTTTTTGTGGATCAATCTGGTACACCTCGGTTTATGGAGGATGTGTATGGTCAAGATAAAGAAATACTAAAAGCACTCAAATCACGTAGAGCTCAAGCGCCTTAATTCTCTTAAGACACTACTCTGTAAGCTTAAAAACAAAAAGATTTTTAGATTTTTTTGTTGGATGAATATGGTGCGTTAAGAATTAAGAGAATGAGAAAGTTGAGGATACGATGATTGGAAAATTAGCACGGAAGTTTTTTGGATCTGCAAATGATCGCATGCTGCGAAGTTTTATCGCGCGCGTAAGTGAGATAAATGACCTTGAGGCGGAAGTAAAAAAATTAACAGATGATCAATTAAAAGCCCGGACGCTTTGGTTTAAAGAACGTCTCTCTAAGGGAGAGACCTTAGATGATATTTTAAATGAAGCTTTTGCGACCGTTAGAGAGACGGCTTTTCGGGTATTGGGACAACGTCCTTTTGATGTACAGCTCATGGGAGGAATGGCACTTCACAAAGGAATGATTTGTGAGATGCGCACTGGAGAGGGAAAAACGCTTGTTGCGACGCTTCCATCTTATCTAAATGCCCTGACAGAAAAAGGGGTTCACGTGGTGACTGTCAATGATTATCTTGCCAAGCGTGACTCTGCTTGGATGGGGCAAATCCATGAATTTTTAGGTCTTAGAGTTGGATGCATTGTTCATGACTTAGACGACATGGAACGTAAAGAAGCTTATGATGCAGATATTACGTATGGAACAAACCATGAAATTGGATTTGATTATCTGCGTGATAATATGAAATTCAGGCTCGACGAGCGTGTGCAGCGCACTTTTAATTATGCTATTGTTGACGAAGTTGACAGTATTTTAATTGATGAAGCACGGACACCTCTTATTATTTCAGGGGCGTCGGAAGAATCGGTTAATGTCTATGCAGCTATTGATGGGTTGATGGCCCATTTAACGGCGCAAGATTATGAAAAAGATGAAAAGCAACGCTCTGTTATGCTCACGGAAGCGGGAGCTGAAAAAATTGAAAATCTTCTTGACCAGTCAGGCCTTTTAAAGGGTGGTACACTTTACGACATTCAAAATATTTCATTGATGCATCATGTGAACCAAGCCTTAAGAGCCCATACTCTTTTTAACAAAGATGTTGATTACATTGTTAAAGACGGAAAAGTTGTTATCATTGATGAATTCACAGGGCGGATGATGGAGGGACGCCGGTTTTCAGACGGTCTGCATCAGGCTTTGGAGGCAAAAGAGCATGCGCATATTGAGGAAGAAACTCAAACGTTGGCTTCTATTACGTACCAAAATCTTTTTCGAATTTATCCCAAATTATCCGGAATGACGGGGACGGCTTTAACGGAAGCGTCTGAATTTGCGGAAATTTATGGATTAGAAGTTATTGAAATTCCAACGAACGTTACAGTTCAACGGAAAGATTTGGATGATGAAGTTTATCGGACAGCAGCGGAAAAAAATGAAGCCATTATTACGCTCATTGAAGAGTGCCGGGATCGCCATCAACCAGTTCTTGTTGGAACTGTGAGCATTGAAAAATCTGAACATTTATCAGAGCTCTTAAAAAAGAAAAAAATACCTCATCAAGTTTTGAATGCACGGGTCCACGATCAAGAAGCTAAAATTGTGGCAGAAGCCGGTCGTCCTGGAGCTGTGACAATTGCAACCAACATGGCAGGACGTGGAACAGATATTCAGCTCGGAGGAAACTTTTCTGTTCGTCTCGAACAGCTCATGGTTTCTAAAGGGGTTGAGGTGATTACGGAAGATCTCAAGAGTCAAATTACCCAAGAGATTGCAAAAGATGCTGAGGTTGTTCGAACAGCAGGAGGTCTTTTTGTCATAGGAACAGAACGTCACGAGTCTCGGCGTATTGATAACCAATTACGGGGAAGATCGGGTCGTCAAGGAGATCCTGGTGCTTCTAAATTCTTTCTATCGCTCGAAGATGACTTGATGCGTATTTTCGGATCTCAGCGACTTGATTCTGTTCTTCAAAAATTAGGGCTCCAAAAAGGAGAAGCTATTATCCATCCTTGGATTAACAGAGCTCTTGAAAAGGCGCAGCAAAAAGTAGAAGCGCGTAACTTTGACATTCGGAAGCACCTCTTAAAATATGATGATGTTATGAATGATCAGCGTAAAGTCATTTATGGTCAACGCATTGAAATTATGCAGTCAGAAAATCTGTCTGATTTAATTGAAGAGATGCGGCATGATGTCATTGAAGAAATCATAAAAAGAGCCATTCCAGAGCATACTTATATTGAGCAATGGGATCTAAAGGGTCTTAAAGAAGATTGTAAGATTATTTTAGGTCTTGATCTTCCCATTGAGGAGTGGGCTTCTGAAGAAGGAATTGCAGAGTCTGAGATAAAAGAGCGTCTGACATTGGCTTCAAATGCTCATATGGCTGAAAAGCAGGTTCTTTATTCTGGAGAATTTTTCCGAAACATGGAAAGAAGCATTTTATTGCGTCTTTTAGACCAGTCATGGAAAGATCATCTTCTTGCTCTTGACCATCTTCGAGATGGGATTAATTTGCGTGCCTATGCCCAACGTGATCCTTTAAACGAATATAAACAAGAAGCATTCTCATTGTTTCAAAGCATGATTACGGCGCTTCGCCAAAGTGTAACAGCTGCCTTGTCTCATGTAGGAGAGGGTGTGGGACACTTCTCTAAAGGAGAACTGCCCCATGGGATTGATCCACGTGCTCATGAATCTTCAAAAGAAGAGATCGAACGCATGATGGCACAATTTGGACTTGAAGATGGAGAAGGTCTTCAATCTCAAGGTCCTGCAATGCTTCCGGAGGTGCTTCCCGCACCTGAAAAGTCTCTCCGTCGAAATGATCCTTGTTCGTGCGGATCGGGCAAAAAATACAAAGCGTGTCATGGTAAAGTTTGAACTTGAAGCGCCTTTTAGGCCTGCGGGAGATCAACCACAGGCCATCTCGACCTTAACCCAAGGAGTTCTTGATCATAAAAGAAATCAAGTTCTCTTAGGGGTGACAGGGTCGGGAAAGACCTTTACTATGGCCCATGTCATTCAAAATTTTAAAAAACCAACGCTTGTTCTTGCGCACAATAAAACTTTGGCCGCTCAACTCTATGGAGAAATGAGGGATTTTTTCCCCCATAATGCCGTTGAATATTTTGTGTCGTATTATGACTATTATCAACCCGAAGCGTATATCGCTCGAACCAATACGTATATTGAGAAAGAGGCGACAATTAATGAGCAGATTGATCGTATGCGTCACTCTGCTACCCGGTCGTTGCTTGAAAGGCGCGATGTGATTATTGTCGCAAGCGTTTCGTGTATTTATGGTATTGGATCCCTTGAGACGTATAGTAAAATGATCTTCTCCTTAAAAAAAGGGGAACACGTTGATATGGAGAAGGTTAAACGTCAACTTGTTGATCTTCAGTATAAAAGAAATGACATTGCGTTTGGGCGGGGGATGTTTCGCGTTCGGGGAGATTTTTTAGAAATATTCCCCTCTCATTATGAAGATCGGTCTTGGAAGATTTCTTTTTTTGGAAATGAGGTTGAGTCTATTTTTGAAGTAGATGCGCTGACGGGGGAGAAGATTCTCGACCTGCCTGAAATCAATATTTATCCCAACAGCCATTACGTCACGCCGCGTCCAACCTTGCATCAAGCTATTCAGCAGATTAAACATGATCTTCAGGAGCGTATCTTCCAATTTGAAAGTGAAAATAAACTTATTGAAGCTCAAAGAATTCGAGAGAGGACAACTTTTGATATCGAAATGCTGGAGACCACGGGGATGTGTGCGGGAATTGAAAACTATTCGCGCTATTTAACAGGGCGAGATATTGGACAGGCACCTCCGACACTTTTTGAGTATTTTCCAAAAGATTCGCTTTTAATTGTCGACGAAAGTCATGTGACGGTGCCTCAGCTCGGGGCTATGTATAAAGGAGATGCCTCTCGTAAACAAAACTTGTCAGAGTACGGGTGGCGTTTGCCAGCGTGTAAAGACAACCGACCCTTAAAATTTGAAGAATGGGAAGAAAAACGCCCTTTGACAATCTTTGTTTCTGCAACACCTGGACCGTGGGAACTGGGTCAAACGGAAGGGGAGATCGTTGAGCAAATTATTAGACCAACGGGGCTCTTAGATCCACCGTGCACCATCAAGCCAACAGAATATCAGATTGATGACCTTATTGAAGAGTCAAAGAAATGCGTGAAAGCAGGGTATAGGGTTCTTGTAACCACCTTGACAAAAAAAATGGCTGAAGCTTTAACGGATTATCTTAAGGATGCTGGATTTAAAGTAAAATACCTGCATTCCGATATTGATACGCTCGAGCGGATTGCCATTATAAGAGATTTACGCCTCGGGGTCTGTGATATTCTTGTGGGAATCAATCTTTTAAGAGAAGGTCTTGATATTCCCGAATGTGGATTGGTTGCGATTTTAGATGCTGATAAGGAAGGATTTTTGAGGTCACGTTCTGCGCTCATTCAAACCATTGGGCGCGCGGCACGCAATGTGGATGGCCGGGTTATTTTGTATGCAGATAAGGAAACGAATGCGATCAAGCAAGCGCTTGATGAAACAAACAGACGGCGCCAGAGGCAAGAAGCCTATAATATAGACCATGGCATTACACCGACAAGTGTAACAAGTGAAGTCAGAAAAGGAATTGAACAGATTCCAAAAGAGTCTTCTTCTGAGTCTTATGACCATCTCTCAACGAAAGAATTACGGTCTAAGATAAAGAGTGTTGAGAAGGAGATGAAGGACGCTGCTTCAAATCTTGAGTTTGAAGAAGCAGCGCGCCTCAGAGATCTCCTTCGCACCCTTGAAAACCGTGAGCTTGAGTTATTTTAGAGCGTGTTTTTGTCTCCAAATTTCCAGGCAGCTCCGGAAGGTTGATAAAAGTCTGTTGGAAAAGTCATGTTCGGAGATAAAGTGATGGAGTAGCGGACAGCGTTTCCAAAAGATTTTAAACTATATAAGGTGCCTGGAGAGATGGTGATAGTTTCGAGTTTAAAATGTTCTTAGAAAAATTACTCCAAAATAACACCACTAAATAGTCACATTATAATCTCTTATACTGATATAAGGCTGATGAATGTTTTTTCAAGAATTTTATGTAAAAAATCAAAATTTGAAGGAAATGAGTCAGACTAAGGAGTACCAAAGAGAGCAGAAGGGATCACGCATAGGCCTTTCGAGCTTGTGGAAAACGTTTTAGACTAAAGGTGTTCCATGTGTCATTAATGCTTTCCAAAAGGTCTGTTATCATTTGAGGTGTATGGAGAGGAGAAGGGGTAATTCGAAACCGTTCTGTTCCTATAGGGACGGTTGGATAGTTAATCGGCTGAACATAAATATTATGATGTTTTAAAAGATAAGTTGCAGCCGTTCTGCAAAGGTGAGCATCTCCAACGATGACGGGAACGATATGACTTTGATTGAGAAGGAGGGGAACGCCCAGATTTTCAAGCCCCTCTTTGACAGTTTTAACATTTCTTTGGTGAGACTCTCTGAGCTCTGGATGATTTTTAAGATAGTGTAAACTTGCATATGCTCCCGCCATGATCGCGGGAGGTAGAGCCGTTGTAAAAATAAAGGAAGAGGCGAAGGATCTAATAAAATCAATCAAGAGAAAGGATCCTGATAAATATCCTCCCACAAGTCCAAAAGCTTTTCCAAAGGTTCCTGAAATAAGATCAACACGATCTTGAAGTCCCAACTCTTCTGTTATGCCGCCGCCGTGTTTTCCATAAAGGCCGATGGCATGAACTTCATCGATAAAGGTAAGGGCATTATACTCTTTTGCAAGATCGCAGAATTCTTCAATAGGAGCAATATCTCCATCCATAGAATAAACGGACTCAAAGGTAATAATTTTAGGGCGATGAGGATCTTGAGCATGGGCGTCGGCAAGAAGACGTCGCAGATCTTTGGGACAGTTATGCTTAAAAATATGTTTTTCAGCGCGCGAGAGCCGAATTCCTTGAATCATGGACGCATGATTACATTCATCTGAAAAAATGACACAGTTTGGAAGTTTTGCGCCGAGCGTTCCGAGAGCAGCCTCATTGGCAACGTATCCTGAAGTGCAGATTAAAGAAGCGTCTTTTTGGTGAAGCTCTGAAAGCCCTGTCTCGAGACGTTGGTGGGAAGGTGTTGTCCCAGAAATGTTTCGAGTTCCGCCAGCGCCAGTGCCTCCTTTTGCAAAATTTTTCTGAACTGCATCAAGGACGTCAGGATTTTGACCCATTCCGAGATAATCATTGCTGCACCAGACGATAACTTCTTGTGGTGGAAGACGCGCATCAGGCGTGTGGTAGAGGGCCACAGGGAACCGTCCATAAAGACGTTCTATATGCGCAAAGTATCGGTAATTTCCCGATGTTTTCCAGGCCTCTAAAGCTTCTTCTAAAAAGTGGTTATAGTTCATCAAAAATCCAAAGTGATCCCTAAATACAATTAAAAGCAGCCCGACCTTAGCACAATATTTTCAGTTGTGCTCGGATTTTTGCGCTCAACAAAATAGAAAATAGTTTTCTTTTAAAATAATTCTTGATTTAAAAGACTTTTTTCCAGTTTAGTATGGATTTATCACCTTTAGAAACGCAAAAAATTTCTTTCTTGTCCTTTGAAAATAACTTTAATGCTTGTAAGTTTGGATGTTGAGTGAAGGTAAGATAAACCCTATCTATTTGAATTGAAGTAAGATTATTTTACCAGCCTAATGTTGGGATAAAGAAGAGGGATATGGCCTCCCTTCTTTATCGAAACGGTGCGTTGTCTTATTTAAAGGTCTTTTGATTGCATTTCTGAAGAATAATGGTTCTTTATCACGGCCGTCTCATAAATTGTCTGAAATAAGGCTATGATGAGGCGTCAAGACATGGTTTTACCGATTGAAATAATTAAATTATCCTCATTTTCTTCTT
>NCGZ01000036.1 GCA_002257235.1 Alphaproteobacteria bacterium 16-39-46
CCTTCCCTTGCCCATTTAATCTTCGAACAATCAAACCTTCCACCCAACACCTTGTAATCCCCAAAATCTCATTTACCCGGCGATATCGAGAGGATACGTTTTTTTTGTATATCGGGCATGCCTACTTTGCTGATGTGCCTGGCATTTTCTTTCTTGACTGGAAAAATATCCCCCGCTTCCTTTTCCATATAAAGTTTGACTTGTTACCCCAAGAAGAAACATTAAAATAATAGGAAAATTAAAGAAAGAACTTAAAAACCACCTTTTAAATATGAATCCAAACATAACCCCTCTTTTAAGCAAAAACTCTAGATGTAACAAAAAAATATTTTATGAACTTAGAGTAATTTTATATAATTTTAGAAATTGTTTTACAACCCATTAACTTTACCCCTCTTTTTTTCCGTGAATAACACCCCTACCACCTGAGAACGACAGACCCCCACGTTAGCCCTCCGCCCAAAGCCTCTAAAACGATGAGATCTCCTGGCTTTAAAAGGTTTTTCTTTTGGGCTTCCCAAAGCGCCAACGGAATCGTCGCCGCTGAGGTGTTCGCATGCTCTCCAAGCGTAATAATAACTTTTTCAGAATCAATTCCCAAACGCTCCGCCACAGCAACCATAATGCGTTGATTCGCTTGATGAGGAACAAGCCAATCAATATCAGCAACCGTTAAATTATTTGTCTCAAGGGCATCAAGAACGCCTTTGGTCATTTTTTCAACGGCATGTCTGTAGACCTCACGCCCATGCATCAGAATCGTCCCTGCTGTCCCCGTCGTGGAAACACCGCCAGTTGTCTCCAAAAGACTTGAAAATTTTCCATCTGAATGCAGAGATGTTGATAGGATTCCGCGTTTCATTGGATTGTCTTCGGAAGGTATCGCTTCAACAACCATCGCACCAGCCCCGTCTCCAAATAAAACACAGGTCGTACGATCGGACCAATCCAGCAAACGCGAAAAGACGTCAGCCCCAATAACAAGGGCTTTTTTTGCTTGTCCAAGCTTAAGAAAGTTATTTGCAAGTGTCAGGGCATAAATAAAACCACTGCACACAGCTTGAACATCAAAGCCGCAGCCTTGAGAGACGCCTAAAGCATGTTGAATGAGCACAGCTGTGGCCGGAAATGTCTTATCCGGTGTTGCTGTTGCACAAATAATCAAATCAATCTCATCGGGGGTAATATTTGCACTTTTGAGCGCCTCTTCACAGGCCCTAATCGCTAAAAACGACGTAGTTTCATGAGGCTCAGCGATGCGCCGCGCCGCGATGCCCGTTCTTTCAAAAATCCATTCATGGGAGGTATTTAAGCTTTCCGGAAAATCATAATTGGAAAAGCGCCGCGCAGGGAGAAACCCCCCAACACCTCTAACAATAACTGAATTCAATTCCATTAGATCTATCCTTGAGTCTTGACCTCTAATTCAGCTTGTGCAAGAAAAACTTTAACGTCTTCCATATTTTTTTCAATTTGGGCTTTAAACCCATGAGAAAGCATATCAACCGCCACGGAAATTGCATTTGAAAACCCCAAAGCATCGGTCGATCCGTGGCTCTTAATCGCAATACCGTTCAATCCTAAAAAAATAGCGCCATTATAACGACTTGGGTTCATTCGTTGAAAAACCAGTCTCAATGTTGGTAACGCAAAGAAATATCCAATTTTTCCGATTAGTGACCCTGAAAAACCTTCTTTTAAAAAGGATCGAATAAGACGGGCCGTTCCTTCCAGTGTTTTAAGGGCAACATTTCCCGTAAATCCATCTGTGACAACAACATCTACCGTTCCTTTGGCAATATCGTTTCCTTCAATAAAGCCGTAAAAATTAATACCCGGATAATTTTTTAAATAATCAGCAGCACGCCTCAAAACAGGGCTTCCTTTAAGATCTTCTTCCCCTATATTCAAAAGACCGACACTTGGATTCTCATAGCCCAAAACATCCGTCGCAAAAACAGATCCCATAATTGCAAATTCAACGAGATTGAGCTCATCACACGCAACGTTGGCTCCTAAATCTAACATCACTGTCTCTCCGCCTCTTTCGGTCGGAAGATAGCTTGCAATGGCGGGACGGGAAATTCCTTTCACCGTTTTCAATAAAATCTTAGAGAGTGCCATATAGGCGCCTGTATTACCTCCAGAAATGACACCAGAAGCTACCCCCTCTGCCACGGCCTTAATGGCAAGCGCCATGCTGGATGTTCGTCCGACACGCAAAGCTGCAGCAGGCTTCATGTCATCGTCCACAACCGTGTCTGTATGATGTACCGTAGAGGCCGCGTTAAGTTTTTTGTATTCCTTTAAAAGAGGAATCAATTGTTTTTCATCTCCAAAAAATAAAAATTTTAGACGTGGATATCTTTCAAGAGCCAAATGGGCACCCTCTACAACAACTTGAGGAGCATTAGCTCCACCCATAGCGTCTAAAGCCAAAATTAATTCTTGAGATACATTCATTTGAATTTTTTGAACAATTTTTGCATCAGCATTCATGCGACAACCCAAACTTTTTGTTTATTACACCCAAAAAGCAACCACCATCTGGTACTGCCTGTCTTAAAAACTGTAAGAATGGCCTTGTTCACAGGCTTAGTTTTACAAATTGCGCTCAAAAATTGTCTCAACGACATAACTTTAACTTCTCTCTCTATTTTGGGAGACAATCTTGAGAGCACTCTTTAGATTGAATTAGCTCGCAACAGCGACTTCTTCAACTGTATCGCGTCCAGCATAATATCCACAAGAGGAACATACATGATGGGGTCTTTTTAATTCACCACAATGCGCGCACTCTCCATATGCAGAGGCTGTCAAAGCGTGATGAGAACGTCGCATATTACGACGTGACTGGGACGTTTTTTTCTTCGGAACTGCCATGATAAAACTCTTCTATCGAAATGCTAAAAAGATCTTTTAAAAGATCCACAAACACCATCGGGTAAACCCTTGTTTGAGGACCTCATACCATATGTGTCCCTCTGAATACATTAAAATCTACATAAATGCAAGCCCGAATACTTTTTCTCAAGAATTCCGTTCTGCGTCTTGTCAAGAAAAAATCTGTCCCCTCCAAAAAGAAGTCTTATCATGAAGTTATAACAAAAACGCAACCCTCTTATCCTCAAACTAAAACCATATATTTCAAAATATCAGATCGTTAATTTATTTAAAGCTCGTATAGATCGAATCTACTCTCCGTGGCCCTTTCCGTAAGAATGCACTTAAGTTTTTCCTTCGAGATTATTTATGCACCCCTCAACGTCGGAAATTTCATTCTAAAGGATTTAGACTCATAGGAACTACACCAAGGCAAAGAGCTCTGAGAGCTCTTTGCCTAATACCATTTATCATGCAACCTTTTTACTTTCTTTATTTTCTTTTAATAATTTTTTGTCTACCACCTTAAAAATCTCATGCATTGGTAGGCGTAAACCACCATATAATTTTTCATGAAGTTTGCCACCACGCGCCCTTTCCACATCAAATTCGCGACGCCATTTATGAGGGGGATATTCTATTCCATGCACCCCAACAGCCTCAACAAAATCACTATCGATAATATCTCCTGTTATACTCCTCATAAGAAGAGGACTTACCTTTACTTGAAGAGGACGAATCCCTCCTACTTCAGCGGTTTCCTTAAAAAGGATCGTTCCCATAGAAGAATTATATTCCCAGTGTGCCGTTTTTCTATCTTGAAAATTTACGCTACTTTCCTCAATAGAATCCATTAACAGATCTGCACACAATGCAATAAAATGAACATCAGGCATTTCTCTCTTCAAATGCCTTTCATAGTAATAACGCAAAACCCGAAGCGTACTATTAAGGCTACGACCTGTCCCAATAATATCAACAAGATAAAGCTTATTCTCTATGTTGCGCATCCCCTGTTGATCCATATATTCACAATAAAAAGAAAGACGCTCTGGCGTAAGGAGATGACGTGCAATTACTTCTGGGGAATTATCAGATAAATCACCCCTTGTCCTTTTGCTTTCAATATCAGGAGTTCCAGAAAAATTTAAGTGATAAATATCTTTTGCAGCTACACCAGCATTACGAAACTTACTAAATTCTTCACAAGCAAGCTGAAAAAAACAACCTGCACGCCCTAAAAATAAGAGAGGAGCGCGTCCATTTTGCGCACGAATGGCATCAATCATATAAGCGCCATAGGTAATATCATGAAAGACTTGGTGTTTTGGTGAAGTTTTAAGACTAAAAATAACCTCTTCTATGTCTGTCAAAGGATTTCCCTGACGCGTACGTTGTTCTCTTAGTTTAGATATAAAAGTAGCTTCCGTCTCTTTCATAATAGGAATAATTTCTTTTTGAATTAGAGCCCAAAAAACATCAACCGGAATTTGAACTTCTCCAAATACTCTCTTCGCACAAAAACGTGCAAAAAGCATTGGGCTATGCACTGAGGATATCAATAAACTTCTTATATAGTTTATGCATTTCACCTCTTGGTCATCTCCAGAACACGTTTGAATGAAAAGATCATGCACTCCTAATTGATAATCATCTGTTTTAGAAGGCATACCACGCATTGCAGCTTGAACTTCGGGATTATCTCCATATTTTTTCGATAGAAAATCCATATTGTCTGGTCCTAAGTGCGCATCCAAAAATACAAGGCTTCTCGCTTCTGCTCTTGGATCTGCTTCACTTATTTGAACTGCTGCTGCCCCCGCAAATCTTCTCTCTTTTTCAGCTTCTTCCATTGCGTTGCAGCTAAAAGACAAAGAATTCATTCCCAATACAGCACTCAAGGCCAGACTTAGTAAAAAATTTTCCTCATAATATCTATAGTTTTCCTTTAAATTAAATATGAAAAAGAGGTGTATATACTCAATAATACTTATATAGATGAACTCTCCCAAAATTCAAGTGTGACTTTGAAAAAAGTATTCATATTAAACTGTTTTAAGACTCTCTAAAAAAAGAAGATTGGGACCTTTCAATATAGAGAACATGAGACCCTTCTCGAAAAAAAATAACACCTAAAATACTCCCCACACCCATTAAAAAAACCAAGGTCATAAAGAGCAACCCAAGGACAGGAATAAGACTCAAAATACTTATGATCCCTAAGGATACCGTAAACATTAAAATATCACGTCCAAGAGAAATTTTCTTTTTTAAAGGCGTAAAAAGAACGAGCCATTGCGCAAAAATCCAAATGCCAATAATTTTCCCCAAAAAAAGAAGGGCACAATAAAAAAGCATAATCAGAAATGCAAAAGGAATGCCCACAAGGGTCAAACACATCAATAAACCAAAAAGAGGAATAAAGACGAGTCCTACCAACCCAACGCCCAAAGCACGCCCAGGATTCTTAATAGCAGATTGTGTTAAATTTTGAAGCAAAAGAGGTGTGGCTCTATAAAAGAGAAAAACACACCCAATGGCCACAATCCAAACAAACAAAAACAAAGACAAAGACCAAAATGTTGAGCCAAAATCCCAATATTTTTGAATGTCTTTCGTCATAACATCATCAAAAAAACGAATGATTTTTGCCCAAAGCCCCCCCTCAAATATCTGCTCAAAATTAACCACCTCATCTGATTTTTTCGGATCAAAGTAGCTGACCTTCCCTTTAATTTGAGCTTCTTTGGAAATTATTACAGAGGCGGCATGAGGACACGAAAATCCCTGTTTCAAGACGGCTTGATTTCCAATAATGATTTTGTGTGCATTCAACGTCAACGCACCCCCAACCACCCCATTAATATAGATTTTACGCGCCTTAATAAGAGCGTCTCCAGAGAGAGTCCCTTTTAGAAATACTTTTTGTGCAACAACTTTTGTCTGCCCTTCAACAAAAGAACTTGGCATAAAATATACTTTTGAAGCAAAGATTTGAACATCACCCTCAATCAGAGAATTTATGCTTATTCGATTTCCAATAACCTCAAAATCACCCTGTATTGGAGAAGAGACTGAAATGTTTTCTCCCAAGGCATTAAAATCACCAGAAACACCACTTTCTAAAATAATTTGAGATCCAATGACTGTTGTATCCGACGCATTGTCCTCCTTGAGATCAACATTAATCCCCATATGAACACGTGATTCAGGTAGATTCTGGATTTCAGAACAAAGTCCAACACTCCACATTCCCAAAAAGAAGAGTAAACTGCTTATTTTAAAAAAACTGACATGATTATTTCTCTGATTTTTCATTTTCTTCCCTATCTAAAGATAAAATTTAAAATTCTTTCTTAATTGTCAAATAAGGCTATTTAAAAAAATGCTAGAAGTCGATTCTCTCTTTATATTTTTAAACACAACCAACTCCTCCGCTAAAAAAAGAGCTTTACCGAATCGTTTTTGGGACTTTTGAAGGGTCTTCAGGAAAAACTTTTAACGATCTTATCCAGCTCTTCTTGAGTACAAAACCCTAAAACAACGGGGCTCTTAGGTTTTATATTGGTCATATTCCAGTGTGCTCTATTCCGAATAGCCACAATTGTTGATTTTGTTGTTCTCACCAACTTTATAACATCGGCATCTGTTATAGAGGGATATTGCTTTAAAAGCCATGCAATTGCATCTGGTCTTTCACCTCGACGCGCTCTTGGCGTATATCGTGACCCTCTTGCAGCGTCTTGTCTTTTTGCCATCGCCCCTAAAAGAATCTCAGACATGGATGTTTGAATCTTCAGCTTTTCAGCTGGATCTTTTTCGCAGCGCTCAATCTCTTGTTGCGTCAATTGCCCCATAACAATTGGGCTTGCACCCATCATCCCTTGGGAAGACTCTTCATTTGCGATGGCTTGCACTTCCAAGATATGAATTTCACAGAAATCAGCAATCTGTTGAAACGTCAGTGTTGTATTTTCAATTAACCAAATAGCTGTCGCCTTTGGCATCAAAGGACCTGTTGAAGGAGAATACAGAGACATAAATTTACTTCTTTCTTTCAATTTGAAAAGCGATAACTCACGTTGACACCCTCCCCTATCTTCAAGAAATGAGAATTCCGAGGATTTAAGGATTTCCTTATCCAAGAGTGGTTCCTGTTTTAGAGACTCTGCCTACCCGCTTTTAGCCGTAATTTGGGTCAACCATCTCTCCACAGGCTAACACGACATGCCCTGCCGCTTTAATCTAGAATGAAAAACTTTCATAATTTTCATGAATGGATTATAGGGAGGTCTGGACAAGAAATCAAGAGTGTGGGGAAAGAAAATCGATACAAACATTCCAAGCCTCTATTTACGTTAAAGAAAAAGGGTTTTAGTCTTTTAGAAACCCCAAAACACTCTAAATTCAACCTTATAATCCGTGCTTTGGAAAGACCTAATCCTTCAATCAACGCCTCTCAAAAAAAAAATTAAAGAAAGCGATTGTAGATTCCTCATTAAACCAGTATTGTAGAAAAAGTTAAGTGCTTCGTGCACGTGTGAGTTTTTCTAAGACACCCCAATACCCTTAAGCGTTTCACAGGATTTTCGGGTTTCTAATACAGTTCAATTCGTTTACTTTAATGCTTCCAAAGAATAAAATTCTTGGGAATTCTTCAAAGGTTTTTAAACATGAGTCCTCAAAAGAATCTTATAGCGATTGTTTCTTTTGTCCGTGCAATTCAATGCTTTCCAAAAAAGTTCGTCTTTTTTGTAAAATTCATCACCTTTAAACTCTCCCCAAAAAGCAACTTCCTTGATGGCTCTTTTTCCCAAGAAGAAAAAGAAAAAAAACGCATAATGAACTTTTTTAAGAAAAGGTGTCTTCTTTTCAAAAGACTTTTGACACACTGTAAGATCTTCAGAGATACACTTTTAGAGATTGATTTAGAACAGGTTCAAATTAAGATCTCTAAAATAAATCATAAAATCCTTTATTATTCACCCCTGGTTCTTATAGATCAGAAAAAAAATAAGGGTCTTTTTATGTCTTTGAAGAATTATAGGTGCGCAAAACCGTCTTTGCCTTAAACAAAACGGAGATTTTTTATGACCAAGCGCATGCTTATTGATGCGAGCCACCCAGAAGAAACACGCATCGTTATTATTAATAATTTTAAACTCGAAGAATTCGACTTTGAGTCCGCTCAAAAACTGCCTCTTAAAGGGAACATTTACCTTGCAAAAGTAATACGTGTAGAGCCTTCCCTCCAAGCTGCTTTTGTTGATTATGGTGGAGGCCGGCATGGCTTTTTAGCTTTTAATGAAATCCATCCAGATTACTTTCGAATCCCCATTTCAGATAGAGAAAAACTTGAAGAATTGGAAAGATCTACAAATGCAGCCCTTCCGGACGATGAAAAAGAAGATTTTTCTCTTGAAACTAAAGAACTCATCTCTTCAAAAAGAGCTTCAGTCAAAAAAAATGTTTCAAAAGAAGCCGTGGATTTTTTAAAAGTTATTGATACATCCGATGAGACTCAAGCCGCCGAAGAAACCTTTACGACACCTCCTTCCCAGGCGCTCGATGCTGAAGACTCAGATATGGAGTCCGCACGCCACATGCAAAGCTCTCGAATTTTTCATAAAAAATATAAAATTCAAGAAGTTATTAAAAGTCGCCAAATTCTTTTAATTCAAGTTGTTAAGGAAGAACGGGGAACAAAAGGAGCAGCTCTAACGACTTATATTTCACTTGCAGGTCGATATTGTGTCTTAATGCCCAATGCTTTAAAAGGCGGTGGAATTTCTCGTAAAATTACAGATGTTCAAAGCCGAAAAAGACTTCGGTCGCTGCTCGAGGACCTTGAACTTCCATCCACCATGGGCGTTATTGTACGCACAGCTGGGATGGAACGCACTAAACTTGAGATCAAAAGAGATCTTGATTATCTTTTAAAACTTTGGAACGACATCCGGGAGCTCACCTTAAAATCTTCAGCTCCGGCTCTCATCTATCGTGAAGGAGATCTCATCAAAAGAACATTACGAGATTTCTATTCAAAAGATATTGAAGAAATCGTGGTCGAGGGAGAAGAGGCCCATAAAAACGCGAAAGACTTTATGCGCCTTTTAATGCCAAGTCATGCAAAACGTATTCGATTGTACAAAGATGATACCGACCCTCTCTTTCAACATTATAAAGTTGAAGAGCAAATTGATGAAATGTATAGCTCTGTTGTTCAACTTAAATCAGGGGGTTACATTGTTATTAACCCAACGGAAGCTTTAACTGCAATTGATGTGAACTCTGGAAAAGCCAATCGCGAACGTCATATCGATGAGACGGCACTTAGAACAAACCTCGAAGCTGCCGAAGAAACTGCTCGCCAAATTCGACTCCGAGATCTCGCGGGTCTGATTGTTATTGACTTTATAGATATGAGCGACCCACGCCACAATGCTGCCGTTGAACGCAGATTGCGTGATTCTATGCGCGAAGACAGAGCCCGAACTCAACTCGGGCGCATTAGTCCTTTTGGTCTTCTAGAGCTTTCAAGACAACGCCTTCGTCCAAATTTATTAGAAGCAAGCTCCATTCCTTGCTCTCATTGTCGTGGAACAGGAATGGTTCGTTCGACTGAGTCCGTCGCCCTGCAAATTCTACGAACACTTGAAGAACACCTAAAAGCCCCAGATCTACTGTCTGAAACAACCGCTATTCCTGTGACAATTCATGCGCAACGCTCGGTGGTCTCTTACTTATTAAACCAAAAACGTGCTCATCTTTTAGACCTGGATAAACGATATTCTTTATTTATTACAATCCTTGAGGATGATCTCTTGCTTGCCGCTGATTTTCGAATCGTATCTCCTTTTTATACCTCGTCAGACGATGAAAAATCATCGGATGCTCTTCGCAAAGAAAATCGCAAACGTTCTGAACACAAACCTGAAAATCTTGCCCATGTTATCTCTTCAGAGGATAATTTAGAGACAGAGGGGTCATTTTCTTCTCAGCGTCACCCTCTAAAAAAGAGAAATCGGCGCAATAAACATAAACCTCGGAGAGACTTAACGTCCCAGCAATCCTTTGATTCAGAACCTGAAGCTCTTCAAAAAAGTCAGGAAGAATCGCCTCTTCTTTCTCCGAGTGATTCAACAGAGTTTCCCTCCCAACCCCTTTCAACAGCGTCAAATGAAGGATTGTCGGATCGACCACGTCATAAGACAAGAAGATCTTTTCGCAGACCAAGACAAGGACCTTCTAAACAAAACACGCCTTCAGATCAAAACTTTGTTGTGATTTCAGATTCACTTCCCGAAAACAAATCAGTTGAGGTCGAAACACCTCCCCCCTCACCTCGCGATCAGACGATGTCTCAAGCGTCGAGCACCCCTTCCGAAGAGAGACCTTTTCGCCGAAAAAGCCGTTATCCCCTAAACTCTCGAAACCGGCCTTTCAAAGAAAGAAGACCTGAAGAGACAAAACCTTCAGCGCCCTTACAGGAAGGAAATTCACCCAAACCTTCAGCGCCTCCACAAGAAAAAGAAACGAGGACACCACCTCCCTCTCAACCATCTGAATCCTCAGATGATTCTCGAAAAGGCTGGTGGCAAAGACTTCTTGATTAAAGAAAAACTTTTTAAACTCAATAAAAGCCAGGAAAATCCGTTGTTTTTCCTGGCTTTTTTCTATCTTATTTTTTGTTTTTTGGGCAAAAAACAGTTGATTTTCTCTTATTCAAAAAATTCGTTTCCCTAGATCTCTCTTTCTCTTTGTTTTAAAGTAAAACTTCTGACATACTGGTCTTAAAAAAATAACGCCTCAAAAAAAGGAAATCTTTTATGATTACCCTGTTTCGTCTCTTGTCTGATCGAAAATATCATTTCTTTCTAAGCGCCCTTATTTTTTGTTTTGTAACAGAGATGATCTTTACGCCCGCAACATGGGGGGTATTTGACTTCAAAAAAGGGATCGTGATTCGAGACAGTGAAACAGAACATATGCTCAAATCATATATCGACCCTCTCTTTAAAGTTGCTGGACTAAAGGCTGGCGACGAAAAAATTATTATTATTATTGACCCAGAAATGAACGCCGCAGCCACGGCAGGTCAAATGCTCATCATCAATACAGGCTTTTTAATTCAATCCAAGACAGTTTGGGATGTCATCGGAGTCCTTGCCCATGAAACAGGCCACATTGCTGGAAATCATCTTTCCAGGCGAGAAGATAGTTTCCACAAAATTCTAAGCCCTGCACTCTTAACAGGCCTTGTTGGAACCGCTGCAGGTCTCCTCTTAGGTGGCATTGAAGGCGGCACTGCAGCTGCCTTGGGAGCCGCTCAAATTGCGGAAAGGAGCCTCCTTCAATATAACAGGGGACAAGAAGCCTCTGCAGATCAATCTGCCTTACGATATCTCAATGAACTTCACTGGAGCCCAAGAGGACTGCTTAATACGTTTGAAGAACTTTCAGGCCAAGAGCTTCTGCTCTCCAATAATCAAGATCCTTATGTTCGCACGCACCCTCTAACGCAAGAACGTCTTGATACTATGAAACGCGCGGTTGAAAAGTCTCCTTATAAAGATGCCACCCCACCCCCTCATTTTGAAGAGATGTTCAGGCGGGTCCATGTAAAATTATTTGCATTTCTTTCTCCTCCTCCACAGGTTTTAAACAAATATCCTGCCAATGATCAAAGCTTAGAGGCACGTTATGCAAGATCGATCGCCTATCTAAAACTCACTCAAACAGAAAAAGCTCTTAAAGAAATTAATCTTTTGCTCTATGATTTTCCAAAAGACCCTTTCTTCTTAGAAATGAAAGGACAAATTCTTTTTATGGCAGGTCGAATCCAAGAAGCCATCCCTCCTTATGAACAGGCTGTTTCCTTAAGGCCTGAAGATGCTTCTTTAAAAATGGCTTTTGCTCAAGCCCTTCTTGAAGACCAAACCTCTAAATATCTCAAAAAAGTACTTCTTATTCTCGACGAGATTTTAACAAAGGACCCTGATGAAGCAATGGCATGGCGACTTAAAGCCATCGCTTTGGGACGTGACAGCAAAATCGGACTTGCCGCTCTGGCGTTGAGTGAGTTTGCCTTACGTGCAGGAGACATAAAACAAGCAACAATGCAAATTGAAAAAGCACTCAAAAATCTCCCAAAAAAAGACCCCGCTTTCTTGAGAGCTCAAGATATAAAAAATACACTTGATTTACCCTCCACAAAAGATAAAATGACGCCTGATTAATTAACACTCCTGGTTTTTCTTTTCTTACCCTTTTCTTACCCTTGGAGACAAAAAAAAATGACATCTAAAACCCTCTTTCTTGCACTCTTAGCTGTATTTTCTCTCTGGGGCCTTTCTCCTCAAGAGAGTTTTTCGGCTCCAGTTCCCTCTCCGACGTGTCCTTGTCTGCCCTCCGAGGCAGTTGAAAAAATTGTTCTCAAGCTTCTTGATAAAAATCCTAAAATTGTTTTAGCAGCCCTTAAAAAAGCCGTTGAAGAAGAAGAAAAAGAAAAACTTCAGGATCAAGAACGGCTTGTTCAAAAACACAAAGCAGAACTTTTGGCCCCCAATCTCTCTCTTCCCACGTCTGGAAATCCCAAGGGTGACATCAAAATTGTTGCTTTTTTTGACTATCAGTGTGGCTATTGCAAAAAATCTGAGCAAACGCTCGCAGATATTTTAAAGAAAGATCCAAACGTTCAAGTCATTTATAAAGAGATGCCTATTTTTGGCAAAGAGTCCAACACCCTTGCTCAAATTGCCCTTTCCGCACAGATCCAAGGAAAATACGCCTGCCTTCATACCTCTTTTATGAACCATAAAGGTCCCTTAACTGACCTTGTGGCGTTTGATCTCGCAAAAAAATGCGACCTGGATCTCGCGCAATTAAAAAAAGACATGACCTCTGAAAACATTCAAAAGGCACTCTCTCAAAACAAACAACTTTCAGAAACACTACAGATAGAAGCCGCTCCTTTTTTCATTGTTGGCGAAAAAATCATCCCAGGATTTCTCTCTCAAGAGATGCTCCAGAAAGCCATTTCAGAGCAAAGGAAGTCCTCTAAGCCAGAATTATCCTCGAGTTCCTTACACTAAATTGCACTTTCCACAATAAATAAAGAGTCTGTCTTTACTAAAATCTTGACGAGCTGCTGAGAAAAAGTTACATCTGAGGGCAGAGAAGTGATAAATCTTATGGCGGGCGTAGCTCAGGTGGTTAGAGCGCCAGATTGTGGCTCTGGAGGCCGTGGGTTCGAGACCCATCGCTCGCCCCATAAGACCTTAAGAAAATAATAAATTAAGAAAAGGGACGTTTTCGACCTTTGTTCTTTTTTTTACAAAAAATTAGACCTTTCTAATTCTTGTAATAACCTTTAAAAAAATAAATGAATTACGTCCCACTTGTGATCTCACTGCAACAAGCTTGTTTTATTTAGGGCATTTGAAGTCTCAAAGATTGACGCATGTCCCTCCGTTACGATAGTTTAGAGCAAGAAGTAAGGGGCAGCACAGCAAGTTATGCTCCTAATTTTAGCTTTCAACAGGCTTTTTGATACACTTATTAAAGGATTTTAACATGAAAAAATATCTCATTGCAGGCGCTGCACTCGTTGCATCCCTCTCTTCAGCAGCTTTTGCTGAAAACTTCACAGGACCCTATGCTGGTCTTACACTTGGTGCGAACAGTTTCAATAGTGGATATAGTCAATCTTCCGCTAATACTGGAGGTGGTTCAAGCTCATCTTCTAACTCAAACGCTGGAGCAACACTTTTCAATCATGCCATCTATGCAGGGTATGGACACACTTTTGGCCAGTACTACGTTGGTGGGGAATTTTTATTTGCGATGCAAAGTGGAGAAGCAAAAGCAACGGGTACCAATGGAAACAACACGGGCTTTGCAAACGCCACAATCAAGGAGGGTTATTCCTTTAATCCCACTCTTCGTCTCGGTGCTTTAATTGCTCCCAAAACCCTTGCTTTCATCAAATTAGGTGTTGCTGGGACTCAAATGAAAGTAAATGCTCAACCTTTCAGTTTTCCCGAGGCAACCAATCTTTCCACAAGCTACAAAAAAACACTCTGGGGATACTCTATCGGTGCAGGTATGGAAACGCTTGTTACGGATAGTATTTCAGTGCGCGCCGACTACACATGTAACATATATCCAACAAAGACATTCACAATTACTAACACTAATGCTGGAAACGTTAACCAAGGAAAAATTTCTCCTCAAGATAATATTTTCCGCGTTGGCGCTGCTTATCACTTTAGCTTCTAAACTTTCGCTAAAGATAACTTTAAAAGCCCCTGAATTTCAGGGGCTTTTTTTATTTCCAACGCTTAAAACTTAAACTCAATTCCCCCATAAACAGAAACCGGCTCGCCTCTTATGTTGGGATCTGTTTGTGTCCGATATTGCGTGTTTAACATATTCTTAACGCCGGCATATATTTTCTTCTGAGCATCGAGATACCAATCACATCCGATATCAAAAACCGCAAAAGACCTTGGTTTTCGTATTTGGGTGTTTTTATACTTTAAATAGCGTCCTTTCAGAAAGAGAGAGGATGATTCTTGGGTGTCTTTTGAAGCCTCTAATTTATAGAAAAGAGACAATGCAGCTTTAAATGGAGGTGTTAGAATCAAGGGGGAAGAAGCGTTTTTTTCTTGTTTGATATCTGTATACGTAAAGTCTCCTTGAAACGTAACCTTTTTTCCAAGCTTTGCTCTCCAAAACGGCTCAACTCCTTGCGCACGATAGAGAGGGGCTGCCTCATAGAAGGTCTTTCCACTCTTAATCGTCCCGACAATACTCCTTGAAAACCATCGCTCAAAGAGCCTAACCCCAAGATCCGTATCATGAAGAACGTTCTTTTTAAGGGTCACGGTCTGAAGACCATAGGCTTGTTCAGGTTTTAAAGATGGATTCCCTTGTACATAAGTATTTGAACTGTAGAGTTCATAAAGGGAGGGTCTTTTTTGAGCAAGATCAAAGGTCAATCCGTTTGATAAAGAGTCATGTGTATAAGAAACTCCTGTTTTAAAAGCAAAAAGAGTCTCTCCCTTCAGATGGTTTCCTTCAATTCTTCCGGCTGACGTAAAGTCAAGCCTAGGCGAAATTTCGGATGTCTGAGATAAGAAAAAATATTCAGAAGCTCTCTTCTTTTTTAAGCCTCTCTCATAAAAACCTTCTTGCGTCATGCCTCCCCCTCCTTCAATCATAAATTGAGATCTTATAAAATGGGTCAGAGCATACCGTATTTCTTCACGCTCCCCTTTATTTTTAAGGGACGGTGTCCCAAAAGAACGTCTGACTAAGAGGCTGTCCGATACACCTAAACGATGTTTTGTGTTTCCAGAGGAATTTGTCGTCGTTAAACTTAAGGCTCCCAAATGACTCAGGGTTGAAAAATCTCCTCTTGTATCATAAAGATCTTGGAGTTTAGAATCAGTCTCCTTTAAGAAAAACGATGCTGAAATACGCTCTCCCACCTGAAACTTTCCTTGCGCATCAAAAGACGCGGTTTCATAGGCTTGACGTCGTCGAAGAAGTGGACCTTTTCCAACGGGAGAGCCATCTGTTCTGAGCCCTATCCCTCCTATTTTTAAGGCACCTTTTTCAAACGAAACCTTCTGACGTCCCTCTAGAAAAGCGAGACCGTTTGAACCACTTTCAACGCGTACCTTTGACGTATAAGGTGTTTTTTCATCAAGAGACGTATATAATTTTAAAGTACCGCCGGTTCCACTGCTTCCTAAGACGGGATCATTTCCTTGGAAAACCTCAATTCTCTCAAAGACGTCTGCGTTGATCGTTGAAAAATCAAACGTCCCCGACGGGCTTGCAGGATCGTTTAACGTCAAATCTTCCCATAAAACAAGTGTTCCTGAGGGTTTTGCTCCCGGAAAAGATACAAAAGATGTGCTTCCCCATCCACCGGTTTCAACGGGATTTAAAATTGAAATATTTTCAAAAATATCCTCAAAACGATGAACATCTTCAAACCCATTTTTCTTTTGGATCACACGAACGTCTTGCGATTTTTTTAAAACGAAAGGATTTTTTTGAGCAACCACCGAAACCACGGGCATTTTAAAAAAAGGAAAGGGGTGTGAAGGATCTGCAGAAGTCTCTTTAAAAATGAGAAAAAGACATAAAATCAAACAGAAAATGCTGCGGAACGGGGGTCGCGAGCCCATAGTTTTCTCCCAAAGGTATTAACGTACTTTAAAAAAAGAACGCCACCTGTGAGATCAACTCCCCTCCCATCTTCAGAGCCCCTCGCACGAAGATGTATGACGATTTAAAGCCTTCCCTCTAGAATTTCCTTTTTAAGGGAAGCTTTTTAGAGAGAAATCTTTTTCATTGGCAGGTCTCCTGACTTACAAAAGAAAACCCTCTCAAAAATCCAAAGGATTTTAAAGAAAGGCACTCTCTTTTAATCACAGTTGCGAGGACAGTTTTGGAATAAAACCAAATTCCCTTTCCATTCAATGAAGAGATATCTTCATCAAACACCAATGATATCTATTGCTTAAAATTTATATAAATCAGTTTTTGTAAAAAATCTATCCGAATAAAAAAAATAAAATCAGATTCTCAGTTTAAAAAGTTAAAAAATTAGAAAGAGGCTCCCTTTTTTGAGGCGAGCTCTCTTTTAAAAAACCTTAAAGATCTTTGTATGTTTTTTCCAATCTTTCATGCCGTTCTTGTGCTTCGAGTGTCAGTGTCGCAATCGGACGGGCCTCAAGACGCGCAAGACCGATTGGCTCTCCTGTCTCTTCACAGTACCCATAAGATCCATCATCGATACGGCTCAAAGCGTCATCGATTTTTCCAATGAGCTTACGCGCTCTATCACGCGTTCTAAGCTCAAGGGCACGATTCGTTTCCGTTGTCGCACGATCCGTTGCATCGGGTTCGTTGTGATCTTCTTCTTGGAGATGATGCAAAGTTTCTTCTGATTCATGCAGAAGTTCTGAACGCCATTTTAACAGATTTTGACGAAAATATTCCAACTGGGAAGGATTCATATAGTCTTCTTTTGAAGACGGTTTATAATCCGGTGCCAAAATAGAATTGGGCGATAATGACTCAACCATAGGGACTTTCCCCCTTTCTTTCTTAAAACCAAAAGCTTTAACCCTTATACACCTCTAAGGATCTTATTGATTCGTTCGTTATAAGGTTTTAAGGATAAAAGCACAAGAGGGTTTCTCCGCCCATTATCTTCTCTTCCTCAAATCAAGAAGAACCTCAAAAAACGACTTTTACTCTTACGTTGGATTTTTTTCTTCTTTTATAAGAGCCTCGATTTCTGGACGTGTAAGATCTGTTGCTTGAGAAATTTTATCAAGATCAATCCCCATCTTAAACAATTTTAGGACTGTTTTCTGAGCATTAATCTTCTCTCCTTTTTCTATACTCTCTGCAATTTCTTTATTCATTTTATTCATCATAAGATCATCTGCTTCTTGTGCAAGGCGGGATCTTAAGTAAGCATCGTATTCAGCTTCTGATAAATTGAATTGTTCAGCTGAGTATTTTTTTAACAAGATACAAACTCATGGAAATTCCGGACGCAATGCCACCACTTGTTATATATTTACCGTTTTCCACAAAGCCCGCATCTTTAAGAACCAAAAGATTTGGGTTTTGGGCAAGCGCCTCCAGATCTTCCCAATGGGTCGTATACTTCAGACCCTCCAACAGTCTCAGTTTTGATAAGAAGAGAGACCCTGTGCAAACACTTGCGGTGATTTGGGTGGTTTTATAGATGCGCGTGATAAAGGCCAGGATGTCTGAACACCCAATCACATCGTCAATTACCCCTCTTCGGAACAATCAACACATCCAAATGAGAGACTTCCGATACAAACCGATCGGGCTAAATAGAAAGCCCCCCACGAACTTTTACAGAAAACTCTTTTCCGACCATGAAAACATTAAAAGACTTCGGAAGTCCTCGCCTCTCTTCTAAGCGAGACGCCATAAAAAACACTTCAGGTCCTGCCAAATCTAAAAGCTCCACACCATCATAGATCAAGATTCCAATATCCAGAGGAGGCCCTTTCGTATTTTTTTTTTAAAGTAAAGATGGGCATATACCCTCTTGTCCGAGTTCAGATACAAATGAGACAAAAGAGGGATGAGCGGAGCGCGCCATTAAATAGCGCCGTAGCGATGATCATCCCTCTTTGCTGTAATAAAA
>NCGZ01000037.1 GCA_002257235.1 Alphaproteobacteria bacterium 16-39-46
GTTTTTAGCAATTTATGATGAAACACTTTTTTCTAAAAAAACAGAGTATCTTTCATATCATGAGATGCGTGATATAAAAACGCAAGAAAATGATCTTGATAGTTTTAAATTTGTATTTTTAGAGCTTTCTAAGTTTACAAATGAGATAGAAAATTTAAAGACACTCACTGAAAAGTGGGCTTATTTTTTTAAGCATGCGACTGAAACGAGTGAAGAAGATCTCGCTAAGATTGTAGGGGGAGATCTTATTATAGAAAGAGCCTATAAGGAGCTTGATCGATTTGGATGGAGTAAAGAAGAGTTAATGGAGTATGAGGCCGTTGACATGAAGATAGAATCTGTAAGAGATAGTATGGAAGGATCTTTTTCTGATGGTGAAAATAATAAAGCTCGAGAAATAGTTTTAAATATGCATAGGATGGGGATGGATATTGATACGATCTCTAAAGCAACATCACTTACATGTGAAGCAGTCAAAAACATTATAAAAGAAAAAGAGGAAGAAAACCCCGAAGATGAATAGAATAGCTCTCAAAACTTTCTGGTAATGAGTATCTCATCAAAAAAGCAGTAAATGTCCTTACTGCCTTTATGATAAAGGGAAAAACTAAGAAAGAAACGTATTGTTCCTGTGATTCTAATAAATTGCTAGTAAAAGACTTATTCTCTTAAGATAGCCTTATAAATTATAAGGTCAAGAGTTGTTTGTAAACAACTCTCTGGTCAATAACAAAAACATAAAGGAAAACCGTTATGCAAAAGAAATTTCTCCTGACATACGCAGGGCTTTTAGCGGTTGCAGTTATAGGTGCGCTTTTCTGGAGTTTCCACGGGAGCGTGTCCGCGGGAAAAGATTCCGACCAATTCGTGGCGCGCGTGCTAGATGGCTCGTTCCAAGCTAAGCACTATTGCGCACCTAGGAAAGTTCAAGATGCCCACTACTCAGCGCCAAAGTCCTCGTGCGGCTATGCGTATGATCCTATAACGAGACAGAGCCGCCCTTGCCTGACGACCACAACCACTCTAATCGCACCAGCCAAGTACCAGTGCCGGAATTGTGATGAGTTTACGGCAGACCCCGCCCTGATGACTCCGTGGTTTGTGGCGCGTTTTGATGTCGTCGACGGTGTCGACACTATCTTCTTGCGTGTGATCCCCAGTCCTGCCCTAGTGCCCCCGTGCCGCAAACCCGGCGGATCATGGGAGCTTAGTGGGAACGCGGACAAGCCCCATTCACGATTTCAGACCGCGGCAGTCGGGGTTTGGTGTATGCTGATAGCTGATTGTTGGGCGACGTGCCGCAACATGCCCGAGTGGTTTGAGGGAACAGGTTGCACGTTAGAATACGGCGACCAGAAGCCAACCTTCAGAGTGATGGAAGAGACAAAGCCTACGAGACCTGTAACACCGAGAGTGCTTCGTGAGGTGCCCGACCGACAATCATGTTGCCTCATCATGTAGGAGACCATCCAAAACCGAGGGGATACCTAAATTTCACTTAAAAAAACGGAAGAAAAGATGAGAGCGTTAAGAAATATAATTACTGGGAGTAATCATTATGTTATTTCAAGAGGTTTTCTGTTATTTTAGATTAACAACTTATAATTCAAGGTTAAAAATCCTAACTTTTAAGAAAAGCAACCTCTACATTTTTTCCTGAGAAAGCAAGTCCGACTTTAATCGTATGAGAGACAGTGTCATGAGATTTTATCTTTGCTGAATAATTTTTATTTCTAATTTGAGCTAAAGCCTTTTGAGCAACAAGTTCTAAATTTTCGTCAGGTTTCGCTGATTTAAATTCTAAAACAACAGCATTGTGATATCGCGCCGTTTCTTTGGGAATTAAGATAAGATCAGCCCGCCCAGCACCTGATTCTTTTTCAGTCTCAACAAAATACCGTGAAGAGACACTCGACATTAAACCAAGCATAAAGCCATTATAGAAAATCTCAGCATTCTTAACTCCCGTTGAATAAAAACTTGCAGAAACAATCAGGAATTCTTTTAGTTTTCGTGTAAACTCTATAATATTTCCTTGGAGCAAGCCGTTAACAAAGGCGTTATATTCGCTTATTTCAATGTTAAACTTAGACCTTACCCATTGCATAACAGATATTTCAAAGATTTCTAATATTTCTCGATTGGGAATACGGACATCACAAGCGTACGTCCCACCAAATGCAGTTTCAACCCTTTCAGCCGTTAAATACCCAGAGAAAAGTAAGAGATTATAGAGTGCGTTGGAGGAAGATTTAATGTCTTTATAGACCATTTTAGGATCTGCAACCATTTCAATCGTTTTACCCTCTATGAGTACTTGAACATCTTCTTGAAACTTATCTACCATCAGCGCATTTTCAATGAGTGTTGTACTTGCAGTCCCAACCCAGTAAGCCTTAAAATTCCCCTTAGATTTTAAAAAATTCATGATAGACTAAGGGTTATAGATCGTAATACCTCCAATAGAATACCCATTATACCAAGACTTTAGAGAAGGTAAAATCTCAGGGTTATCGATCATCTTTGTAGCGTGTAGAAGCGTGTTAATATCTCGCTCCGTAAACCCAAAATATTTAGAACAATCATTGTCCAGGATAGAATCTTCCCCTAAATTATTAAGCCCAGAAAAAAGACTCGCTTTGGCAATACGGAGGATACCCGTAACAATCCCTTTTTTAAGATATGTATTATCTTTAAGAGCTGATCCAAAAATGTTTTTAAACAGGTTCAAGACATCTTGCACATACTCTGTGTCTTCTTTGACATAAGAGCCTTGTTCAAGTTGCTTTGCATACCAATCATTCAACGGGGTATCATACTCATCGATGAGAATCATAACTTTATGATCAAAATGTATATAGAGCATTTCACTCAAATAGAGCAGACTGCTATTTAACTCAGAAAGATCAAATTCCTTTGTCAGAAATTTTTTAAAAAGGCGCTTTTGGCTTTCTGAAAGACGATCGCTGCTTATTAAGTATTCATGCTTTGCATAAAGCATATATATAAGATCTCTGACACCCATCTCTATGGATTCATAGGTTGACCCTTTAATTCCTTTAAATGAAATAAAAATAGTCGGAACCCTTCCCAGATATTCTTTGAGAGTATTTGGGTAATCTCCAATCGCCATCCGAGAGAAAACATTTTTTCTTTTTAAGTATTCTTCATCATCCTGCGTTCCATCTTTGTGTACAGGGATGGAAAAAAAATACTGACACATGGTCATATTGAGGGTTTTACCCCATCTGCGAGGCCGTGTGATCAAAAGAACTTTATCGCCATTTTCAATAAGAGCATTGATAAACTCTGTTTTATCTACCAAGAGAGCATTACTGGTGGCAAATTCTTCAAAATCACTTCCAACAACTTCTATTTTATGATCCATCATCGTCTACCTTAAAATTTCTAAATTGTAAAAAAATAATATCATATAGAATGTTGAACTGGAATCAGGTTCTTTTTTCTTTTCTCGCATGTATGCAGGAAGCAAATATCTTATCTTTATCAATTCTTATTTTTGCTCTTTAAAACACTTCTTTCTCGAGCCCCGTCAGCTGATTAAAGAGCTTATCAAGCTCTTCATAACTTTCGAAATGGATAACAACACTGCCACTTCCAGCTTCATTCACATAAATATTATTCTTCAATCCAAAAAGAGACGTTAAATGGTTTTCAAGCGCCAACATTTCAGTATTTTGAGGATAATTGTCAGAATATTGAGGAAAATAAGTCGTTTTTTTCGTACCTTGAGGAAGTTCTTTAGAGAGTTTAGGAGTGTCTTGATCCTTTCCTTTTAGTTTTTGAATAAGCGCTTCGGTTTCCCGCACAGAAAGTTTTCGAGACAATACTTTATGCGCAAGCTGCTCAATATTCTCCGTTGTTAAAAGAGCTCGAACATGCCCTGCAGTAAGCTCTCCTTTATTCACCATCTCTTTAACAGATGATGGTAACGCGTTGAGTCTCAGCATATTTGCAATGTGACTGCGACTTTTTCCAATGAGACTCCCGAGTTCTTCTTGCGTATAGCCCCCCTCTTCGATCAAGCGCTTATACCCTTCCGCTTCTTCAATGGGCGTTAAATCTTCCCGTTGAATGTTTTCAATAAGAGCAATTCGAAGAGCTTCTTGATCGAGGAATTCTTGTATAACGACTGGAATAAACGATTGTCCTGCCCGTTGTGCGGCACGCCATCTACGTTCTCCCGCAACAATCTCATAAATTGGTGTCGTATTTTCAGGGCTTTTTGCCTTTTGACGCACCACAATTGGCTGAAGAACACCATGCGTTCGAATGGATTGAGCAAGGGCCTCTAGAGATTGATCATCAAAATGCTTCCGAGGCTGAAATGGTCCTGGCCTTATTTGGGAAATTGGCAATGTCTGCATCGGAATTTTATTATTTTGCAAACTGTCTTGAATTTGCTCATTTTGAGATTGAGGAATCTTTGGGGCTTCCGATGGTTTTGAGACGTTTTCAAAAAGAGATGAAAGACCCCGCCCAAGACCCGCTTTTTTTATTCCTTTGTTTTCCATAAGGTTTTCCTTTCATTTAGCTTTTTTGTCGTGATAAAAGCTCACTTGCGAGATTCATATAAGCAATTGACCCAGGACATCTAACATCATAAATTAACACTGGTTTTCCAAAAGAAGGCGCCTCTGAAACTCTTACATTTCTTGGAATAATCGTTTTAAAAACATGCTCAGGAAGATGATTTTGAACCTCATATGCAACTTGGGCTGACAACGTATTTCGCCTGTCATACATCGTGAGGACGATTCCTTCAATTTGAAGAAGAGGATTAATGGTTGTGCGAATCCGTTGAATTGTTTTAAGAAGATGGGCAAGCCCCTCTAAAGAATAAAATTCACACTGGAGGGGGATCAAAATGCTGTCGCTTGCAGCCAGAGCATTTAGCGTGAGAAGACTTAAGGAAGGAGGGCAATCAATTAAAACGTAATCAAATGCATTCTTAATCTTTTGAAGTCCATTTTTTAAATGGTTTTCGCGATCATCAACGTTGACCAATTCAATTTCCGCTCCCGCAAGATGTTCTGAGGCGGGAAGAATATAGAGGCCTGGAATCTGCGTGGCACGAAGACACTCTTTAGAATCTTCCAAGCCTTCAATAAATTCGTAAGTTCCGGGTGTTCTATCCTTTAAAGAAATTCCAAATCCAGTGCTGGCATTTCCTTGTGGATCTAAATCGACAAGAAGAACATTTTTTTGAACAGCCGCCAACGCCGTTGCAAGGTTCATTGCCGTCGTGGTTTTACCCACGCCTCCCTTCTGATTTGCTAAGGAAATTACTTTTGTCATAGATCTTTCTTTTTAACTTAAAAACATTTATTTTTATCTTCTTCTATGGTTTTACATGATTTTAAGACTTCATGAAAGTCTTTTTATAATTTTTTTATTTTTTAGAATTTTATTTTTAAGTCTCTCATGACAAGAATTGTTCCTTCTTCACTGGTTAAACTTTTATGAGATTCAATTTCAGCAGACCATTTTTTCTCAAAAGCAATAATTTCATTTTGAACGTTTTTTCCTTTAGGTAAAATCAGTGTGGTTGTATTTTTTACAAAGGGAAAAAGCAAAGGGATTAATTTTTCTAAAGGCGCAAGAGCACGCGCTGTTATAAGATCTTCTTTCCAATGTGTTAAATTTTCGATTCTATCATGAAAAACTTTCGCGTTTAATGACATTTCTTGAACAACTTCATTTAAAAATTCTGCTTTTTTTGCCCGTGATTCAATGAGCTTAAATTCAATTTGAGGATTTAAAATTGAAAGAACTACTCCAGGAAGTCCGCCACCACTTCCAAAATCACTCCCAGAAGTTGTTTCACGTGAAACAAATTTGGTGAGTTGTGCTGAATCTATGACATGACGCAACCAAAAATCGTCTGAGGAATTTCTGGAAATTAAATTGATTTCGATTTGTTTTTTTTGGAGTTTATCAACAAAAAAAGAAAGTTCTTTAACTGTTTCACGTGAAACAGTTAAAGCCTCCCAAAAAGTTTTATAAGTTTCGTAAGGATTCATCAAGCATTCATTGCCCTAAAAAACTCTGCATTATTTTTAGAAGTTCTTAGTTTTTCAATTAAGAATTCCATTCCATCGACTGTTCCCATGGGAGAAAGAACACGACGCAAGACCCACATTTTAGAAAGTTCAGATTTATCTACCAAGAGTTCTTCTTTACGCGTTCCTGATTTAGTAATATCCATAGCTGGAAAAATACGTTTATCTGAAATCTTTCGATCAAGAACAATTTCAGAGTTTCCTGTCCCTTTAAACTCTTCGAAAATAACTTCGTCCATACGGGATCCAGTTTCAACAAGAGCTGTCGCTATAATTGTCAGAGACCCACCTTCTTCAATATTACGGGCAGCACCAAAAAACCGCTTTGGTTTTTGAAGCGCGTTCGCATCAACGCCTCCCGTTAAAACCTTTCCAGAAGAAGGAACCACAGTATTGTAAGCGCGTGCAAGGCGGGTAATGGAATCTAAAAGAATCACAACGTCTTTTTTGCATTCAACAAGTCTTTTTGCTTTTTCAATAACCATTTCAGCAACTTGAACGTGCCGAGCAGCAGGTTCATCAAATGTAGAACTTATGACTTCTCCTTTAACGGAACGTGCCATATCCGTATGTTCTTCTGGTCTTTCATCAATTTGAAGAACAATTAAAACAATTTCAGGATGATTAACAGCAATTGCATGGGCAATATTTTGGAGCATAACCGTCTTACCGGTTCTTGGAGGCGCAACAATGAGAGCACGCTGGCCTTTTCCCAGAGGCGCAATAAGATCAATAACACGAAGCGTAAAATCTTTTCCGACAACATGATCAATCTCAAGTTTCAGCGGTTCTTGCGGATATAAAGGAGTCAAATTGTCAAAATTAATTCTGTTTTTAAGGCGATCTGGCGCTTCAAAATTAATTTTATTTAAAGAAAGAAGAGCAAAATATCGTTCACCCTCTTTTGGGGCACGAATCTCACCATCAACAACATCTCCCGTTCTCAATCCATATTTACGAACTTGACTTGGTGAAACGTAAATATCGTCGGGCCCAGGCAGATAACTTGCTTGAGAGGACCTCAGGAAACCAAAACCGTCTCCCAGTATTTCAATAACACCTTGACCATAAATAGGCGTTCCCGTATCTGCGAGTTGTTTTAAAATGGCGTACATCAAATCTTGAGTACGCATACTTGAAGGATTTTCTATATTTAAACTTTCAGCATACGTAAGAAGTTCGATGGGTGACTTTGATTTTAATTCTTGTAAATTCATTAGAGGTCCTGAGAGAATGGAAGGAGATTATACCAAAATAGAAACACGAAAAGGAGATTTGTAACAATCCAACGATTTCTATGAAAGAAAAAGGAAGAGCCATCAACATTTTAAGACTTTAGGATCAAATCATGTCCACATCTTAAACACGTGATGGTTAAGGTACTGAAAGGTTTTAAACTTATATATCGCTATATGTATATTCACCCATAGTTATTTTACTTGTAGAAGGTCATTTTATAAAAATCAAGAAAAAAATTCAAAATCTTTTAAATATTGCGATAAAAACAATGATGATAAATAAAACTGAGGGTACTTCGTTCAAGAATTTATATGTCTTCGGAGAGAAAGGAGAATAGTTCTTAGACAGGGACCTATACCAGAGAAAACAGAAACCATGAAATATTGATAAAAGTAAAACACACATCAACTTTAAATAAAAAAGTGGATTTGAGGATGCTGAGACACCTGGTGTAAAAAATAGAAAAATTCCAAATGTGTACGTTAGGATGAGAGAAGGATTCATAATAATAGTTAACAATCGACGTTCCATTGTTGAAAAAACAGCACAAAACGGGGGATTGGAAAAGTTAGAGACATGGTAATAAAAAAGGCGTGGCAAATAAAATAGCCCAGCCATCCAGCACGTGAAAAAAATGATATGAAGCGATTTAAAAAGAAGGTAATTATTTTCTAAAAAAATAGACATAAAAGACATCTTTCATTTTGAAATCATTAAACTATTTACAATTAATAACAAACTTAGAACAGAGGCAAGTGGATGTTTTTTGAGAAGGGTTTTCTTGAGATGTTTTTTTTAAAATCATATCCTTAAGGCCTTCTACAAATTTTGGGTGGCATGAAACAGTAGGAATTCGGATATAAAAGGGTAGATTTAATGAATTGGCGACAGCAAGATATTCCAAATCAAGCTCCACAAGCGTTTCAGAGTGTTCAGAGACAAAACTTATCGGAATAATAATAACCCCTATTTTTTCAAGAGATGCTCTTTGGAGCTCCTCCCCGAGGGAAGGCTTAAGCCACGGAAGAGGTCCAACTTTACTTTGATAACATAAGTCAAAAGAAAACAGGCCATCCTGAAAAGACGTGTCAATTTTAGACGTTAAGGCAGCAACAGAAAGAAGAAGTTGCTCAGGGTAAGGATCCCCGCTTTTCACTATTGAAAGAGGAAGACCATGAGCAACGTATAAAATGCGGGCTGAGGTTCTTTCTTTGGTAAGTTTTTTTAAAATATCTTGAGTGAGATCAAAAATTCCATCGATAAACCCAGTAAGTGTTGGATAACAACAGATTGATTTTATAGGAATATTGGTTTTTTTTAAAATTTCTAAAGCCTCTTTTAAAGAAGAGGCCGTCGTGGTGGTTGAAAATTGCGGATATAAAGGAAGCAGTAAAATCTCATCAGGGTTGAATTCAGAAATATCTTGAAGTGTCTCTTTAAAAAAAGGATGCCAGTACCGCATGGAAACAAAAACCTTAAACACTCTTTTATTTTTCAATTTTCTTTCATTTTTAAGTTTCTTTTCAATGGATTTTGCTTGTGCATAGGTATTTTCTAAAAGAGGAGACCTTCCCCCCATGATCTTATAGATTTCTTGGGCCTTTTTTTTTCGAAACGTTGAGAGAAGAAAGGCTAAAAAATATCGGATCGGTGTCGGAAGGCATAAAATTGCAGGATCTTTAAAAAGGTTAAAAAGAAAAGGTTTGACTGCTAAAAGCGAATCTGGCCCCCCGAGATTAAAAAGAACAACGGCAATTTTTTTCAAACTATTTCCGTCCTTTGTGAACGAACAAAACCAACCAAAGAGGAAACAAGGTCAGGGTCTGTTTGCGGAAAAAGACCTTGTGACACATTAAAAATATAGGGTTTTGACTCAAATGTCTGAAGGAGCCTCTCTGCCTCCTTCAGAAGAAAATGAGAGGGCTTTATTAAAAGAGTGGGGTCCAAATTTCCTTGAAAAACAGCTGAGAAATCCGAAACTTTCTCAAGCAGAAAAGACTGATCAAAACTAAAAGCATCAAGTCCTGTTTTTGTAATAAGATCCTCTCCATAAGCACCAATGCCGCGTGCATACCCCAAAACAGGAACAGCGGGGTATTTTTCTCGGATCGCATCACGAATAATCTTGAGGGGGGTATAAAACCAGTCTTTCATCCGTGACTCTGGAATATGACCGGCCCAACTGTCAAAAATTTGGAGGGCCTCCGCACCCGCTTCAATTTGCGTAAGTGCATATTGGGCTGTAATATAAGCCAACGTTTCTAAAAATCTTTGAAACCTGACAGGGTCTTCAAAAGCAATTGATTTAACAGTATGAAGATCGCGTGTAAGAGCATTTTCAATCATATAGGCGGCAACTGTAAAGGGGCCTCCCACAAACCCAAGGCATGTCACTGTATCTGGCAAGGATGATTTTAAAAGAGAAAGAGATTCAAAGACAGGCTCTAAATTTCGAAGGATTTGAGAGAGATCATAAGAATTTGAAAGATCTTTCCACGCAAAAGGGGAGAGAGCGGGTCCTGTTTTCTCTTTAAAAGTGACCTCTTGTCCAAGAGCAAAGGGCAAAATTAAGATGTCCGAAAAAAGAATCGCTACATCCAAAGGGAACCGACGTAAGGGTTGAAGAGCAGCCTCAAGCGTTGCTTTGGGAGAAAGGCAAAACTTTATAAAATCAGGAAAGTCTTTTCGCAGTTCTCGATATTCTGGTAAGTAGCGTCCTGCTTGACGCATAAACCAAATAGGAGGAGATTGCTTGCTTTTTGAAAATACATTTAAAAAGGGTTTTCGGGATGGCTTGAACATAAATTCCTCTCTTATCTTAATCTTTATATATATATAATATAAAAGAAGATAGTAATAGATGTAGAGAGCAAGTTTTTTGTGGATAATCTAAAAATTTTATGGATTATCAAAGGGAAGTTCTCAAAAAGAAGGGGGATAACCCTGTTGAAAACAATCTTATCAGTGGGGGTAATTTTTGATAGTTTCTTCTTTTGATAAGAGCGGGCAAAGTACTCAGGGGTTATAAGACTTTTATCCCCAGAGATGTCATGTATCGTGAGACAAATCCAAAAGAGGGTAAAAGAGGAGTGAGAGTTTGAAAATAATTGCAGTTACAGGCCCTATAGCCTCTGGAAAAACATCTCTTTCAAAAAAACTATCTAAAATTTTGGGTTATCCATTTTGGTCGGCTGATGCCTGTGTTCAAAATCTCCTGGCCCAAGATGCTTGCGTTCAACAAAATATCCTCATCCTTTTTCCAGAAATTTCTGGAAAAAGAGAAAAAGTCATTGAGAAAGATCTCTTGAGAGAACGTGCCTTAAGAGACGTCGAAAGCCTTAAAAACCTGGAGAGGGCATTACATCCTGCTGTTGAAAAATTATGTCGTGCTTTTATTCAAGAAGCGCGAAAGAATAACTTAAAGGGAGTCATTTTAGAGATCCCCCTTTTGTTTGAAGCTGGCCTTGAAAAGGAAGCAGATATTATTATTTTAGTAGAATCTTCTCCTTTTTATCAAAAAAGGAGACTGTTAAAAAGATCCAAGATGACGGTGGAACAAGCAAGTGTCTTTGAAGAGCGGCTCCTGCCTCTCTCTGAAAAAAGAAAAAAAGCGCATATCGTGATTAAAAATGGATTTTTTCTGTATTGGTCTCTTTTTAAGATTCTCTGGGGGCTTCAAAAAATACCTAATTTTCATTGAGATGGAAGAATTTTTAATGCTGAAAACAAACTTGTACTGGTCGGAACCAAGAGGATACGTTATAAAAGAAGAAATCTTTAACGTAAGGTGATAGGGTGATGCATTTTAAAAAGTGGCATACTTTTGTTGGAATTCTTCTCATTTGCTTGAGTCTTGTTTATTTAATTTATACACCCTCTGAAAGACACACGTCTTCGTCTCCTATGGTGGGCAAGGAAATCCCTTCATTTTCTTTAAGTTCTCTTGGAAGTCAACGAGAGTTTGATCAGGAAGAGATCAAAGGGAGACCTTGTCTTCTTACGTTTTTTGCATCCTGGTGTTTTTCATGTCGGATAGAACATAAAATGCTCGGTGAAACCTCCCAGAAATATGGGATTCCTCTCTATGGAATTGCCTTTCAGGATAATGAAGAAGCGTTAAAAAATTGGCTTTCAAAATTTGGGGACCCTTACACCATCATTGGATTAGATAAGATGGGGCATGTTGGATCTGAGTTTGAAATTATAGGCGTTCCCGAAACATTTTTAATCGATGAAAACGGTGTCGTACAATATCATGTTCAAGGCGCTCTTTATTCAGATGAGGCCATTCAAGGACTTGAAACTGCTCTCTTAAAGCTTGGATTAACGCCCCGATGAAAAAAAGAGGAAATTTTTTTAGCCCATGATCTTTCATTTGGTCGTAAAACCCGATAAACTCTCTTTTGTTCTAGGATTCAAGAGGGTGAGGGACATCATTATTATATTCAACTCCTTCGACGACCGCAGGGATGTCTGCAATGTCTTCAGGAGGAGGGGCAGCTGGTTTCGGATCATCTGAAAACGGAGACCAACTTAAATCACCCAATATTTTGCCGTCCCGAGGGCAGTTTACGCCAAGAGGGCCCTCACAGAGCTGTTGATTGCGTTGCTCAATGACAATGTCTTCAAGGTCATTCCGACTTGCCGACCGGGCTCCTGCCTCTTTAAAAAGCCCAAAGCTTATGATTGTGATGAGAAAAGTTAACAAGATTTTAGAGAACATTATTTCTATCCTTCTTTTTAATTAAGTTCAGTATACTCTTTTTTTTAGAAATGGTTAAGGGTTAACATTCTCTTTAGAAAGATTTTTGTAAAAAATGAGACACAATGCATCTTTTAAAAAATGAACATGGAATTTTAACAGGTCTACAACTTGATGAGATTTTTATTAACGTAGAAATCCGGAAAAGAGTTGGAATAAAAAGACTGAGTCTTCGGTTTGATCAAGCACGGACGTGTTTACGCGTGAGTGTGGGAAAAACTTCTTTTTCAAAGATTGAGGACTTTATATATCAGTCAGAAGAATGGATTCGAAAAGGGGTTAAAAAATTAAATCCGCCCCTTCTTATAAAACCAGGAGAAACCATTCGTATTTTTGGGTGCCCATATGTTTTAGAGGTTCAAAAAGGATTTGAAGGTCTTGTTTTTGAAGGAGAAAGGATGATTCTTTCGTGTCCTTCTTCAAGAAAATATCAAAAAATCCTTGAGGGAGAATTAAAAAAAGAAGCTTTTCGTTTCTTTTATGAGCACAGTTTTATGTATGCAAGGCTTCTCGGAACTGTTCCTTCAGAAATTAGAGTACGTGATTTTAAGAGTCGATGGGGAAGTTGTTCGCGTGACGGCGTTTTATCTTATTCTTGGCGGTTAATTTTTGCCCCCAAGGAGGTTGCACAATATGTATGTGCTCACGAAGTCTCACATCTTAAAGAAATGAATCACGGGGCATTGTTTTGGGACCTCGTTAAAAAATTATGCCCCTTTTATAAAGTTTATCGCGCGTGGCTTCGAAAGGATGGAAGCGCGCTCTTTCGAATCCAATGGGACCATGAGGGAAGTTTCTAATCAGAATTATAGGTCTTTTACATTTTCTATGATTGCAACATTAAAAAGATCAAAGGCGTTCAGCAACTTTTTTAAAAGTCAAAAATAAATTCTCCAAAGATTCTTTAGAGGAAAGAAGCGTTGATACAAATGTTTCCTCCCCTCCAAGATGACCCATCAGAGAGCTGTTAGAGTCTTTTTTCTCAAGGATAGAAAGTCCAGTATCAACCTGACAGGTTTTTTTACGAAGCTCTAGCTCTTTTTGAGGAAGTGTTATCCAGGGAAGGATTAAGGCGTTTATTGCCATCAATCCTTGAACACAAGGATCGGTAACATAAAGATTACTTTCGATATACAATTTTTCCCAAAGGGGATTCGAAAAATAAAAATCTATTTTTAAATCTTTATTTTTTTTAAAAAGAGTGATGTCTTTAAATCCAAAAGAAATAAGATCTTTTATCTCTTCTAGAATAAGAATTTCAGAAATCCTATGGCCAAAAATAGGGAATGAATTTTGAGTAAATAGCATGAAACAGTCTCCAAATCGTATAAAAAAAATTAAGTAAATAAGAATAATGAGTTTAAAAAATAGAGCTTAACACATAGATAGGTATCGATGTTTAAATTTCAAGAGGAATTTAAATATTAATCACGTTTTCTGATCCAGGAAATAGACGCAGCAAAATTAAGCTGTTGATTGTATAAAATTTCGTGTTCTGGTGTAAGGGGTTTTAAGTTATAAAGTCCCGGGTCAGAAGATTTCTCAAGATGTCGAGCATAAAGGGATCCTTCTTTTGTTTCAACAATACACCATTTTCCAATAAGCTTTGAAATCTCAGATCCTGATTTCTTAATCCCTCCCACATAGTCTCCTGGAGATAAAAAGGGAAGCATTGAATCGTCTAGAATAATCATAACAACACTATTGTCGCGGGATTTGAGGTAATAATTGACATCTTGAAGAATCAAAATTTCCTCTAAAATGTTTTTATTAAGGTTTCCGAGGATTTCCTCTTCGCCATTAATCAACCAAAATAAAAGTCGTTTTTCATTGGAAGGCTCAACACTTTTTAAGATTTTTTTAGCACCCTTTAAACTCAAGGAAGACCGCCCTTTTTCCCAAGAATAGAGGGTGGGTTCTGGAATTTTCGTGAGCTTCGAGAATTCATGGATTGAATAGCCTAGTTTTATGCGGAGCGACTTAAGGCGATTTCCTTTTTCTATGGAGCCAGAGTTTTTGTGAGAATTAATAATTTCAACCATATTGTTACCTTATAAACTCAATAAAAATGATTTTAATTTCAGAATTATTTTTTTTAATCCCATCTCTGAGTATTCGATAAAAGGTTCCTTAATGGGCAGAAAGCTACGGTATTGTTTTTTACTACAAGGATAATTTTTAGTTAAATTTAAGAGATAAAGAAAGAAAAAAATTCTATAAAACAGGAAAGAATTTAGATCGTTAGCTCTAATAGTATGTATTATGAAGGAATTTTAAATCAAAATATAAATTTATATAATATTTTAAAGGGGGTAAAAACTATAATAATTTATAATTTATTATAAAAAATAATTATAAATTGTGTTTTTACCCCATCCTTAAACATTAATAAAAAAATCCTTATTTTGAGAAAGATTATTTTTTACTACGATCCGCCCTTTTTCGGTCGTTGGGATCTAATAATTTTTTGCGTAAACGAATGTTTTTTGGCGTAACTTCAACCAGTTCATCATCTTCGATATAAGAGATAACCTCTTCAAGAGTCATAATGCGAGGAGGCGTGAGCCTCATGGCTTCATCTTTCCCGGCTGCCCTAAAATTGGTAAGTTGTTTCGACTTAAGAGCATTAACCTCTAGATCGTTTTCACGGGCATTTTCTCCAATGATCATTCCTTCGTAGACTTTTGTCCCACCTGTCACAAAAAGAGTGCCGCGTTCTTCAAGATTCCAAAGTGCGTACGTAACGGCTTCTCCTTGCGCATTTGAAATAAGAACACCTCTGGTGCGTCCTGGGATATCTCCCTTAAAGGGAAAAAATCCATGGAAAAGTCTACTTAAAACACCCGTTCCCCGCGTGGCATTTCTAAACTCGCTTTGATATCCAATGAGACCACGTGCTGGAATAACAAAAGTAAGACGAACTTTTCCGCCGCCGGAGGGACGCATGTCTGTCATCTCGCCTTTTCTGAGAGAAAGTTTCTCAACAACAACGCCACTGAATTCTTCATCAACATCCAATAAGACTTCTTCAAAAGGTTCAAGAAGAGTCCCATTTTCATCTTTTTTCATCAAAACGCGGGGACGCGATACAGAAACCTCGAACCCTTCTCGCCTCATTGTTTCAATGAGAACACCAAGTTGAAGTTCTCCTCTTCCGCCGACCTCAAAAGCATCTTTGTCATCTGTTTCGGTGACGGTAATGGCGACGTTACTTTCGGCTTCTTTTAAAAGCCGATCACGGATCATGCGGGAGGTCACTTTTGTTCCCTCAGTTCCACCAAAAGGCGAATCATTAACACTGATGGTAATTGCCATTGTTGGAGGATCAATGGGGGTAGATGGAAGAGGAATCGTAACATCGAGAGCACAAATTGTATCTGAGACAGATGTATTTGTAAGTCCCGCAACAGCAATGATGTCTCCTGCTTCAGCCTCTTCAATAGCAACGCGATCAATACCACTAAAGGTAAAAAGTTTGGTTAAGCGTCCTTGTTCTTTTATAGATCCTTCAAAATCAATGGATTTGACAGGAATATTGAGGCGCGCTGTCCCGCTATAAATCTTGCCAATCAAAACGCGTCCTAAATAAAGATCTGAATCTAAAAGAGTGGCCAACATTGTGAAAGGCCCATTTTTGTCAACATTAGGAGCCGGTACATGACTTTTGACAAGGTCAAAAAAGGGCGTAAGATCTACAGGGGCATCTTTTTCAAGATTCAAGACGGCCCATCCACTTCGGCCGGAGGCATAGAGCATGGGAAAGTCTTGTTGTTTATCTGTTGCCCCAAGTCCCATGAAAAGATCAAAAATCTCTTCATGAACTTCATCGATTCTGGCATCTGACCTGTCAACTTTGTTAATGATAACAATGGGATGAAGACCCAAAGCCAAAGCTTTTGAAAGAACAAATTTTGTTTGAGGAAGAGGACCTTCCGATGCGTCAACCAGAAGAGCAACACCATCGACCATCGAGAGAACGCGCTCAACTTCTCCACCAAAGTCTGCGTGACCAGGTGTGTCAACAATATTATATTTAACCCCGTGAAACGTCATAGAAGTACATTTTGCAAGGATGGTAATTCCACGTTCTTTTTCAAGATCGTTCGAATCCATAACGCGTTCCGTAATAACTTGGTTATCACGGTATGTTCCACTTTGTTTCAAAAGGGCATCAATAAGCGTGGTTTTTCCATGGTCAACATGGGCGATGATGGCAATGTTACGAATTTCAGTCATAGATCTCTTCATTTCTCAAAAAAGGTGTTTAAGTTAAAGAGCCACCTTAAAGGAAAGAGGGGTCTAATTTCAAGAAAATCTTTTAAAATTGGGCTTTTTCTCTATAATATTTGGGATTGAGAGTTGAATTTGTGGAAACATACCGTCTAAATTAGAACTATTAAAATTGACATACTCTCTCTGCAAGGGTTATAAAAAAAGAATGATGTTAAATATATCCTCAGTTTTTTTCTGTCGTTATTTTTCTTTTGCGCTCTAAAAGCGCAAAAAACATCTCTTTTCCCCTCTTACTCTTTGTTGTTTTTTGTTTGTCTGATCTTCAGATAAGATTTTATTATTTTTTTTGTGAGTAAAATCGATGAAAAAACTTATTCTTTCTGCTTGTCTTGTGGCAGGAACTTCCGTTGGGGCGGGAATGATAGCTCTCCCCATGGTTCTTTGTAAAATTGGTGTTTTCCCAAGCATTGCGCTTATTATAACGCTTTGGTTTTTTATGTATCTTTCAGGTCTCTTGGGTTTAGAGCTTAATTTACGGGCAGGGAAAGGCTTGACCCTTGGAGAACTTGGGAATTTTTATAGGGGTCCTTTTTCTTCTCATATCGGATCTTTAAGTTTATTGTTCTTAATCTATGCCCTACTTTGTGCCTATTTATATGGCGGGGCTTCAATTTTTCAGAGTTTTTTTGAGGCGCATCTTAAAGCTTCTTTTCCGATGAAAAACATTGTTGTTTTTTACGCTCTCGCTCTTTTTTTAATCCTGAGTTTTTCTGTACAGTGCGTTTTGCAAGTTAATAGAATTTTATTGATTGTTCTGCTCGGAACTTTCGGAATTTTGGTTTTTGGTTTTTTTAAAAAAGTGGATCTTCTTCATCTTCCTTTTTTTGAACAGAGCATTGGAGAGCTTAACACTTGGACATCGCTCTTGCCTATATTATTCACAGCGTTTGGATTTCAAGTTATTTTTCACACACTTACAAATTTTTGCAATAAGGATGCGCTTCTCCTAAAACGAGCTGTTTTTTGGGGAAGTCTTATTCCTGCAGGGATTTATATTATTTGGACGCTGAGTACGATTGGAATCCTTTATCATAACGCTCCCGAGAAATATTACCTTTTAACACTCGGAAAACTTGATGTTGGGGAGTTTGTTAAAGCTCTCACAGAAACGACTGCTTGGCCTTTAGTCCAAACGCTCGCAAGCGTGATCTCAATGATTGCAATTTTAAAGTCCTCCATAGGGGTGGGTCTCGCTTTGTGTGAGTTTTGGCAGGAAAAAATATCAAAGGGGCGTGTTCTTCAGTCTTTTAAAATAAAAGGAGGAGCTCTTGGATTGACGATTATGCCACCTTTAATCATTTCTCTGTTCGTTTCTGAACTCTTTCTAAAAGCATTGAGTTTTGCTGGAATGGTTCTTGCTGTGGTTGCTATTTTCTTGCCTCTTTGGTTGATAATTTCTCCAAAAGCTCAAAAAATTCCTTCCCAATATTCTATTGTTGACAACAAAGGACTCCAGATCTTGTTTTTAATTCTGGGATTTTTAATTGTTGGGTGTGAGGTTATGAATATGATCTCGTGAAGAGAAGGGCTTTCAGAACAAGGGAAGATTTTAACGCGATTCTCAACTTTTCATGGCGTAAAAATTTGAATCTTATATCACCATAAAAAATAGAGTTGAAAGACACAGCCAATTTTTGTAATTTTTGT
>NCGZ01000038.1 GCA_002257235.1 Alphaproteobacteria bacterium 16-39-46
TCCACTAATTGCGTTAGTTTGGATGAATTATGATCTCTTTCTACAAAAAGTCAATTATTTCAATATATTAATTATTCCTTACGTCGAACTGACGTTAAGGCATTGAATGATCCAATAATGAGCTTTTCGCTATCAACGAATAAGAACTTTGCATGGGATTGGGTTTCAGCAATGGCGAAAGAGGGATCTTCAGAGTCGTCATCATCGGAAAAAAAATCTAAAGTTTCTCTGCGCAGAACCGAATTAACAATAAATGAAATATAGACGCCTTTGCGTTTTGCTTGTCTCAAGCTTTGAAAAATATTTTCTGAAATATATTGAAGCTTCCAACTGGCAATTATAATCTGAGACTTGGCTGAATTTATCAACTCAACATAAGCTGCAATATGATTCTCATCTCCTCTAAGAAAAGAAACTTGTTCTGTATCTTTCGAGAGATGTTCAGACCGAGATTGATGCAATCTTTTGCGGTCATCCAAGAGTTGTTTATGCTTGTTATGTGATTGGGGGAGGTCCTCTATAGGGCGCTTTCTAAGTCTAGGTTGAATACTTTCTTCATCACCAACTTTAGCATGGCTGGCCTTAAGTGGGAGAGAAGAAGGTGGCGCAGGCTGAGCGTCATCCACTTGAGCAAGAACAACAGGTGGAGTTAATATGGCTCCCACTCTTGGTGCTCGTCCCTCTTCTCGAGAGAAATACTTTGTCATTAGAGTTTGTTTGGTTCCTCGACCCTCGTAAACTGGGAAGACACTGAAAAGAACACTTAAACAAAATACAAGTTTCAAAATATTCATGTTACCCCCAATTTAGAATACGAACTAACCCATAAAAATATAAACTGTAGCCTATCTTTGGCCTGCTAGAGAAAAACACTTAAGCAAGATGACTTGTGTGTAAGGGTCTGTACAGGCTTGTTCATTATACAGAGATTCCTGGTAAAGAAAATAAGAGAGATAGTTGAGAGGATGGAATAAATATTTTTCGTAGACTTTTGGTTTTCTGTGTGGGGGAGAGAAGCAATGAAACAGCCAACCGACTTAAGAGATATTCAATCTATCCAGAAGATCGTTGCTTGAGTCTCAAACTATATGAACCTATACACAATCATTTTTTACTCTTGCGAGAATCTAAGAAGTTTTCTAAAGTAGAAAACAGGATAAATGTGTAACAGTGTTGTACACTTAAAATGGCTGTAATTTTTCTTAAGTGTCTTTTATCCATACGTTAAAATTTTACGTATGATTTTGTCCTTATCCATCTAAGAAATTTTACTTATTGATCAATGGCATGTGCCACTTTGAGGATTTAGAAATTGAACCAAACTCGCAGACGCACCAGCAGCAGTAGCAATAATGGCTCTCGCAAGCCCAATTCTTCAGGCAACAATACGTTTGATAGTCAAGGACCCGACGGTAAGATCCGTGGAACAGCGCATCAAATTTTTGAAAAATATATGGCCCTTGCGCGGGATGCTAATTCAAGTGGAGATCGTATTGCAGCGGAAAGCTTTTATCAGTTTGCTGATCATTATTTTCGCCTCATGACACCAGACACTGAAACAGAAGGGAATTCTTGGCGCGATGAAAGCCATCGACAACCAAAATCTCATTCATTTCAGCAAAATGCCTTTGCCGCTGAAATGGAGATTTCTGCCCAACCTTCTACCTCTTCTGGAGAACGCATTGAAAGTGCAGTTCCGAAGAGTACACGCGGACCTGGTGAACGGTCAGGAGGACGTGAAAATCGCTTTGAAAATCGGAGATCTCGTCATCCTTATCTCGGAGGAAACTCTCGATCATATGGAGACCGTCAAAATCGTTCGGAACAATCTTCCCCCCAAGCTGCAGTTCAAGAGTCACTTCCCCTAGAGTCTCAGCCAGAAAAACCTTCCGAACCCAAACAGGATATTATAACCGTCATTCAATAATAAGTGAGAGAATTACGACCATGAATCTTGAGGTTTATACTGAAAAGCTAAAAGCAGCTCTCCAAAAAGCTCAAACGCTTGCCCATCGAAAAGGTCATCAACGTCTTCTTCCAGAGCATCTCCTAAAAGTTCTTTTGGAAGAAGAAGACGGCTTTACAAAGCGTCTCATTCAGTCTTCTAAAGGAAACGCAGAATCTGTTCTCCAGGAAGTTGAAGCTTTTCTTGCAAAACAGCCTCAAATTGAAGGAAGTGGTGCGGGACAAGTCTTTTTATCTCCTGAGCTTGATAAAACTTTTGAAAATGCAGAAGATCTTTCAAAAAAGGCAGGGGATACGTTTGTCACACTTGAATATGCGCTCTTAGCTCTTTTAATGTATGATAAATCGGAAGCTTCAAAAATCTTAAAAAAAGGGGGCGTGACGCCGCAGGCGCTCAACCAAACAATACAGGATCTTCGAAAAGGTCGAACAGCAGACTCTGCCTCCTCTGAAGATTCCTATGACGCTCTTCGAAAATATGCACGCGATTTAACAGCGGCAGCACGAGAAGGAAAACTCGATCCTGTTATTGGACGTGATGAAGAGATCAGACGAACCATTCAAGTTTTATCCAGGCGCACAAAAAACAATCCGGTCTTAATTGGAGAGCCCGGCGTTGGAAAAACAGCTATTGTTGAGGGACTCGCCCTCCGTATTGTCAATGGAGACGTTCCTGAAAGTCTCCGAAATAAAGACCTTCTTTCATTAGATCTCGGGGCTCTCATTGCAGGCGCCAAATTCCGTGGAGAATTTGAGGAACGCCTCAAGGCTGTTCTTTCTGAAATTTCCGCCTCTGATGGAAATGTTATTCTTTTCATTGATGAATTGCATACCTTAATGGGGGCCGGAAAAGCAGAAGGCGCCATGGATGCTGCAAATATGCTAAAACCGTCCCTTGCACGCGGCGAGCTCCATACTGTTGGGGCAACCACCCTTAATGAATATCGTCAATATATCGAAAAAGATGCCGCTCTTGCGAGGCGATTCCAACCTGTTTTCGTCTCTGAACCGAGCATTGAAGAAACAATTTCCATTCTTCGCGGACTTAAAGAAAAATATGAACTTCATCATGGTGTTCGTATTACGGATGCAGCCATCGTCAGTGCCGCTATTTTGTCAGACAGATATATTACAGATCGCTTCTTGCCCGATAAAGCAATTGATCTTGTTGATGAAGCAGCGAGCCGTCTTCGCATGGAAGTGGATTCTAAACCTGAAGATATTGATGAGCTTGACAGGCGCATTATCCAACTCAAAATAGAAAGGGAAGCTCTCAAAAAAGAAAAAGATGAGGCCTCTCAAGACCGTCTTGAAAAGTTGCTTAAAGAGCTTGCTGAACTCGAAGAAAAGTCTGGGAGCCTTACGAGCCATTGGAAAGAAGAGAAAGATAAACTCATCGAATCTCACCGTCTCAAAGAACAATTGGATCAAGCACGTTTGGAACTTGACATTGCCCACCGCAAAGGTGATCTTGCAAAAGCAGGTGAAATCACTTATGGCCTGATTCCAGAGCTCGAACAAAAACTTAAAGAGCATGTCGATCAATCTCAGTCTCAAACCCTTAAAGAAGAAGTGACTGAAGAGGATATTGCCTCCATCGTCTCTCGGTGGACCGGGATTCCAATTGATAAAATGTTAGAGGGCGAGCGGGAAAAACTCCTCACCATGGAAGATCAGATGAGATCTAGAGTCCTGGGACAAGATGAAGCTGTCTCTGCGATCTCCAACGCTGTCAGACGCGCACGATCTGGCCTTCAAGATGCTAACCGCCCCATTGGATCTTTCTTATTTTTAGGACCAACGGGTGTTGGAAAAACAGAACTTGCAAAAGCTTTAGCGTCCTTTCTTTTTAACGATGAACATGCCCTTCTGAGAATTGACATGTCAGAATTTATGGAAAAACATGCGGTCTCCCGGCTTATTGGGGCTCCTCCTGGGTATGTTGGATATGAAGAAGGAGGCACTTTAACAGAGGCTGTAAGGCGCAGGCCCTACCAAGTGATTCTCTTCGATGAAATTGAAAAGGCCCATCCCGACGTTTTTAACATCTTGCTTCAAGTTCTTGACGACGGACGTTTGACCGACGGACAAGGGCGCACCGTTGACTTTAAAAACACCTTAATTATTCTCACATCTAACCTCGGAAGTGAATTTTTAAGCCATGCTGATTTTGAAGGGGAAGCCCCTAAAGAAATCAGAGACCAAGTGATGGATGTTGTCCGCAGTCATTTTCGTCCTGAGTTTTTAAATCGTTTGGATGATATCTTGATCTTTAAACGCCTTTCACGCGCACACATGAAAGGAATTGTTGATATCCAACTCATTCGCCTTAAAAAACTTTTAGAAGATCAAAAAATAACGCTTGAGCTTGAGAATTCTGCAAAAGAATGGCTCTCGAATGAAGGGTACGACCCTGTCTACGGGGCAAGGCCCTTAAAACGCGTCATTCAACGATCCCTTCAAAATCTTTTAGCTTCTCAAATCTTAGAAGGAAAGATAAAATCTGGAGATACAGTGACGGTAACTCATAAAGACAATGAAGGTCTTATTTTCAAAACCAGCTCTTCAGGAAAATAAGTCCCTCTTCTTTCTTTGCCAAGGAAAATACATATGATCACTGTTTTTGGGTCCCTCAATATGGACATTCTTTTTTCGGTTGAGATGCTTCCAAGACCAGGTGAGACCGTTTTATGCCCTCATTATAAACTTATTCCTGGGGGAAAAGGCGCCAATCAAGCTGTTGCTGCAGCACGAAGCCTTCCTTTCAACCAAACACCGTCTGTCTTCTTTTATGGAAAAGTTGGAGAAGACTCTTTTGGAAATACCTTACTCAATTGCCTTCAAAAAGATCATATTCATACAGAAGGCATTCAAAAAAGTAAAAATCCGACAGGATGTGCGAGTATTTATGTTGACCAAAAAGCTGAAAATACCATCGTTGTTGCCAGTGGTGCAAATTTAGACGTTCATCACACACAAGTTCCAGATGAAAAACTCTCAGAGGGAGGACTCCTCCTTTTGCAATTAGAAACACCTATCTCTGAAAACTGGAGCCTTATCCAACGTGCTTTTGAAAAAAAATGTCCCATCCTTTTAAATGCGGCACCTGCTTTTCCAATTCCGGCTAACATTTTACAGTGTCTGTCTACCCTCGTTCTCAATGAGACAGAAGCCCACATGACAGCCAAAAATCTTAATGTCTCTTATCTTTCTCTCAAAGATTTGGCAGCTCAGCTCGCTCTGACATTTAAAGGAGCATGTATCATTACCTTAGGGGCGGATGGTCTTGTTGCAGCTACGCCTCAATCCCTATATACCTTAGAAGCTTTTAAAATCACACCCATTGATACAACCGGAGCCGGAGATACTTTTACAGGAGCTCTTGCAGCTCAGCTTTCTCAAAACATTTCTTTTCCACAGGCTCTTCGGTTTTCAAGTCTTGCCTCAAGTCTCGCCTGTCTTAAAGAAGGGGCTCAAAACAGCATCCCTTTTTTAAAAGAAATTGACGAAAAACTTCCCCTTATGTTCTGGCCACAAGAAGAAAAAAATGTCTCAAATCCCCTCTCTTCTTGAAAAAGAGTGCTTTTTTGTTAAAGATCTTCCCCTTTCCCAGCTTCTTCTTAAAAATGATGCCAGATTTTTGTGGCTCATCCTTGTTCCGCGCCGAGAAAACATTCAAGAAATTTATGAACTTACCGAAAAAGATCAGTCTCTTCTTGGACAGGAAATAAGAGAGCTCTCCCCTCTTCTCAAGTCCCTCCATAGGGCCGATAAACTCAATATTGCGGCCATCGGGAACATTGTTCCAACACTTCATATTCATATGGTTGCCCGGCTCAAAACAGATCCTCTCTGGCCACATCCGGTCTGGGGAGATCAAAATTCAGTTCCTTATGCGCAGAATGAAAAAGAAATTCTTTTGCACAGATTAAAGATGTTTTTTTAAGTGCAAGATCCTTATTTTATATCCTCACAGAAGAATTATGATGCTTCTCGATATTATTCCAATTGGAAACGCCAAAGGACTTCGTCTTCCCAAATCGCTGATAAAAAAAATCTGGATTTAGAAAAAAGGTAGAAGTTGTTGATTATCATTAATTTCTTTGCTCAAAGCTTTATACACTTATTCAAAGAGTCTGATAATTCAACGAGAGTGTTCGTCGTTTGTGAAGACTTATCCTTTGGGCCCCCTTTTAAGATAAGAGCTAAAATAGACCTAGTGGAAGGAGAGACATCCGAAATATCCCCTGCTCTTAAAGCCTGCATAATCGTTTCAGAATTAACCTCAGCTCCTGACCTTAAAAGAGAAGCAGCAACATTTATAGCTTTTTCATGGGTGGCCTCAATAATACCTTTTTCAATAATACTGGTAACCTGCCCCCTTAAAAGAGGATCAACAGCCAACAAAGAGAGATTTTCCGGCAAAGGATAATAAAGAGTAAATCTAATATTTCTTCCTTTATCTGTAACTTTGTAATGGTTAATGCTCCAATCTAAATTAAGAAAAGCCCTGAATGTGAATTGGTCAATTTGACAAGGTGGAAGTGAGATTGTCGCCTCTTCAGTTTTTTCTTTTTCAAAATAAGAACAAATAATTTCAGCAACAGAGCGCATCGTTAATTTCTTATCCCACTCTGAATTCTTCAAACAAAATTTAATAGAGGCTCGAGTGATTTCTGCCCGAAAACAGGCAAGTGTAAATACGGCATTTATGGATTTTTCATCATCAACAGCAATAAGCTTCTCGTCTATTGCCTTAAGAACGTAAGGTCGGTAACAAGGCGGGATAAAAGCAAGAGAAAGGTTCTCTGCTAAAGGTAAATATATCATATACTCTTGTTTGCCTTCTTTAAGTCTATACCCTTTAATCTCACCCTTTAATGTGTCAACATAAACTGAAATTTTTCTTTGAGAAGGAGAGAAAGCATCGAGCGGGTATGATGCGAAAACCCGGGTATTTACATAAAAGTCATCTTCCATTGTAAATACAGAAGATGATATAAACATACCAACTAAGACCCCAATAAAAAAATTAGAAATACAAAATTTCATATACATGACCCCACCCTTCTTGGCCTTTAAATGTTGATTAAGAACCAATGAACATTAATTTCAGAAAACTTATTATTTTTATTTTACTGTTTTTTGACTCTTATGAGAGAAAGAGTTCTGAACTTATCTTTAATGCTACCAGATTTTACTATAAAATTTCAATAAAATAAACCGACCCCCGTTTAAAGGCTTATCACCTGACATCAAAGACGAGGTTAAGGGATGCCAAGTGGGTGTAAAATTTTCTCACCGCTGAGAGGTTTAATGAAGTCAATTTTACTCTGGAACGTTTTATAAAGAGCTGAGAACTCTGGATCTTTGTCAGGAGCTTTATCGTAATGGGTTTTTGAATAATTAGAAATAGGAGAAGATCCAAAAGGAGTTCCCAAAAAGTCCACAAGCCCCCCAGCTAGCCATAAGGGCTGCCGGGAGAGGTGTGGATGTGTGGATAACTCCTTCCACCTAGAAACTAAAAGAAGGAGTTTTAGAGCACCTCATTATAAATAAATTCGTGGCTAATTGAAGGACCTCCTTCCATTTTTAATCTTCCAGAAATTTGTTTTGGACTCCAGAAATTTTTTAAATCAGCAGAATTAACCACTAAAAGAAGAGAGGATACAAAAAATAAAATATTCCGTACAAAGAAGAGAAAAGTAATTACAATATAATTACCTTTTTATCCTCATAGGAGAATTATTATGCATCTTGATATTATTCCAATTGGAAACTCCCAAGGAATTCGTATTCCAAAATCACTGATCGAACAATGTCGATTTGGAAAAACAGTAGAGGCAGAAGTTGTTGACCATAACCTGATTATCAAGAGCATTCTAAACTTGCCTCGAGCAGGATGGACTGAAGCTTTTAAAAACATGACCAAGAATGAAGATGAGGACCTTTTGGATCTCTCTAATCTTTCTCAAGAATGGGATAAAGAAGAATGGGAATGGTAGAGGTTGTCTCAACACAAAAACGATTTGATATATTTCTCGTAAAATTTGATCCTACACAAGGTTCAGAAATTCAAAAAACGTACCCTTGTGTGATTATTTCTCCCGATGAAATGAATGCTTATATTTCAACAGTTATTATTGCTCTGATGACAACGAAAGGAAAGTCCTCCCCCACAAGAGTTTCTCTCACTTTTGAGTCAAAAAAAGGCCTCGTTGTTTTGGATCAAATTAGAACTATAGACAAAGGTAGACTTATTAAAAAATTAGGTCGAATCGAAAACGCCACTCAACAAAAAATTCTCTCTGTTTTACAAGAAATGTTTAGTGAATAATCTTTTACTGAAATTTTTTGGAAATTTAAGATACTCCTTTTATAATTGCAAAGAAGATATTAAGAACGACGAGACTTTTCTCTCTTTATATCTTTTGGAGAACTCTCATCTTTTACAAGATTTTTAATTTTCGTCGTTTTTGAAATATCATTGACGTTCTTGGGAGTCAGTTTTTGTTCTTTGATCTCTTTTGAAGGAGTTGAACTCTCTTTTTTAGAGCCAACATCACCTTTTTTAATTTCTTTTTTCTTTTCTTGAGACTGTTTAACAGATGTTGATGCTCCCGGTTTCATATAAGATTTTGCTTTAGATCTGATCTGGAACTCTGGAATAAGAAGATGTTGTTTAAGAGACGTCGAAATCTTGTGCCAACGAATAGGACCCGTTCCATAGGGAGTTAAGAGGGCCGTTCTGACAGCACTTTCATACCATGAAATCATATTCTTTTGAAACTGGTCTGGAGATTCAAGTGGTATTTTTTTACTGGATGGACTTTGATTTTCCGGGAAATTTAGAACACCATAAATATCATTTCTCCCCTTTTTTGGTTTCAATTTGTACTGAGAGATAAGAATGTCATAAAAAATATTTTTAACTGTCTTAACGTAGCCATAAGCAATGTCATGAACAATAGAAGACCGAGTATTTGAAGGAACTAAATTCAATTTTTGAAGAGCATTTTCCATACTCATTGTCAGTGTATGGCTGTCGATATCAGCCGCATTCGCATCAATAGCTCCCTCAAAATCAGAAACTTTTTCCCATATATAAGAAGATGCTATAAAGTTCCCATCTTTATCTTTCGTCTCCACCACCTTCAAGCGCATGGATCCTGCTGACGTATTTATAATAAAGCCAGAAAGATGCGCAGCTTTTACTACCTGATTTACAACAGTGTTCATTAACTCTTCGTTCTCATTAGTCTGATTTACTGTTTCCCCCGTAGAATCTATCCCCATTGCTAAGGATGACGTCAATGCTGAGAAAAGAACCATACCAAACAAAAAATTTGAATAAAAACGGTTTTTCATTTTATAGAGTTCCCTTGATCCCTGGTGAAATGCAATTAATTATTTTAGTTAATTTTAAAATTTATTTTTTTATTTTGCAAACGCTGATTTTGACCCTATGAATTTCCTTAAAAACGTCTCTCTTCTAAGTCTTCTTAAGGCTTCTAGGGGTTTCTAAAATCAGATTCCCGTCTCCTTGAAACTCAACGGGGAGAAGCCTTCCGACGTCTCCGCACTTTCCCATCCAATAATGCTGGTTTTCGAGAGGAATTTGTTTCCCTTTTTCTTTTTTCCAAGCGATCGTTTGGAGAGGTGTCATCATAATCGCTTGAACAAGCTGGGCTCCTCTATATTTTTGAAGCATGGATCCCCTTCCCTTAGAAAGTTCAGAAACAAGAGCCATTTTTAAAAGAAGAAGTCTCTTATTACTTCCTAAAAGGACGATGCTGCTTTCGGGATCATGGAAAGGAAAAAACCCAAAAGCTTTTACGCCTTTCGGGCATGTTAAAATCTGTTTTCCCACCTTTGTTTGTGCGAGTAGATTTTCTACTTTTGTTCTAAACCCGCGACCGTCTGTCGCAACCATTAAAAAATCTCTATTTTGATGGTCTGGACCAAAAGGATAAAGACCAATGATGTCTGCATCCGACTCTAAATCAATCAAAAGTTGAAGCGGTTCTCCCTGTCCCCTTCCACGCGGAAGTTTATCAATCGCAAGCGTATAAAACTTTCCATTTGTGGTTCCTATTAAGAGCTTGTCTGTACTCATAACCTTTAAAACATAACCCTCACTATCTCCTTCTTTATACTTAATTTTTTGAATTTCTTCAGGGTTTAAATGACCGCTCACGGATCGAATCCATCCATTTAGAGAACAGCAAACTGTTAAAGGTTCTTTTTCAATGAAACTCTCAAGATCTATATGAAGGCCCTGAGGGAGAGCTTCAAATTGAGTCCGTCTCTCTCCCAAAAGAGTCGCGCTTCCAAATTTCTTCTGAATCCATAAAATATCATCCTTCAAGACTTTTTTTTGTATTTTTTCATGCCCCAAAAGATTTTCCAGTTCTTTTTCCTCCTCTTCAAGCTTTTGAGTTTCTTTTTTGATTTCAATCTCTTCTAGTTTTCGAAGAGAACGAAGACGCATGTTTAAAATTGCCTCAGCTTGGATTTCAGAAAGATGAAATCTTGGAATCATGATTGCTTTTGGATCATCTTCTTCTCGAATAATCTGGATAATTTCATCAAGATTTAAAAAAGCAATCAAAAATCCTCTTAGGACCTCAAGACGATTTTTAACGGCCTTTAACCGAAAAGATGCCTGGCTCAAAATGATATTTAAACGATGGGTCAAAAAAGCATCTAAAACTTGTCTCAAAGACATGACACGTGGAATACAATCTGCGTCTAACACATTCATATTTAAGGGAATTCTGACTTCCAAATCTGTTTCCCGAAAAAGACTTTCCATGAAAAGAACGGGATCAATCTCACGGCTTTTAGGCACCAAAACAAGACGAATATCACTTGCTGACTCATCTCTCAAATCAGCTAAAAATGGCAATTTTTTGTTTTCCAAAAGATCTGCCATTTTTTCAATGAGCTTATTTTTTTGAACATGGTAGGGAATTTGAGTAACAACCGTAACGTACCCTCCCCCCGGGACATCTTCCTTCGTCCAACAGGCCCGGAGCCGAAATCGACCGCGTCCTGTTTCATAGGCTTTTTGGAAAACGTCTGGCTCTTCAATCAGGATGCCTCCTGTGGGAAAGTCCGGACCTTTTATAAATTTAAGAAGCTCTTCTATGGGGGCGTCCGGGTGGTCCATGATACAAATCAACGCTTGACATATTTCACCCACATTATGAGGCGGAATATTAGTTGCCATTCCGACAGCAATTCCCATGGCGCCATTTGCTAAGAGATTCGGGAATCGAGCAGGCAAAAGACCAGGTTCTTCAAGCGTTCCATCATAGGTAGGTTTTAAAAGAACCGTCTCCTCTTCAATCCCCTCCAACATCGCTTGAGCCACATCGGTAAGACGCGCCTCCGTATAGCGCATAGCAGCAGCGTTGTCGCCATCAATGTTTCCAAAATTACCTTGACCATCTACAAGGGGGTAACGACATGAAAAATCTTGTGCCATCCTCACAAGTGCGTCATAAATGGAGCCTTCTCCATGGGGATGAAATTTACCAATAACATCTCCAATAACTCGCGCTGCTTTTTTATAGCCTTTTTGGGGATTTAAACCGAGTTCATGCATAGCATAAAGGATTCGGCGATGAACAGGTTTTAAGCCATCTCGCACATCTGGAAGAGACCGATCCATAATTGTCGAAAGTGCATACGCAAGATAGCGTTCAGAAAGAGCCTCTTTAAAAGGGGTTTCAATAATATTTTCAGAAACGATGGGAGTGTCTTCTTTTTTGGCCATTGATAAAATCCTAATTACTCTTACTCTTATCCCTTTCACCTCCTGCATTTCAAGAAGATTTTATGAATAAGCATAAATTACATCCTATTTATTTGGGTCATACCCCTTGTGGGCAACGTTTTTTAGTATTTCTTTTCTCGCACTCTAAGACACCAGAATCAAATATGAAGGAATATTCTAAATTTTTATTAAAAAAACAACTTTAATTTTTTTTGTAATTTTATGTATTTTTCATATAGATCTAATAAACTTATTGCTTTACAGTCCGAAGTCAGCTCTTAATGCTTTTTTGTTTTTTGTTTAGGAAATTCTCTTCTGTTATTCGGGACTTATCATAGAAAAATCATGGAAAAATTTTTAACTTTAGATGATCTTGACGTTTCAGGAAAACGTGTTCTCGTAAGATGTGATTTTAATGTTCCTTTTCATAATAATAAAATCCTAGATTCGACGCGTATTGACAGAGCAGCTCCTACTCTTCTTGAACTTATGGATAGGGGGGCAAAGATCATTATTTTATCTCATTTAGGAAGACCTCACGATAAAAACCCTCTTCTTTCTCTTAAAGTGGTCCAAGAGGCTTTAAGTGACACACTTTATGGCACGTGTATTCATTTTATATCAGACTGCATTGGACCTGATGTCGAAAAGGCAGTACAGAATCTTGAAAATGGACAGGTCCTTCTTCTTGAAAATTTAAGGTTTCATATAGAAGAAGAACAAAATGATCCTTTGTTTGCAGATCAGCTTGCAAAATTGGGTGATATCTATATCAATGATGCCTTTTCCACATCTCATCGTGCCCATGCATCCGTAGAAGCCCTTCCGCACCGCATGCCGATCGTTGCAATTGGAAGATTAATGCAGGCTGAGCTTGAGGCCCTCTCTTTTGTCCTTGAAAGCCCTAAGAGGCCCGTTATGGGAATTGTAGGAGGCTCGAAGGTCTCCACCAAACTTCAACTTTTGAGAAACCTAATCCCAAAGCTCAATAAGCTTGTTTTGGGAGGAGGAATGGCAAATACGCTTCTTTATGCACAAGGATTCAGCATTGGAAAATCCCTTTATGAAGAAAGTATGAAAGATATAGCGCTTGATATTATTTCTTTTGCAAAAGAAAGAAACTGTGAACTCCTTCTCCCCTCAGATGTGATTATAACGCCAGAGATCAAAGAAAACAGCCCCTTTGAAAGAACCACGATCGAAAATATCCCTGAAAACTCTTATATCGTGGATATTGGCCCAACAACAAGGCGCAGTATCATTGCTCACCTCAAAGACTGCCATACCGTTCTCTGGAATGGCCCTCTTGGCGTCTTTGAAATTCCTCCTTTTGATGAAGGATCCCATGATATTGCGCTCGAGGTTGCAAAGCGTTCACGCGATAAAGATCTCATCAGCATTGCAGGCGGGGGAGATACAGTCGCTGTTCTTTCTAAAATGGGCGTCTTGAATGATTTTACTTATGTTTCAACGGGTGGCGGTGCTTTTCTAGAGTGGCTTGAGGGTCATACGCTTCCTGGGATCAAATGTCTTGAGCGCACCCTTCCAGAAGGTCTTCATTGCCCCTTGAAATAAGTCCGGTTTGTGAGCAATTTGAACTACTTAAGTCCGTGGCCAATTATGAATATATTGATCGTTCCCAACAAAATTTCCCTTACAATACCCAGGGACGATCCCTCCTCCACGGGTCATGTGCTTCTCTAAATCAAGCAGAAAGTACATCTCTCAGGTTACCCAGACAGATTTCTCATTTATGAAGACATCAAATTCTGCCTGACCCAGAAACAGTTGCTGGTTTTGATCCAGAAAAGTTGTTGAAAGACGATGATATTTCTTGTTTTTCTGATGCTGTGTATCTTTATACTGAGAGGTATCATTTTCGATATCGTAAAAATCAGGATCTGAAAAGAGGTCAAAACATTCTTCCTCTGTTATTTTTTGACTGATGCTTGTAATATTGAAAAAATGACTGACGTATTGAGGAGACACTTCAGCTTAGGCAGAAGCAAAACCACAAATAGTGACCATATTTCCTAGAATTGATATTCTTTTTTTCATAGCAATCCTCTCTGTGTAAATTAGACTTTTTTTGAATCAACCCTTGTAAAAAAATTGCTCTCTCGTTCTTTTTTTAATTCTCTTGAATCATTTCCTTAAGAACTTTTGTGTTAACTTCAACTGGAAACTCTTCCTCCAAGAAAGACATGAACTGGTTTATAAAATCTTCAATAAATTCATCTTGAAGCCTTTTCACATTTTCTTGAATCTTTTTAGAGTCTTTAAAGGCATTTGGCGTAATCTTTTTCACCTGACCAATTTCGACGCCCTGAGGTGTCACTGTCATGGCAACACCTTTAATCGGTTGAGAAAAAAGTTTTATCAAGAAATCTTCTGAAAGATTTTTAGGCGGAGACAAAAGGCTTACAGTCGGAAGATCTTGAAAAGCAAGCTTGTTTTCCTGAGCTATTTTTTGGAGTGATTCTCCCTTTTGAACTCTGTCCATGAAAGATTTTGCTTTTTTAAGAGCAACCTTCATACGAAGCATATCTTTGTATTTCTCTAAAACTTTGTCTTTAACCGTCTCAAATGAAGGGACAGCCTGAGGATCAATACGATCAACGACAACAATATAAAAGCGTCCATCTCCAAGCTCTGTCAGATCACTTTCATTTCCTTCTCCAAGTTCAAAAGCTTGGCTGACCATATCTTCTGTAAAAAGACCAACTTTAGGACCAATTTTTGAAGAACCATCTTCACCCTGTCCCGTCACCGTTACTTTTTGAATCGTTGCAAAAGGCAAGTTCATTGCGTTTGCAATTTCAATAAGCGTGGAACCAGAGGCTAAAGCATCTTGAATTTCTTTTCCGGCTTGATATATTTGCCCCAAAACTTTCTGAGAACGTTCTTCTTTTTGAAGAGAAGGTTCTGCATTTTTAATCTGGGCCTCATAGGTTTTTGGATCTAAAAGGACCACGCTTAAATCTCGGACCTCCGGCAAGATAAAAAGCTGATCATGTTCCGCATAAAATGCACTCAGCTCTTCGTCAGACGGCGTTTCCACTATCGGAAACACACTCGCCACAAGCGTTGCCACACTCAAAGATCTTGTTTCTTTTAACTGTTCAACAAGAGGGTTTAAAATATTTTCCGGCATTTTAACGCCTTGTATAACAGCTTTAATCAAAAATCTTTTCTGTAAATCTTTTTTAATCATTGAAAGATAATGAGACTCTGAAATTCCTTGATGGGCAAGGAGACTATCGAATTTTTTCTTTGAAAACTGTCCATTTTCATCCCGAAAAGAATCTTCTGACTGAACAATTTCTTTAAGCGTTTCATCACTCACAAAGAGATTTAAATTTTTAAGTTCTTGCCTGAGTAAAGACTCTTGAATCAAATTTGTTAAAACTTGAGAGGACACCATGGGAAGAAGTTCAGGATTTTTGTCAATCTCATCTCCCATTTGAGCTCGAATACGTGACATTTCGTTTCGGAGAGACTGATAAAAAAGAACACGGGTAATCGTTTCTTTCCCAACAGTTGCAACAACATCTGAGCGGAATTTTGGGCGTAAAAAGTCTGTAATCCCCCAAATACCAAAACTTCCAATAAGAAGGACCAGAAGTGCTTTAGAAACCCATGAAACAGAAAACTCTCGGATAATTTGAATCATTTAGATTAATTTTCCCTTGATTTAGCTAAACTCAAAACGAATTCTTCTTACAAAAAAACGTCACGACCTTCTTTTTTAAAGACAAATGTATATTAAACATGCAAGAAAAAGAGAGCAAGCCCTTTACAAAAAAATTTAAAAAAAACTATACTGTCTCGATAAAATTACCATACTTTCTTGAGAGCCCCCTAAAAAGAGAAAAAACCCCCATGAAATACATCATCGGCAATTGGAAAATGAATCTTTCCTTAAAACAAGCAGAGGCCCTCACGCTTGGAATTATCCAGTTTCTAAAAGAAACGCCTCCTTCTTCTTTTTCGTGTATGATTGCTCCCCCTTTTCCTTTTTTGGAACGGCTTCACACGCTCATTACACACGAGAAAGACCTCTTGTCCCTTGCCGCTCAAGATATTAGTGCGCATGAAAAAGGGGCCTTTACGGGAGAGGTTTCTGCCAGTCATTTAAAAGAAGTTGGTGTTAAAGCTGCTCTCATCGGTCATTCTGAGAGGCGCCTTTATCACAAAGAAACAGAACCCCTTTTGCGTCAAAAAATCCTTCAATGCCTTTCACATGATCTTATCCCTGTTCTTTGTCTTGGAGAAAGCCTTGAGATTCGACGTGCGTCAAAAACAGTCCCTTTTGTTTTGAATCAACTTCATGAAATGTGTCAGGCTCTCCAAGAAATGCTGATTTCTAAACCTTCGTCCTCACCTCCTCTCATGATTGCCTATGAACCTCTCTGGGCCATTGGGACAGGATGCATTCCCTCTTTAGATGAAATCGAGGACGTTCATAACGCTTTAAGCATCGCGTTAAAGACTCTTTTCCCCAAACACATTATTCCGCTTCTTTATGGCGGCTCGGTAACGCCCTTAAACAGCTCCGAAATTCTTTCACTTCCCCACGTTGACGGAGCGCTCGTCGGAGGCGCAAGCCTTTCCTTGGAAACGTTTCTCCCTCTTCTTAGCAGTGCTTCATTGGTTAACAGATAAGCCTTCAAATTAACTTAACAAAGGAGTTTTTGACTAAAATGACCTTTTTATCTCCCTTAAAAAACAAGATTATTTTTCTTTATTTTCTTTGCACGCTTATAACGTTTTTACCCCATATGACGCAAGCATATCAATCCTTGATAACGTCTAAGGGGGCTCCATCTCCGCTTTTAAGGGAACTGTTTCAGGCGTTGAACCTTTCCTCAGAGAACATCATCGAGATGAATACCATTGCTCAGAACGAGTTTTTACGCAAACCAGGGGAAGAGAGATGGAACATGAAAGAAGTCCCTCATGAAAAAGAAAAAATGCTTCCTATTCTGGAAAAGCTGGGCGTTATTCATGAAGTTCTTCCTTCTTCTCAGATGTATGAATCTGTAGACTACATTTTTATCCATGGGGCCCGCGTTAGTCGCATGCAAGATCGCGTTAAATTTTTTCTGACAAAGGTATGGCCAGAGCTTTCAGAACAAACAAAAAAAAGAGTAAAAGTTGTCTTTCTTTCTGGGGATCGGAAGCTTGATGCTGCCCTACATGAAAAAGAAGATCTTTTTAATCCTGACAGCTCGAAGGTTCATCTTAGAGCCGACTGGAAAAAACCAAGCACTCTTATAGAAACAGAAAATGATGCGGCACGAATTATTTGGGATCAAATGGTTTCTGATAAATTTTTGCGTGATAAAATTCTTTTTGTCCCTGCTCTTCAAACACAAGAAGGAAAGCGCCCTACAACAAAAGACACCATAAAACAATGGCTTAACTCTTTTCATACCTTTCATAAGAATCCTAATTCCTTATCTCCTGAATATCGCTCTTTTTGGAAAGATGCCCCAGATCTATATAAATCAAGGATTTTAGCCATCTCAAATAATCCATTCATCCCTTATCAAGATCAAGTCTTTAAAAATACACTTGCAAAAGAAGGATTTGAGCACGCCTCTTTAGAAACAGTTGGCCCTGAAGCAGATCCAGAAACCCTCATTGCGGTTCACCTTGATAACATTGCAAGATGGCTTTATGAGTTGGTTGGACGTCTTAAAGAGGAAAAATAACCGTAGAGACAAAAAAATAGATGTCTTACTCTCCCTTAACACATAAAGATGTCACACCCTCCTTAGCCCTTATTGATTTATTTCAAACCTTAAATCGTATCCTCTCCATATCGCCGGGTAATGAGTCTGTAGTGGATAGCGATTCCCCCCCCTCGAATAAAAAAATAGTGATTTTTTGTTGAAAATCGTGAAAAT
>NCGZ01000039.1 GCA_002257235.1 Alphaproteobacteria bacterium 16-39-46
TGGCTCAAGACCGTTACCCACTTGCCTTGGAGGGAGGATCTAAAAATTGCTTTTGAAGCTTCTACGTCTACCTAAATTATCGTAATGAAAATCCATGTTAAAAATACCATTTCATTGCAAAGAAAAAGAGAGTTTTAGGAGGCTTTATTTTAGTCTCTAAAAATTTTTGAGAAAAACCTACTCTTCTTTTAGTTCCAGTTAATGTTAAAGCCGGAGAGCCTTAAAAATAAATTAAATTGATAACGCATAAAAAAATGGGTTTACACAATCTTTAAAAAGTGACAGACTAAAGATGTAAGAAGTAAAGGATCCTTGATATGGATTAATTTTGAAATTAATTCAAAGTATAGACAGGGATTATCTATCTTTTTCTTCTTATAAACTATAAAAAAGAAAATAAGATTTTCATCTTGTTTTCTTCAGTAGATATTTTTTATCCTATATACTTTGAATACCTTTAAAAGACCACTAAAATTTTAACACTTAATCTTTATTTAATTCGGGAGTATATGATATGAGCACAAATAATGACTACTTAAATGACCTTAAGGCAGAGTTAAGCTCCTATGGAAAGCAGCTCTCAAAAATACAATCTGAGTTCAAAGGAAAGGCGGTCCCTCATGCGGAAAAAGCCCAAAAATCGTTGAAGGCTGTTCTCGACGAGGCGACGGAGTCGTATTCTAAATTGAAGGATGCGTCCGAGAAAGAATGGGAACCTCTTAAGAAAATTTCAGTTAAAGCTTTTGAAAACTTAAAAAGTTCTTTTAGTGACGTTGTAGAAGCCTCTTCTGAAAAAGGAGAAGAATATAAAAAAAAGGTGGAAGCATATTCTGAAGAACAGGCTGAACGCATCAGTGAATATATAGGACAAAACCCTCTTAAAAGCATCCTGTTTGCTCTTGGGGCAGGGTTTATCATTGGCAAAATAACAAAGTAAGGGGCCCGCTATGATACCTGTAATTGCAAAGCTCCTCCTTTCATTAGCAGCACCTCCAAAACCCAAGTGCGGGAAGATCGTTGCATATGCAACGGCTTCTCTGTTCCTTTTGGTGGGATCTGTGGTCGCCTGTTTTTCTCTTTATCATTATTTGATACCAGAGATTGGGCAAGTTTTAACGTTAGCCTTTCTTGCAAGCATATTTCTGAGCATAAGTCTCCTCTTGTTTTTTGTTGGGTGGCTTTTAAGGCCAAAAAACAAGATCTTAACGCCTTTAGAAAGCATGCATCCAATTTTGGAAAATGTTTTAAAGCCTGTTATTGGAGAAAAGGAGAGCCATCAGCTTTTAGCCTCCCTTCCTCATCATCTCCCCTTGGTGAGTCTTGTGGCACTTGTGGGTTTGGCCGCTTACTGGGCAAGCCACACAAAGAGTAGTGTAGCCTAACCAAAAAGCTACCACACCTAAGCCACCTAAGATCATCAAGAATTTGCCGGTGGTTTATCCACCGGCATTTTTTTAGTTTTTTTCTCATTCTTCTCAGAGATAAAATATAAGTGAGCCAAATATTACTCTTAAAAAATAAAGTTTTCTATCCTCGTTTATAAGTCATTTAAAAATCAATACTTCACATTTTTTTAATGCAATTTCTTTAAAAAAATGATCTAATATAAGAAGATACATATTTTTTACATTTTTACATATCATTAAAAAAGGAGGCTGAAATGTCTATTATGAAAAACAAAACTTTACCTATTTTGGTTCTAGGATCTGCTCTCGGTTTAATGGCTCTTGAATCTTCTGGGAAAGAGGATCATAGAATTTCTATTTCTTCCAAAGATGATTTAGACCCCCGTATTACTCAAGTTTTTGATTCGGACTGGTCTGTTGTAAAAGTCCGCGAATCAAGCTTTGTCATTCGGTTAAAACCGAGCGCTTTGGAGAGATTGGCAAAAAAAGCTGCCGCAGCAACAGAGCACTTTGAAAAAAGCCCAGGAAGTATTGAGACAATCATAGACTGGGCAAATGACAACTTCAAAAGTGTACCGGATGCTGAAGGCACAATTTCAATCTCATTTCTTCCTCCTCCTGAGCAAAATCTGGACTCAAGCACCTTAAAAGAATTACAAGAAGTGTTTGATGCCTCTCCTTTTGCTTTAAAAATGCAGCCTCGTCTCTGGAAAGTGACTGTTTCTTTCTCTTCCCTCCCCAGTCCCGAAACTGTAAAAGAAGCGATAAAATCAATTGAGAATGAGCTTAAAAAGAGAACTATATTTCCTGCCTCTCCTTCAAAAAGTTCACTTCAAAAAGCTTGGGATTTTGCAAAAGCTTCTATTGTTGAGGTCGAGTTAATTATTCATCTTAAAGTATGATGAATTTTTCTCTTTATGTCTGAATCTCTCTTCTCATCTTTCACATGAGAAGAGAGAAAGTATCTGTCTCGCATTAAAAAGTGTTCTCCTCTTCAGAAAAGGCTTTTGTTATTTGGACACTGATTGTTATTGGAATGACAGGGTGTGTTTCATGGCTCAGCTATCTTTCTGCCCTTAAAAAACCAATTGAGATCCGTAATAGATACCTTGTTCAATACGAAAAATACTTTCTGTTCCCTCTTTTTACATCCATTCTAAAAGAAATAGACAAGGAAAAAAAGCGTCATATGAGACATTGTAACCCATAATAAAAATACTATATTTTTAATATACATAAATATTAAAAAATGGGCATTAGTCCGTTATGGTATTTTTTAACTTTTTTATATTTGTAAAAAAATTTTTTTACAAAAAAAATTAATTTTTTACTTTTAATATTATTTTTATAGGTGTACTATTTATTTATAAGGTAAGGCCTTCTCAATTTTAAAGGCTTTATTGATTCAGTTGTTTCTTTTAACATTTTAAGGAGAACGATCATGAAAAATTTACTTTTAAATAAATCCACTCTTACTGCCCTTGCTGTTCTTGCTCTTTTGTCCCCTTCTTTCGTAGGGGCGATGAATGATCCTGATGCTGAAGCAGCAGATAAGAAAGCGCATACGGCTTCCGCAAGAAAAGAACAAGCTGAGAAAGATTTAAAAGATGCTGAAAAAGAAAAAGCGTCTGCAGAACAAAACGCAGATAAAGACAATTTTTCAGCCGCAGCTGCAGAACAGAAAAAGGCAAATTTAGACGCTGGTGGAGAAGCTGAGCTTACGAGAGAACAGCAAAATAAACGAGAGGCTGAGAGGATTGGACGCCAAGCGAAAGATAAAGTTGACAAAGTGACTGCAGCTGTGAAGAAAATATTTTAGTTGAGCTGGTCTCTTTTTTTCTATGTTTCCTCAAAAAAAGGGGGCCGTAAAGGCCCCCTTTTTTATTTCTGTTTTTAATGAAAAATCTAAGCCGCTGAACCTGGCGCTTCTTCTTCATCGCCTTCAACTTGGACCGGGCCAGAGTCTTTCCCTTTTGCGGAAACATCCCGATCAACAAATTCAATGAGCGCCATGGGAGCGCAGTCTCCATAGCGAAATCCTGCCTTTATAATGCGAATATATCCGCCAGCACGATCTTTGTAACGCACGCCAAGAGTCTCAATCAGTTTTTGAACAATAACGTTATCGCCATCCAAAACACTGAGGGCTTGACGCCTGGCATGAAGATCTCCGCGCTTTCCAAGGGTCACCAACTTTTCGACAATGGGGCGTAGCTCTTTCGCCTTTGGCAAAGTGGTCTTGATTTGCTCGTGCTTAATCAGGGCCTTTGATAGTCCTGCAAACAACGATCTCCGTTGTGATTTCGTCCGGCTTAGTTTCCGGTGGGCCATACCATGTCGCATTTACGCTCTCCTCAAAATGGATCTTCTAGCTTTTTCGCAAGTTCTTCAATGTTCTCAGGGGGCCATTCTTGAATATCCATGCCAAGATGCAAGGCCATTCCTTCTAAGACAGCCCGAATCTCATTGAGAGACTTACGACCAAAATTTGGTGTTTTTAGGAGATCTTGTTCAGATTTTTGAACCAAATCACCAATATACACAATGTTTTCATTCTTTAGGCAGTTGGCTGAACGAACAGAAAGTTCAAGCTCATCCACCCGGCGCAAAAGATTCCGCATCAATGCATTCTCAACGCCGCCTTCTTTCTCCTTAGGCCGATCTTCTGGCTCTTCAAAGTTAATAAAGGCTTGCGCTTGATCTTGAAGAATACGTGCTGCAAATGCAACAGAATCCTCTGGCGTGATCGCCCCATTTGTTTCAATTGTCATGATCAGCTTATCATAGTCTGTCATTTGACCAACACGGGTATGCTCCACCTTATAAGACACACGCTTGATCGGACTAAACAAGGCATCAATAGGAATGACACCAATCGGGGCGTCTTCTTTACGATTGAGCGCAGAAGGAACGTATCCACGACCTTCTTCAACCACCAAATCCATCGAGAATTTTGCACCTTTATCCAACGTACAAATAACGAGATCAGGGTTTAAAACTTCAATCTCAGGGCCATATTCAAGCATTTGAGCTGTCACAACCATAGGTCCTTCAGCCCGAATCTTCATACGACGAATGCCATCTTCATGCATTTTTAATGCTAAGGATTTAACATTTAAAATAATATCTGTTACATCTTCCAAAACACCAGGAACAGTGGAAAACTCATGAAGAACACCTTCAATTTGGATAGAGGTTACCGCAGCTCCCTGCAAAGAGGAAAGAAGAATACGCCGTACAGCATTTCCCAGTGTCAGTCCAAACCCTGGCTCCAATGGCTCTGCAATGATTGTCGCATCATGCCCAGGAACCCTTCCTTGTTGAACTTCAAGTTTGTGTGGCTTAATTAATGACTGCCAATTTTTCTGGATCACAACAATCGCCCCTTCATAATTTAATAAAAATACAAAAACCTCTTAAAAAGCCATTGCGCTCTTTAAAAAAACCTTAAATCAAACACGGCGCCGCTTTGGAGGACGACAACCATTGTGTGCTATGGGGGTTATATCCCGAATAGACGTCACAACAAGTCCGACCGCTTGCAAAGCTCTTAAGGCTGATTCACGTCCTGTTCCAGGACCTTTTACCTCAACATCAACAGTTTTCATGCCGTGTTCCATGGCTTTACGCGCACAATCTTCTGCAGCAAGCTGTGCTGCAAAAGGGGTTGACTTCCGAGACCCTTTAAATCCTTTAACCCCAGAAGAAGACCATGAAATCGTATTCCCCTGAAGATCTGAAATCGTAATTACAGTATTATTAAACGTTGCATTCACATGCACGATGCCAGAGACAATATTCTTTCTCTCGCGTCGTTTAACCCTTGGTGCCGATGCTGCTGCTTGCGCCATTTTAAACCCTAACCTTCACAACTTACTTTTTCTTACCTGCAATCGCCTTCGCAGGTCCCTTACGCGTCCGTGCATTCGAATGTGTCCGCTGACCTCGAACGGGAAGACCCTTTCGATGACGCAATCCGCGATAGCATCCCAAATCCATCAAACGCTTGATATTCATTCCAATCCCACGACGCAGGTCTCCTTCAACCTGAAAATCCTGATCAATGATTTCACGTATCCGCAAAACTTCATCATCGGTGAGTTGGCTCACACGCTTGGTATCAGGAATATTTGCCTTAGAGCAGATATCCTGAGAACTCTTTCGTCCAATTCCAAAAATATATGTCAGTCCAATTTCAACACGCTTATTTGTTGGAATATTAACACCCGCTATTCGTGGCACGGTGCACTCTCCTTATTCTCAAGTTAAAACACCCTTTAGGTCTCACATTAAACCTAAAAGAGATTAGTATTAATCTCTGTCGCAAGAGTCAAGCTTTTCCGACAACACTCGATAAAATACTTTCAATGGACGACTGCACCTCTTCAGGATTTTTCATTCCATTAACCTCGTATAAAATTCCTTTTTCTTTATAAAAAGAAAGAACAGGAACGGTTTTATCATAATAAACTCTCAAACGCGTCCGAATTGTTTCTTCTTCATCGTCTGACCGTCTTATGAATTCTTTTGATCCACAGGCATCACACACTCCCTCTTTTTTGGGATGATGTGAAAGATCATTATAAATCTCACCGCATTTGGCACATGAGTATCGGCCTTTAAGACGTCTTATTAAAGCCTCATCATCTACTGTAAGAAGGATCGCAGCATCTATCTTTTCATGACGTTTGTCCAGCACTTTTTCAAGCATTTCTGCTTGAGAAAGTGTACGTGGAATACCATCAAAAATAAAACCATGATGTGGGACTCCCTTTTGTTCATCCCGAACAACCATCGCGCGCTCTACAACCTCCATTATAAGATCATCACTTGAAAAAAGTCCTTGATCCATAAGATCCTTAACTTTTTGACCAAGTTCAGACCCTTGAGAAACCTCTGCCCTTAAAATATCCCCCGTTGAAAGAATACAAAGACCTTGAGACTCAGAAAGAGCTGCCCCTTGTGTTCCTTTTCCGACCCCTGGAGGACCAAGCAGGATTAAATTCATGGACGCAGTCCCTTACCCTTAGATTTCTTCAAAATTCCCTCGTATTGATGTGCTATCAAATGAGAATGCGCTTGAGCGACCGTATCCATTGTTACACTCACAACAATCAGAAGGCTTGTTCCACCAAAATAGAAGGGCAATGTATAATAAAGTTTAATGACCTCCGGAAGCACACAAATCGCAGAAAGATAAATTGCACCTAATACGGTTAATCGCGTTAGAATATAGTCGAAATAGTCAGCTGTGTTTTTCCCAGGACGAATCCCCAAAACAAATCCTCCTGCTTTTTTCAGATTTTGAGCTGTTTCTTCAGGGTTAAAAACAATCGCTGTATAGAAAAATGAAAAGAACACAATAAGACCAATATAACAAGCAATATAAAGCCACTGACCTTGAGAAATGTGGTTTGCAATCTTACTGTACCAAGCACTCCCATCGCTGCTCATAAGGCCCGCCAAAGTAACCGGTAACAATAGAAGCGCATTTGCAAAAATAGGAGGAATAACACCTGAGCTGTTAAGTTTCAAAGGAAGATGCGTGCTTTCACCGCCATAAATCTTGTTACCAACTTGCCGTTTTGGGTACTGAATTAAAATACGACGTTGCGCACGCTCCATGAAAACAATAAATGCAATAACCGCAACCGCTCCAATAAGAATTGCTGCAATAAAGACCATTGAGAGGGCGCCCGTGCGCCCGAGTTCAAGTGTTCCAACAATGGCTTGAGGAAGATTGGCCACGATACCTGCAAAAATAATCATGGAAATTCCATTTCCAAGTCCGCGTTCCGTAATTTGTTCTCCGAGCCACATTAAAAAAACAGTCCCCCCCACAAGGGTGACAACAGCTTCAAACCGGAATAAAAGAGCCGACTCAATAACCACAGCAGAAGCGCCTCCTGTTCCATGCATCGCTTCTAATCCAACAGCAATTCCATACGCTTGGATAAGAGACAGAAAAACAGTTCCATAGCGTGTATATTGATTCAATTTCTTGCGGCCAGAGTCACCCTCCTTTTTTAAGGCTTCAAAAGCAGGGTAAACAGCTGTCAGCAATTGTACGATAATACTTGCAGAGATGTAGGGCATAATATTTAAGGCAAAAATGCTCATACGGCTTAAAGCACCACCCGCAAGCATATCAAACATCGCAAGAATTCCACCAGAATTCTGACGTGCAATTTCAGACATAATCTCAGGATTAATGCCCGGAAGAGGAATATAGCTTCCAAAGCGGTAAACAATCAAAGCAAGCAAGGTAAACAGAATTCTCTTTTTAAGAACTGTCGCCTTTGAAAAAGCTTTAAAATTTAAACTTGCTGCAAGTTGTTCCGCTGCCGATGCCATACCATCTCCCCTTTATTCAGATTTCTCTTCAAGCTCTTTTTTAGCATTTTTGCGCTTAGGTTTTGCTTCTGTCTTTGTTTCAGGCAAAGGAGCCGAAACCAAAAGATGAACACTTCCTCCTAACGCTTCAACACGCTCTTTTGCTTTTAGAGAGTAAGACGCGACTTCGATTTCAATTTTACTTGAAAAGTCTCCTGATGCCAAAAGACGCAATCCTTTATAGCCTTCGCGAACAAGACCTACGCTTACAAGTACATCGTACGTAATCTTGTCTTTTATAGAAATCGTCTTATCATCAAGAGCTCTTTGAATCCTGCACAGATTAACAATCCCATACTCCGTCTTAAAATGACTCTTAAAGCCACGCTTTGGAAGACGACGATGAAGAGGCATCTGTCCCCCTTCAAATCCATTGATTGAAACACCCGACCTGGCTTTTTGACCTTTTTGACCGTGTCCTGCCGTTTTTCCAAGACCAGACCCAATTCCACGCCCTCTGCGTACTCGACGTTTACGGGCACCCTTATTATCTCTAATTTGATTTAACTGCATCATTAAATTCCTTAGGCCTTAGCCCTCTATCCGTAACAAATGTTTTACTTTTTCAATCATTCCGCGCACACACGGGGTGTCTTCAAGAACACGAGACGAGTGCAACTTCCGGAGTCCCAGTCCCACTAAACAAGCAGATTGATATGCTTGCCTACGAATTGGACTTTTAATCAATGTCACCTTGACTGTCTCTGTTGTAATAGCTTTTGAAACTTTTCCGGTCATTCTTGTGTCTCCTTTACCTCTTCACGGCGCGGCAAAATATCACTCACTTTTTTTCCACGACGGGCGGCTACTTGACGCGGCGAAGCTGCTGAACTAAGGGCCTCAAACATTGCACGAACCATATTAAATGGATTTGAAGATCCCACGGACTTTGCTACCACATCTTGAATCCCAATCGCCTCAAAGACGGCACGCATTGGACCACCTGCAATAATTCCTGTTCCTGGAACTGCAGCACGTAAAATGACATTTCCAGCACCATAATGGCCATCAACGTCATGATGTAGTGTCCTGCCTTCTTTCAAAGGAACCCGAATCATTTTTCTTTTAGCGCGTTCCGTTGCCTTTTTAACAGCATCTGGAACCTCACGTGCTTTTCCATGCCCATGCCCAACCCGGCCACGTCCATCTCCTACCACAACGAGGGCTGAAAAAGAAAATCGACGCCCTCCTTTAATAACTTTCGCAACACGATTCACATTTACCAATTTTTCAATGTAATCCGTATCTTTTTCGTTTGCTGTATTACGAGACATCTTTAAGTCTTCCTTGAATTAAGGCTCTATCTTCAAACTATCCTAAAAAGCTTAGAAAACAACAAAATTAAAAAATTTCATTGTCTGTAACCCAAACTTTACGCTTTTTTTTTGCATTCTTGTGAGCAATAAGCTCTCAGTCATCGCAAAAAATAATAACTTTAAAACTGAAGTCCTGTTTCCCGTGCAGCATCAGCCAAAGCTTTCACACGTCCATGATAAAGGTATCCACCCCGATCAAAAACGACTTCTTTAACGCCGACTTTTAAGGCACGCGCCGCCACTTGTTTCCCAATTTCTTGAGCTGCAAGAGTGGTTCCTCCGTTTTTAATTGTCTTTCGCACATCTTTTTCAACTGTTGAAGCCTGAGCAACGGTACGTCCCGTCGCATCTTCAATCACCTGAGCATATATATGCAAATTTGTACGATGTACCGTTAAACGAGCACGACCGTTTTCAGCTCTTTTTATATCAAACCGAACACGTCGCTTACGTCTGTCAAATAAATTATTTCCTTTGAAACTCATGGCTCTTACTTCTTCTTCCCTTCCTTGCGGAATATTGTTTCAGACACGTATTTAATTCCCTTCCCTTTATAAGGTTCGGGAGTCTTATACCCTCTAATTTGCGCTGCAATTTGACCAACTTCTTGACGATCTTTTCCATGAATCTGAATCAAAGTAGGTTTTTCGCATTTAATCGAAATGCCTGCAGGAATTGGAAACTTGATATCATGACTGAAGCCTAACTGCAATACTAAGTCTTGTCCTTGAACCGCCGCACGATATCCAACACCATTAATTTCAAGATCTACCGTAAATCCTTTTGAAACACCTACAATCAGGTTGCTCACTTGATTTCGGGTCGTTCCCCACATCGCACGTTCACGGTCAGATGTTCCATTTGGACGCACAAAAATTTCAGTACCTTCAACGGCAACAGTGACTTCTTTTGAAAAAGCATAACTTAAGGCCCCAAGACCACCGGTTGCTTTAATAAGATTTCCCGCAATTTCCACCGTTACACCCGTAGGAATGGGAACCGCATGCTTTCCAATTCTTGACATTTTTTCAAACCTTACATTATCACATCTACACGTGCGATTTTTTCCCTCGAAAAAACCACCTCTTCAAATAAGATACCTTCTCATTCAAAGAATAATTAACACTTTATCTATAATTTAATAGATCGTGCATAAAATTTCGCCACCAAGATTATTGGATCGGGCCTCTAAGTCTGTCATCAACCCTTTTGAGGTCGAAATCAAAGCAATGCCGAGTCCATTATATATCGTCGGCAATTTATCAGAAGCTGCGTAACTCCGACGACCTGGCGTTGAAATACGTTTAATAATTTTTATGGCAGGACCACCATCAAAATACTTCAACTCGATAAGAAGCTCATTAATTCCAGTACGAACAGGGCGCACTGAAAATGACTTAATGTATCCCTCTCTCACCAAAAGATCTAAAATATTCCTTAGAATCTTTGAGGAAGGACACGTTATCGTTTCTTTACGCGCTTTCAACCCATTTCTAATTCGGGTCAGCATATCTGAAATCGGATCATTCATAGACATTGACGTTTTCCTTAACTGTTACCAACTTGACTTTGTCATTCCTGGAATCTGACCTTCAGAAGCCAAGTCACGAATCGCAATCCGCGAAATACGAAACTTACGATAATAACCACGAGGCCGTCCAGATATAGCACATCGATTACGGATCCGAACTCGAGCTGAGTTCCGTGGCATTGCAGCCAATTTTAAAATTGCTTCAAATCGCTCTTCAAGGGGCACCGTTTTATCATAAGCCTCTTTTTTCAAGCGCTCGCGCTTTCCACGGGCCTGATGAACCATCCGTATGCGCCGCTCATTTTTCTCTATTGCACTTTTTTTCGCCATTCCTCAACTCCGAATTCAAAATATCTAACCTAAATTAGATTAATTATTAAAAGGCATCCCCAGTTCAGCTAAGAGGATTTTTGCTTCTGCATCCGTCCGAGCTGTTGTTTGGATCGAAATATCCATTCCCCTTACTTGATCGATACGATCATAGTTAACTTCTGGAAAAATAATTTGTTCTTTAATTCCCAAATTATAATTCCCGCGTCCATCAAAACTTTTTTCAGAAAGACCTCTAAAATCGCGTACACGCGGCAAAGCAATCGTAAGAAGACGATCTAAAAACTCATACATGCGCGCGCCACGGAGTGTCACTTTAACACCAAGGTTCATTCCTTCCCGCAACTTAAAGGCAGCAATAGACATACGCGCTTTTGTAATAACAGGTTTTTGTCCTGATATAGCCGTCATTTCTGCAACGGCCGCATCTATCTTTTTACTGTCTTTCACAGCTTCACCAACGCCCATGTTTAAGACTATCTTCTCAACACGCGGAACCTGAAAAGCATTTTTATAATCAAATTCTTTTACAAGTCGATCTTTAATCTCTGTCTCATATAATTTTCTTAAACGCATGCTGTTCTCTCTTACTGACCAATAATCTCTTGAGACCGTTTTGCAAAACGCACTTTGCGGCCTGATTCTAAAAATTTATACCCGACTCGTGTTGCTTTTTTAGAAACAGGATCAACATGAGCAACATTTGAGACATGTAAAGAAGCTTCTTTTTGAATAATTCCACCCGGAGAAGAAGCCGTCGGTTTTTGATGTTTCTTAATCATATTAACACCGCCGACATAAAGACGATTTCTACTCTTAAGAACACGGACAACTTTTCCAGTCTTCCCTTTTTCTTTCCCAGAGATAACGATGATCTCATCGCCAGTGCGAATACGCCAATTTTGTGTCATTTAAAATACCTCCGGAGCAAGAGAAATAATCTTCATAAATTTACCACGCAATTCTCGTGTTACTGGACCAAAAATACGTGTTCCAATAGGCTCTCCCTGCTTGTTAATTAAAACAGCAGCATTCCCATCAAACCGTATTACCGTTCCATCAGCACGACGAATATCTTTTGCAGTCCTAACAATGACTGCACGTAGAACTTCACCCTTCTTCACTTTGCCTCTTGGAATAGCATCCTTGACAGAAACAACGATCACATCCCCTATTGAAGCGGTTCTTCGCTTAGACCCACCCAACACCTTGATACACATCACACGACGGGCACCTGAATTATCCGCCACTGCGAGGTTCGATTGCATTTGTATCATAATTAACGTCCTTTTTAACGACCTAACGTTTAAACGTTCTTTAAAAGTTTTTCAACTAATTTCGACATTCTCGTCTAATTTTAAAAACTATTTCTTCTCAATAGTTTCCCATTTCTTACGTTTAGAAATTGGACGACATTCTTGAATTTCAACATGTTCTCCAACTTTAAAACGATTCTCAGCATCATGTGCCATATACCTGCTTGAACGGGTAATAAACTTTTTATACACAGGATGCATAAAGCGTCGTTCAACACGAACAACAACTGTTTTATCCCCCTTATCACTGACAACAAGCCCTTCTAGGACACGACGTGGCATACTTTATCTCCTACTTTTTACGCTTAACAGGTTTTGCACTTTTAGGTTCAGGGCTACGCGCCATTTCTGAAGAAACCGTCTTAATGCGGGCAATATCATGACGAATAACCCGAATACGGGACGTATTCTTGAGTTGTTCACTCACCCTTTGAAATCTTATATTAAAAAGCTCTTTCTGAAGCCCAACAAGCTCAGAATGTAGTGCTTCTTTATCTTTACCCCGCAACTCTGACGCTAACATGATACCCTATCCTTTATTAAGAAACTCGTGCGATGAATCGCGATTCTACAGGGAGTTTTTCGGAAGCAAGCTCAAAAGCCTTTTGAGCAACTTCAAGAGAAACACCATCCAATTCAAACATAATGCGACCGGGTTTTACACGGCATGCCCAATATTCAGTAGACCCCTTGCCACTTCCCATACGAACCTCAGCAGGTTTCGCAGAAACTGGAACGTCCGGAAAAATACGAATCCACACACGTCCGGATCTACGAATATAACGCGTAATCGCACGACGTGCGGCTTCAATTTGGCGCGCTGTGACGCGTGCCGGTGACATTGCCTTAAGGCCATAGGCACCAAAGTTTAGAGTTGTTCCACCCTTGGCCACCCCATGAATACGACCTTTAAAGGCCTTCCGATATTTTGTTCGTTTCGGAGCTAACATATTTCGACGCCCTTCTCAAGCATTAATCTATAACTATTCACCCATAGGCTTTGAAACAGACACCTTCGGAGAAACCTCTTGAGTTTCTTTCTCACGTGCCATTTTCTCGCCCTTAAAAATCCAAACCTTCACACCGCATGTTCCATACGTTGTGAATGCTGTCGCCATTCCATAATCAATATCCGCGCGCAAAGTGTGAAGAGGGACGCGACCTTCTCTGCTCCATTCCATACGCGCAATTTCAGAACCACCAAGACGTCCTGAACAATTCACGCGTATTCCAAGGGCCCCCATACGCATCGCTGTCTGCATCGCACGCTTCATAGCACGCCTGAAGGAAACACGACGTTCAAGCTGTTGTGCAATTCCATCAGCAACAAGCTTTGCATCAATTTCTGGTTTGCGAATCTCAGTAATATTTAGAGTAACATCGCTTGCCGTCATTTTTGAGACTTCCAAGCGAAGCTTTTCAATATCAGCACCTTTTTTACCAATGACAACACCAGGACGTGCGGATAAAATATTTATTCTCGCCTTCTTTGCAGGTCTTTCAATGATAACATTTGAAATAGCTGCCTGCTTTAGGTGCTTCATCAGAAATTTACGAATTTTGAGATCTTCATGGAGAAGATCAGCATACTCACGTCCCGCAAACCAACGGGAATCCCATGTACGTGTAATTCCAAGACGCAAGCCATTTGGCCTAACTTTTTGTCCCATTATTTTGTCTCCTTGAGACGTTCAGCAACACAAATATTAATTCGACTAAAGGGTTTATGAATTTGAGTCGCACGCCCTTTTGCAGCGGGCATCACACGTTTCATAACCACGGATTTTCCAACAACAGCTTCTGAAACCACCAATTGATCAATATCAAGATTATGGTTGTTCTCAGCATTTGAAACGGCAGACATTAATATTTTTTTAACATCTTTTGAAATACGCTTTTTATCGAACTTTAAAAATGCAAGCGCATCTTCAACCGTTTTTCCGCGAATTGCGCCTGCAATTAAATTTAGCTTACGGGGGGAAACCCGCAGCATAGGATGCGATGCATTTGCTTCGTCATCCCCCAAGCGTCTTAAAGTTGGACTTTTACTCATTTATCCTAACCTCTTTTCGTTTTTTTATCTGCCGCATGACCATAATAGGTACGTGTCAGAGAAAATTCACCAAATTTATGACCAACCATCTCTTCTGTGACATACACAGGAATAAACTTATGACCATTATGAACCCCAAACGTTAGCCCTACAAATTGGGGAAGAATTGTTGAACGGCGCGACCAGGTCTTGATAATTTCCTTCCGACCAGACTGACGTGATGCTTCAGCTTTCTTAAGCAAATAACCATCCACAAAGGGACCTTTCCATACCGAACGTGTCAAATTCCTAACTCCTTATTCTCTTAGGACCAAAATCTAAATCTTACTTTCGACGCCGAATAATATACTTCGACGTTGCAACATTTTTACGTGTCTTCTTACCCTTTGTACATTTTCCCCAAGGTGTAACAGGATGGCGACCACCCGATGTCTTTCCTTCTCCACCACCATGAGGGTGATCAACAGGGTTCATCGCAACACCACGAACCGTTGGGCGAATTCCCATCCACCGTTTCCGTCCTGCTTTTCCGAGCACAACGTTTTTCTGGTCAGGGTTTGAAACAGCCCCAATCGTTGCCATACACTCTGCACGCACAATTCTTAATTCACCTGAACTTAACTTGAGCTGAACATACCCCGAATCACGACCAACAATTTGAACATACGTTCCAGCTGATCTTGCAAGCTGACCACCTTTTCCAGATTTCATCTCAACATTATGAACAATAGTTCCCACAGGAATGTTTTGCATCGGCATTGCATTTCCAGGTTTAATGTCGGCACGCTCTCCGGAGATAACCTGATCTCCAACTTTCAAACGTTGCGGTGCCAAGATATATGCTTTTTCACCATCTTCATAAGTAATCAAAGCAATCCAAGCTGTTCTATTCGGATCATATTCAAGACGCTCTACGACACCCACGATATCAAATTTTTGCCGTCTAAAATCAATAAGACGATAACGTCTTTTATGACCACCACCGTGATGAAACGTTGTGATACGGCCATTGTTGTTACGTCCGCCTGTCTTCTTCAGTCCTACTGTTAAAGACCTTTCAGGTTTCCCTTTCCAAAGCTCGGACCTATCTACAAGAACAAGCTGGCGTTGTCCCGGTGTCGTGGGTTTAAAATATTTCAATGCCATTTTATATTCCTGCCATTACATCCAAAGTTGACCCAGAATCAAGCGTTACATAAGCTTTTTTAACTTCTGTACGCTTTCCTTCAATTCCTCGAAAACGTTTTGTCTTTCCTTTAACACGCAACGTGTTTACAGCCAAAACTTTAACTTTGAAAAGACCCTCAATCGCTTCACGAATCTCTGGTTTCGTTGCATCAAGAGAAACTTCAAACGCATGTTGATTTTTTTCTATCAACAAGGTCGTCTTTTCACTTACAAGCGGTTTCCGAATAATTTCATACATTCTTGAAAGAGAAATTGTTTTCTTTTTAGGAGAAGTTTTCATTTTAAACGTGCCTCCAAGTGATGAACCGCATCTTCTGACAAAACAAGCATTTTCCGTTTTAAAATACTTAAGACATTCGCGCCTTCTTGAGGCAACACGTCAATATTTATAAGATTCCGAGCAGCAAACAAAAAATTAGAATCGACAACATTTCCATCAATGAATAAGGCCGAAGAAAGCCCCATAACCTGAAGTTTCTGCTCTAAATCTTTTGCCTTAAGTGTCTCACATTTAAAATCCTTAACGATCAATAACTCACCCAAGGCTAATTTTTGTGATAACGCTGTTTTAAGACCTAATTTTCTAATTTTCTTGGGAAGACTGTATCCATGGTCCCGTGTAATTGGTCCAAAAATAACAGCACCCCCACGAAACTGTGGTGATCTCAAACTTCCTTGACGTGCACGACCCGTTCCCTTTTGTTTATAGGGTTTGCGTGTCGTTCCACTAATATCAGAGATCCCCTTTGTTTGATGGGTCCCTTGACGCGCACGCGCCATTTGCCAATGAATAACGCGAGATAAGATATCTTTTCGCACTGGAAGACCAAAAATCTCCCCGGGCAAAGTTACTTCACCAACAATTTTATTATCCAAACTCTTAACTGGACACTTCATGTTCCAATCCTTTAAAAACTTTTTAAATCACTTTTTCTCAATGCTGCACTTTTTTAACTGCATCTTGCACAAGAACAACACTTCCTTGACTTCCAGGGACAGCCCCATAGACCATAATCAAACCACGTTCAACATCGGTTTGAATAACTTTTAGATTTTGAATCGTCACACGCTCAGAACCAAGATGACCTGCCATCTTCTTTCCTTTAAAAACCTTTCCTGGATCTTGACGATTTCCCGTTGATCCATGACTGCGGTGAGAAACTGAAACACCATGGGACGCTCTTAAGCCTCCAAAGTTATGACGTTTCATAGACCCAGCAAATCCCTTTCCAATACTCGTCCCGATCACATCAATGAATTGACCTGGTGTAAAGTGATCTACACGAATTTCGGTACCAACATCAAGAAGATTCTCTTCAGAAACACAAAATTCTGCACAATGTCTTTTAGGTTCAACCTTTGCTTTGGCAAAATGACCCCGTAAAGGCTTTGAAACATTCTTTATTTTAGGATTGTTATCAACCCCAATTTGTAAAGCACGGTAGCCCTCTTTTTCAGGTGTTTTGACTTGAATCACCTGACAGTCTTTCACATGAAGAACGGTTACAGGAAGATGCTCACCTTCAACTGTAAAAAGCCGTGTCATCCCTAATTTTTCAGCAATAAGTCCTGTACGCATTACTTCACCTTCTTAAAGCTTAATTTCTACATCAACGCCAGAAGCCAATTCAAGCTTCATTAAAGCATCCACCGTCTGAGGAGTCCAGTCCACGATATCCAAGAGACGTTTATGAGTTCGTATCTCGAACTGCTCACGTGACTTCTTGTCAATGTGAGGGCCACGGTTAACCGTAAACTTTTGAATATTAGTTGGAAGAGGAACAGGCCCTCTTACAACGGCCCCTGTTCGACGCGCCGTATTCACAATCTCTTTTGTAGATTGATCAAGAATACGATGATCAAAGGCTTTTAAACGAATTCGAATACTTTGATTTTCCATGGGATGACTTTCTTTTATCCTAAATCCTAGACTTAAACTTACGCAATAATTTTAGAGACAACACCGGCCCCAACGGTACGACCACCTTCACGAATTGCAAAGCGAAGCCCTTCGTCCATAGCAATTGGTGCAAT
>NCGZ01000040.1 GCA_002257235.1 Alphaproteobacteria bacterium 16-39-46
GATTGATCATTTTTGAATTCCTCCTGATAAAGAAATTCTTAAACGATTTCAATTGATTACTCAACCTCTTCTTACATTTGTGTCATGTACTGTGATATAAAATATATGTGCTTTATTAAGGTATATTATGAAAGGATTAATTATGGAATTTAAATATTTCTATTCAAAGACCTATTCTAAAAAACAAAGAACTTCTTTGCTTTTACTCTTTATGCTAGGGGCAACAATTTTTGGAGGGCTTCAATCTTATGCGATGGAGCTAGAATCTGAACCAACAGCCCTAGACAGGAAAACTAAGGTACATGAGAATTCTTTAATTGTGAAGCAGATGGCACAAAATGTGGCAGAAGATTTAAGAACAGAGCTTTCTCAGAGAACTCCTCCTTACCATAAGAGTCCAGAATATTATGTAACTTTGACTGGGCAGTTAGAGAAACTTTTGCATGCAGGAATGACGGAAGAGCAGCAGAAGATTATTCTGCATAACCTCTTATCAATACCTTCCAATCCTTTAGAAAAAAGAGAAGAACTTGTTAAACAGGCCTGCAAATACTTTATGATGAAGTCGTGTGATCAAGACGCAAATTCAGCAAAGATAATAGCAATAGGCCAAGCCATTATCCACATGCAGCAAAAAGAAAAGGAGCACGCAGAACGTCAATCTGCCCAAGAATCTATCCGAGAACGTTTGGGGGTGGACCCTCGCCTCTGGGAGGAATTAGAGAAATATCATACGAGCTAACGTATCCCAGGAGGTATTTCCCTTTTTCATATTGAGAAAGGTTGAAATACCTCTTTCTTTTCAATATGTTAATGCTGTCTTATCCGCAACTCGGGTTAATTAAAGAATATCTTAAATCCGCTTCGAAAGAGCAATGGCAATTCTTACGCCTGTTTTTAAAGCAGCTTTAAAAATCGGATACCCAAGCATTTCTTGGGCTTGATGCTCAATCCCTGTATCCCGATGTGCAATCTCGTCTTTATGACACTTTTCAATAAGTGTTTGCAGTTCTGGTTCATAATCTTCTCGAATGCCCCGAAGTGTTTGAAGTTGATTTTGATAATGTTCATCAATAACTTCTTCAACAGCAACCGTACAGGCCATCATGGCTTTTTTGCCCAAGAGAGCAGAGGCAACTCCCAGTCCAAATCCTGCAACGTGCCAAAGAGGTGTGAGTTTTGTAGGGTTAATCTCATGTTTTTCCGAAAGTTGATTAAAAAGATGAAGGTGCTCTTCTTCTTGGCGCAACATCTCTTGAATGAGGTTTTTATCTTCAGAATTTAAAGGAATAGATAGTTGGCCTTGATAAATTCGTTTTGCGCCATATTCTCCCGCTTGGTTGACGCGAATCATGGATTTAATAAGGTCTGTCGGAGATGAGCTCATGATAGGGATCGATCTATAAAATTACCGTTTAGGTTTCCGAACTCTATACAAAACAAATCCTAAAAGACTTGTTACCATAAAAGAAAACATGAAATTATACTCTGTCATCGAAAGACCAAGAAATCTAAAATAAACCTGATCACACCTTATTACAGGCGTTGCAAGAATAAGAGTTTCAAGTTCTTCGATGCTTTCAGCGGTAAGAGCTTTTGAGTCTGCGCCACATGCTCCAAAAGAAGGAAATACATCATGTTCAATGCCGGCATGGTAAAAAGAAAGACCTGTCCCCGCTAAAAAAGCAAGAAAAAGACAAAAAAGAAGAACTTTTGGAAAGATTTTTGGTCTTATCCACCCAAAGAGACCGAAAAGCAGAGAGAATCCATAGGGAATGCGTTCATAGACACAAAGAATGCAGGGAGAGAGATTGAAAACGTATTCGGCAACATAAGCGGTCAGAAGACCTATGCTTCCTATAAAGAAGGCTCCTCCAAAAATGAATTTTAGACGATCTAACGAAATCATTTGAAACCTCCCTGATACGTGTTTTTTAAACCTTACGTTATAAACTTTAAGACCGCAAATCCTAATATGAGAGCACTCACCCCGAGGACTGTGAAGAGCATGAGATTGCCTTCAAGATGCTTTCGGACTTTATTTCCATATTTCCAAAGAAGAATGGCTTCAATATAAAACCTGAGGCCACGGGAGAGAACGCTTGCCGCCATAAACGTCATAAAATCAAGACCGGTAACGCCACTGGTTATAGTTACAATTTTAAAGGGAATAGGCGTGAGGCCTTTCAGTAAAATGATCCAGAATCCCCACCTGTTAAAAAGGTCTTTGAGTTTTATAAAGGCCTGCTCCAGACCATAAGTTGTAACAATCCAATCTCCAATGGTTTCAAATAAAAAATATCCAATGGCGTATCCTAAAGCACCGCCCAAAACGGAGGTGACCGTTGTTAAAAAAGCCAGACGCCATGCTTTTTGAGGGGCAGATAAAATCATGGGAATCATAAGAGGATCTGGGGGAAAGGGAGAAATTGAACTCTCCAGAAAAGAGACAATGCCGAGTACCCAGTTTGCATAAGGCTTTTGAGATTCTTTTAAAATCCAATGGTACGTCTTTTGAAGCATTCGAATATCCTAAGGTTTTAAGTGTCCAAATAAAAATTTCGCGCGCCCATAGAGACGTTCTTCCAGAACTGTAAAATACTCTTGAATCTCATCGAGCTCTTCCGTGACGTCGAGTTCTGCAATAATAAGTGTTTTTGAGGAGACATATTTTTTAGGGAAGCCTACCATCAGGGCTTTTAGAACATACCCTTTTGTATACGGAGGGTCTAGAAAAATAAGATCAAACATCTTCTCTTTAAAAGAAGAAGGAAGATCAAAAGGTTTAAGGGCATCACCATTTAAAATAGTGCTTTTTTCAAGAAAATTGAGAGATTTTCGGTTTGCATTGAGTACAGAAAGTGCCTCAGGATTGTTTTCAACAAAGAGACAAAAGGACGATCCCCGTGACAGGCATTCGAGTCCAAAGGCTCCTGATCCTGCAAAAAGATCAAGAACGACGGCATCTTTTAAAAAAGATATGCCATCTTGACGACGAAAACGATGCTCTAAAATATTAAAGACAGCTTCTCGTCCTCGGTCAGAGGTGGGCCTCGTAATAGAAGAAGGAGGAAAGTCTAAGGGACGTCCTCGAAGACTGCCCCCAATAATTCTAAGCATTTAAAAGTTCTTTTGGAAAGTGTTCTCCCATCTTTTCAAAATATATTTCTTTGCATTCTCCTGCCTTAAGGTTCTCAAGAGAGAAGGGACCATAAGAAAGTCTGATAAGTCGATTCACCTGAAGATCAAAGTGTTCAAAAAGCTTGCGAACCTCTCTGTTTTTTCCAGTCACGAGAGAGACTTCAACCCAATTATTTTGAGAGGTTTGGTCTTTTTTCAAGGACTTTTCAAGATGGATACTATGGGGTTTGTACAAGATGCCTTCTTCTAAAACACCTTTTTTTATGGATTTTAGAATTGTATCATCAAGGGGGCCGAAAACACGCACGCGGTAGGTTCTAATCCATTTTGTCTTGGGGATTTCCATATAATGAGCAATCGCCCCAGACGTTGTTAAAATCAAAAGTCCTTCTGAGTTAAGATCTAAGCGTCCAACAGAAATCACCCGTGGGATTTTTGGAAAATGTTCTTTGAGAAAAGAAAAAACGGTTGGCCTTCCTTGGGGGTCATCATGGGAAGTGAGGAGACCTTTTGGTTTATAAAAACACCAAAGGCGCGGTTTTTTACGGACAAAAAGTTCTTTTCCCTCAATGTGAATGGTGTCCTCAGAGGAAACAAGAAAGGCTGGTGTCAAGAGTTTTATTCCATTTACGAAAACTTTGCCCTCTAAAATAAGGGCTTCTGCGGCGCGTCTTGAACAGTGTCCACGATCGGCAATGGCTTTTGCAATACGAATTTTAAGAGGGGTCATTTAAGAAAGAGATCCTTTATAATGGTGAGCAGCTTTTATAAAAGCTTTAAAAATTTTAGAAGAAAAGGCATCTAAAAGAAACTCTGGATGCCATTGAAGACCCATAACAAAGCTGTGCTGAGTTGATTCAAGCGCCTCAATAAAACCATCAGAGCTTGTCGCAGAGGCTTTAAGATTATCCCCGAGACATTTTAAACCTTGATGATGTGCAGAATTAACCTCAAGAGCAGAGGCACCATCTAGAATTTGAAAGAGATGTGTGCCAGGAGTTACAGTGACGGAATGAGCATACGTATGGAGTGGCGTTGTCTCGGATGAATGAGAGAGAAGAGAGTCTCCAGTTTCCGAGGGAATATCCTGAATAAGAGTGCCTCCAAAAGCAACATTAATCAATTGATGGCCGCCGCAAATTCCAAGAATTGGAATATTTTTTGAGAGGGCCTTTCTTAAGAGGAGCAATTCAAAACGCGTGCGTCTTTCATTTAGAGTAAGAGAGGGGTGCCGATCTGTTTCTCCATAAAGAATGGGATTAATATCGACCCTTCCGCCTGTTATGAGAAGACCTTGAAGATGAGAAAGAGTCTCTTCAATAAGATCGTCCTCATAGGAAAGCATAAGCGGAATACCACCAGATTTTGAAACGGCTGTTGGGTATTTTTCACGCAACGCATACCAAAAGTATTGAGAATAACCCGTATGACCCCCTGCATCATTTGGAATGCTTGAATCTAACGTTATTCCAATGAGAGGAAGAGTGTTTTTTTTCATAGAGATATAGGGTCAATTTAAGGTATAAAGAAATTATCGTATGTTTTGGAACTTAGCATTTATTTAAAGATCTTTAAATGAAAATAAATCACCCTCCGGTCTACATGCAAGAAGCGCTCAAAATGGCCTCTTTCGCCTCTTCAAAAGGTGAAGTTCCTGTTGGAGCTCTTATTGTGGATTCTCAAAGCGGAAAAATTATTTCACAGGCTTCGAATGAAATGGAGGAGCGGCGTGATCCAACACAGCACGCAGAGATGATTGTAATTCAAAAAGCATGTAAACTTCTCGGGAGCGGTCGATTTTGGGATAAAATGGATCTTTATGTAACGCTGGAGCCTTGTCCCATGTGTGCGCAAGCGCTTTCTTTCGTCAGGATAAGGCGCTTATATTTTGGAGCTTATGATCCAAAAGGGGGCGGCGTTGAACATGGACCTCGAATTTTTGAAAGCAGCAGTTGTCATCACCGACCAGAAATTTATGGGGGGATTGAAGAGTCAGCCTGCGCGCATATTTTAAAAGATTTTTTTGAACGTTTACGGGGTCTGAAATCACACGAAACATCATTATGATTGTTTTGGGTCTCTGAACTTGCTATAGATTGAGAAGAGAAGTAGATACATTCTGTTTAAGGGACTTATAAAATGATCCAACGTACGCTTCGTCGTATTCCTCTTTATGAAAATGAAGACAAATTTGTTTTTGAAGGACCTGAACCTGGTACGTTTATTCAACATTTCAAAGATGAGACGACTTGTGTCGATCGTAAAAGTATTATTCAGGGAAAAGGAGTTCTGAATAATCGGATTTCCGAACTTTTGATGACGCAGCTTGAAGACCTTGGAATTTCAACGCACTTTGTTCGTTGTCTCAACATGCGGGAGCAAGTCGTCAAGGCCCTTGAGCTTATTCCTCTTAAAATTGTTATTAGGAACGTTTCAGCAGGATCTTTTGTAAAGCGTTTTGGGCTTGAGGAAGGGATAAGATTACCGCGTACCATCATTGAATTTTACCATAAGGCAGAAGGTCAAGAAAAAGTTCTTGTCAGTGAGGACCATATAACAGCTTTTGGATGGGCATCTTCTTCTGAAATCGAAGAAATGATGACCATTTCTTATAGAGTGAATGATTTTTTGACAGGGCTTTTCTTTGGGATTGGCATTCGGCTTGTCGATTTTAGGTTAGAATTTGGAAGGCTCTATGGCGAATTTGGGGACGAGACAAGACTTGTTATCTCCGATGAAATTACACCAGATAGTTGTAGGCTTTGGGATTTAAAATCAAACCAACGCATGGATAAAGATCGCTTTAAACTAAATCTTGGAAATGAAAATGCTGGATATCAAGAAGTTGCCCGTCGACTTGGGGTATGGGGACATGATATTGAAAAAAATATTTCACTTGATACAACCTATTAAAAGAGAAATCTAAAGACTAAAATGCCCATTGAACATACAGAAATCGAAAAGCTTTTGCAAAAAGCGTTTAAAGATGCAACCATTCATTTGACAGATACCCATGGTGATCAAGACCATTATTCGGTCCATGTGATTTCAAGGGATTTTGCTGGAAAGTCCCGTGTCGAACAGCACAAGATGGTCTTTGATGCCCTGCAAGGCCTCATGAAACAAGACCTTCATGCCTTAAGCGTTAAAACATCCCTTCCTTAAAAGAGGTTCCTATGACAATTCAAGATCAAATTCAAAAAGATATTCGTGAAAACTCTGTTATTCTTTATATGAAAGGAACGGCAGAAGCGCCTCTGTGTGGGTTTTCATCGGTTGTGGTTCAGATTCTTAATAAATTAAACGTTCCCTTTAAGTCTGTGAATGTCCTTGAAGACCCTGAAATACGTGAAGGGATCAAGGAATACACGAATTGGCCAACAATTCCTCAACTCTATGTAAAAGAAGAGTTTGTGGGGGGATGCGATATTGTGCGTGAAATGTATCAAGCCGGCGAGCTTCAGACACTGTTAGAAGAAAAAGGGCTGATCTGAGAATTTGAGATTCTTTCGTTCAAGTCTATAAATTTTTCCTTATACACCCTAAAAATGACATATGTCATTTTTGAGTAAAAAAAAGACTCAAACAAGACACCGCATAAATAACATTGGTTATTTATGCGTATCATTATTCAAAAAATAAAGGCTTTTGAAATGTCCTTAAGGCGTCTTGAGAGGGACTTTTTTGAACAAAATACAGTTGAGGTCGCTCAAAATCTTTTGGGAAAAATTATGGTCTTCCAAAATTTTAAGGGGATTATTTTTGAGACGGAGGCCTACCGTGGAAATGATGATCCAGCCTCCCACGCCCATAGAGGCTCCACACCACGAACACAAGTTATGTTTGAAAGAGGGGGGATTTCCTATGTTTACTTCATTTATGGCATGTATCATTGCTTAAATTTTGTTACAGAGAGGGAAGGGGCGCCTGGTGCTGTTTTGATACGAGGACTTCAACTCTTAGAGCCGGAACCAAAAGTATTAGAGGGGCCTGGAAAGATTTGTCGCCACCTTTTTCTCACGAAAGAGCATCATGGAATAGATGTTGTCCAATCAGATTCTTTTTATCTTTTAGAAGATTTAGATTTTAAAAAGATTGAGTATGCCTCAACTTCCCGCACTGGGATTCAAAAAGGGAAAGAAAAGTTGTGGCGATTTGTGATTGATGTTCCTAAATGATTAGAAATTCAATGATAAACTTCACGACGATGTCCAATATGAACAACAAAAACTGTTAATTCTCTGTCTTTAATAAGACATAGAAGTCGGTAGTCGCCTACCCGAAAGCGCCAAAAATGGGAGAGGTTCCCAGCGAGCTGTTTACCAAATCTTTTAGGAGTTAAAGGGGTTGCTATTTTTTTTCTAAGATACTGCTGAATTAGTCGTTGAACTTGAGGATCAAGTTTAAAAAAATCTTTTTCTGCTTCTGGCGTAAAAACAACCTTCCAAGAATCTTCATTCACTTTTTAACCCCATTTTTTTCTCAATTTCTTCTAGAGAAATGCCTTTTTCTCCATTTTTTTTATACTCTTCCCATCTGGATGAGGCGATCAACACGTCTTCTTTTTCTTCTAAAAAAACCTCAAGTGCATGTCTTAAGTAATAACTTTTGGAACGATGGGTTTTAGTGGCCAAATTATCGAGTCTTTTTTGAAGTTCTTCAGGTAATCTAACAGCAGCAGTCATCAGTAATCTCCTTTATCTCTCTATAAAAACGTTTCTTTATAAGTATAATTTGTATAACAAAATATACAATATTTTTTTGCTTAATAGCAACTGTATTTTTAGAGAAAGATCAAATTCTTTCATACATTCTCTGCCTTTAAAAGACATAGAAGCCGTTAGTCGCCTATACGAAAGCGCCAAAAATGCGAGGGGTTCTGAGCCAGCTGTTTACTTGACAATATGCATTCGTCCATCACTTAACTTAAATCCATGCTGTTCATAAAATGGCATTAACTCTTTTCTGCAACAAAGTTCAAGGTATTCTACATTTGAGATAATAGGGTGATTTTTTATTGTTTCCAAAATAAGGCTTCCTATTCCTTTATTTCTAAAATGCTTACTTACGATTAAATCAAATATGAAAGCAAAATACACATGATCTGATAAAACTCTCGAAAATCCATACAATATTTTTTCTTCAAAATCTGTCACTGCAAAAATAAAGTCCGTCTTTGAAATCATTTTTTTTACATCTTTTTCAGTTCGTTTTTGACTCCACCAACCTTCCTGATAAAGGTCCATCAACTGAGGAATATGTTCATCTGGAATGGCATTGATTATTTTGAACTTCATATTAAAGACCTTTGCTAGGCTAAAAAGAGGATATCTTATTAAAAAAAATGGAAATAGAGTTAATTAAAAATTTACTAACAAATTACAGCTCTATTCTATATTTCCTCCAACCGTTTAAGCGTATCTGGATATTTTCGTACCATTAAAATAAGCGCAGAAGCTTGGTCATTGGGAATAGAGGCCCCATGCTCCCATTTTTCAAGCGTTCTTAGAGAAATTCTTAATTTTAAAGCAAAGACACTCCGGGACATATGGAGAGTTTCACGGGTTTCTCTAATCAGCTGAGCATTTATTTTGGGCCGTGGACTTTGGGTAAAAGAATGTGTTCGTAGCGTTATCTTACCTGATTTATAAGAGTTGATTTCCTTAATTCCTTGTTTCAACTCTTCAAAAAGATTGCGTTTTTGTTTTGGAGGCATTGTTTACCACCTTTCTAATAGGTTCTTTAATGTTTTTTTCTCTTCGGCTGATAGATCTCTCATTTCATTTTTTGCATACAAGGTCATAAAGTAAATTTGGTATTTCATGTGTGCAAATAGTAAATGATCCGGATACCGCTTTTTTTTTCCTTTGTTTCTAATTGCCCATCGTAATTTTCGAAGACCTCCAGTTCCTTGAATAAGAACTCCTGAATCTGGATTTTCCATTTAAAACGACTGCAATCCCTCATATTCCCCATCTTCAAGGTATGAAGAAACTTGCTTTGTAAACAATTTTGTTTCTATAAATATCATTTCCATCTCCATTACAATATATACCCATATAGAGTATGAAATAAATATTTTTTTCAAAGTTTTTTATGAAGAAATACACTCTTTTATGTTCTTAAAATATATTTTCTTAAATGCCAATCTTTCGAGAGAAAAGAGCCCATAGACAAAAAAATGAGCGTCGTTTTTTGATTTTTTATTTTGTCTGAGGGGAGATAAATAGTTTTTTTTCAGAATAGTTTTTAAATATGTTCTTAAAAACTTTTCTTTTCTTAAAAATTCATCCATTATGGAGAAACTTTAACATTTCAAAATTTCATAATCAAGTTGAGGATTAACATGCGTTGGAGCACCTATTTTTTACCCACCCTTAAAGAGGTTCCTGTGGAAGCTCAAATTCCCTCTCATCGTCTGATGTTAAGAGCAGGAATGATCTGTCTTTCGAGCTCAGGGATATATACGTGGCTTCCTTTTGGATTGCGTGTCCTTAAAAATATTGAAACCATTGTAAGGGAAGAGCAAGAGAGAGCAGGCGCTCAAGAGGTGCTTATGCCCACGATACAAAGCGCTGACCTTTGGCGTGAGAGTGGCAGATATGATGATTATGGAAAAGAAATGCTGCGCATTCGGGATCGCCATGAGCGCGAAATGCTTTATGGGCCCACAAATGAAGAGCTCATCACGGATGTTTTTCGGAGATTTGTGAAGACATATCGGGATTTGCCTAAAAATCTGTATCAAATTCAATGGAAATTTCGAGATGAAATTCGCCCACGTTTTGGAATAATGCGCGGACGAGAGTTTTTAATGAAGGACAACTACTCTTTTGATATTGATAAAGAGGGTGCTTATAACTCATATCGTAAAATGTTTGAAGCCTATTTACGAACCTTTGCACGCCTTGGAGTTGTTGCGATTCCTGTAAAAGCTGATTCAGGGGCCATTGGCGGGGATATGAGCCAAGAGTTTCATGTTCTTGCAGAGACAGGTGAGAGCAAAGTCTTTTATGATGTTGCCTTTGAAGAGCTCAGACACAAAGATTTAGCCTCTCTTGACATTGAAAAACTCCGAAATCTCTATGCCGCCGCTGAAGAAAAACACGACCCTCAAACGTGCCCCGTTGCGCCTGAAAATTTGAAAGAAGCGCGGGGAATTGAAGTGGGTCATATTTTCTATTTTGGAACAAAGTATTCTGAACCTATGAAAGCCACCGTGACAGGAGAAGATGGGCAACTTATTCCCGTTGAAATGGGATCTTATGGCATTGGCGTGTCGCGCCTTGTTGCCGCTATTATTGAAGCGTCTCATGATGCTGCTGGAATTATTTGGCCCGAAAGTGTCGCGCCTTTCTGCATTGGACTCATTAACTTAAAAGTAGGAAATCCTGATACGGATAAAGCCTCTGAAACGCTTTATGATGCTCTTCAGAAGGAAAATGTAGAAGTTCTTTATGATGATCGAGATTTAAGAGCGGGGTCCAAGTTTGCAGATATGGACCTTATTGGTCTTCCTTGGCAGATTGTCGTTGGCGGCCGCAGTTTAAGCATGAACAAAATTGAAGTTAAATGCCGAAAAACAGGTTTGCGCGAAGATCTATCTATAAATGAGGTTATTAAAAAGTTTACAAAATCGACAATCAGTGATGGAAAATGCGTATGATTTTTTCTGCGTTCGAGCGAAAATTAGCGGGCCGTTATTTAAGTCTTTCTCGAAGAGGTCAAAAACGGGAAACCTTTATCACAGTTATCGGTAGTTTAGCTTTTCTTGGAATCATGCTGGGGGTGGCAACCCTCATTATTGTTATGTCTGTTATGAATGGCTTCCGCTCAGAGCTTATTGGAAAAATACTTGGGTTTAATGGAGATGTGGGTGTCTATGCCTTTTCAGGGCCGTTGGTAGACTATAGAGGCCTCGAAGAGCAGTTATCGCAGATCAAAGGCATCGAACATGTCAATCCCGTTATCGAGGGACAGGCAATGGCGGTTAAGGAAAAGGCAGCTACAGGTGTTCTTGTGCGCGGGATTCATGCGCGAGACCTTATGGTGCGCCCTCTTATTGCGGAAAATATACGCTCGGGAAATCTTGAGAATTTAAAAGACAAAGATACTATTTTGATTGGACATGCGCTTTCACGTAAAATGGGACTTGATGTGGGCGATACGCTTCGTCTCATGGCACCTGAAATGAATGTAACGGCTTTTGGAAGCGTGCCACGCTATAAAGATTATCGCGTTATTGGTGTTTTTGAATCCGGAAATAACATGTATGATGCTGGTGTTGTCTTTCTTCCCCTTGAAGCCGCACAAGCTTTCTACCGCTATCCTCAAAATATTGAGGACGGAGGGGTAGGCGCCGTTTCAAATCTTGAGATTTTTTTAAAAAATAGAGATGATCTTGATACGCTTCTTCCTCATTTAATCGACGCAACGGATGGAAATTTTCGGATTGTTGATTGGCGGCAATCAAATAAACCATTTTTTGAGGCAATTATGACGGAGCGAAATGTCATGTTTATCATTTTAACGCTCATTATCTTGATTGCAGCTTTTAATATTATTTCAAGTATGATTATTCTGGTGAAAGATAAGACAAAAGATATTGGAATTCTAAGAACAATGGGTGCAACCCGGGGTTCAATTTTAAGGATTTTCTTTTTAACGGGATCGAGTATTGGTTTTTTTGGAACCTGTGCGGGTGTTTTTTTAGGGCTTATCTTTTGTCTAAATATTGAGCATATTCGTCATTTTATGGAGTCTTTAACGGGACGGCATCTTTTTAATGCAGAAATCTATTTTTTGTCTAAGCTCCCTGCCATTGTTCAGCCTGGAGAAGTTCTTGTAACAGTTGCAACGTCTCTTTCCATAACTTTTATTTTTACACTTATTCCTGCTTGGCGTGCAGCACGCTTAGATCCTGTTGAGGCTTTGAGATATGAATAAAAAAACGATTCCAGTCCTTTCCTTAAAAAATATTAAAAAATCTTATTTTGAAGGTGAGGGGAGACGTCTTGATATTTTGAGAGGAATTTCATTAGATCTTCAAAGGGGAGAAATTGTTGGATTAATAGGACCGTCTGGTTCAGGAAAATCAACTCTTTTGCATATTGCGGGTCTTTTGGATCAAGCAAATACAGGCGATGTTGAAATTTTAGGACAATCTTGCGGTCATTTGAAAGATTTTGACCGGACGCTTATGCGCCGCGAAAAAATTGGATTTGTTTATCAATTTCATCATCTTCTTCCTGAATTTACAGCGCTTGAAAATGTTTTAATGCCGAAACTTATTTTAGGCGAAAATTTTGAAACCTCTCAAGAAAAAGCAAAGCAACTCCTTGAAACATTGGGGCTTTCCCAAAGATTACATCATACACCCTCCCAACTCTCAGGAGGCGAACAACAAAGAGTTGCCATTGCACGTTCTTTAATCCATGCGCCTCGTCTTTTGTGTGCGGACGAGCCCACAGGTAATTTAGATCCTAAAACCTCAGAACGGGTCTTTCAGGAGCTATTTGATTTTGCGAAAGCCTCTTCTCTCACGTGTTTGATTGCGACGCACAATTTGGATCTTGCACGTCAAATGGATCGCATTGTAAAACTACAGGATGGTATCTTAGTAAGTGATTAAAGTTTAATACTTTTCTATGTTTCTCGATTTAGAACGCCTCTTTTGAGGAATTATGATAATATCTCTTTGATTGAAAATAAAAAATGAATTCAAATACAAGCTTTTTTGAAAATTCTTCTCTTGAACAAACTCCTTTTATCCACTTAAGGGTCCATACAGCTTACTCTCTCCTTGAAGGGGCTCTTAAAATTAAAGAGATTTCTGCTCTTTTAAAAACACGTAAAATGCCTGCGGTTGCAATGACGGATACGGGAAATCTCTTTGGAGCTTTGGAGTTTTCGTTATCTTTGGCAGAGCAGGGGATTCAACCTATTATTGGGTGTCAGCTCAAACTTAAATCAGAGGAAGAAGAGAAAAGTTCTTTTACAAAAATAACTTCTTCTCCAAAATCTTCTTTTGAAGACGTCCTTGTTCTTCTCGTTGCATCAGAGCAAGGTTATCGAAATCTATTAAAACTTGTTAGTCTTTCTTTTCTTGAAAAAAAACCGGAAGATCCCCCCCACATCACTTTTGAAGATCTTGAAAAACCAAATATAACGGAGGGTCTTGTGGCTCTCACGGGTGGGCCACAAGGAGGTTTGGGACGCTTTCTCCTTAAAAACCAATACGAAAAAGCGAACGATTATTTAAAGAAGCTTCAAATTTTGTTTAAGGATCGTCTCTATATTGAAATTATGCGTCATGGCCTCGAAGATGAAAAAAAGACAGAACAGGGATTTATAGATCTGGCTCTGTCCTTTAATCTTCCTCTTGTTGCGACGAACGACGTGTTTTTTCAGGATCGCGGTATTTACAAATCTCATGATGTTCTTCTCTGTGTTTCAGATGGGTCTTATGTTTATCAAGAAAATCGCAAACGTGTAACACCAGAACACTATTTAAAATCATCCGAGGAAATGGCCATTTTATTTAAAGATCTTCCTGAGGCCTATCTAAACACAAGCGTTGTGGCCAAAAGATGTTGCTTTAGACCTCAAGAACATCCCCCCATTCTTCCTCCTTTTTCAACAAGTGTGGATCTTGATGAGCCAGAACTTTTAAAAAAGATGGCGCGCGAGGGTCTCTTAATGAGACTCAAAGATCTTAATGTTGAAAATCAATCTCTCTATGAAGAAAGACTTATTTATGAGCTCAATGTCATTATTCAAATGGGATATGCAGGCTATTTTTTAATTGTTGCAGATTTCATTCAATGGGCAAAATCTCAAGGAATTCCGGTAGGTCCCGGACGAGGCTCGGGAGCAGGTTCGGTCGTGGCATGGTCTTTAACAATTACAGACGTAGATCCTATCGCTTTAAATCTTATTTTCGAACGATTTTTAAATCCTGAGCGTGTTTCAATGCCTGACTTTGACATTGATTTTTGTCAGGACCGCAGAGAAGAGGTTATTGCTTACGTTCAACAAAAATATGGAAGAGATCGAGTTGCTCAAATTATTACCTTTGGAACACTTTCCTCCCGTGCCGTTATTCGGGATGTTGGACGTGTCCTCGGGATGCCGTATCCTCAAGTGGATAAAATTTCGAAACTTATTCCCAATAATCCAGCAAATCCTGTTTCTTTAGCAGAGGCTCTTTTACAAGAACCAGAGCTTCAAAATCTTCAAAAAAGTGATCCTGCTGTTCGAGATTTAATGGAAGTAGCGCGTGATCTTGAAGGGCTTTATCGTCATGCTTCGACGCATGCAGCAGGTCTTGTCATTGGGGATCGTCCTTTAGACGAACTTATTCCTCTTTATCGTGATCCACGTTCTGAGATGCCTGTGACACAATTTAGCATGAAATATGTGGAACTGGCTGGACTTGTTAAGTTTGACTTTCTCGGTCTTAAAACGCTTACCATTATTGAAGATACAGCAAAACTTATTCGGGCAAAAGGGACTCCTTTTACAATCTCAACCATTCCTTTAGATGATCCTTTAACTTTTGCTCTTTTAAATCGCATCGAAACCCATGGTATTTTCCAGCTTGAAAGTGCGGGAATGAGAGATGTTTTAGGACAATTAAAGCCAGATCGATTTGAAGAACTTGTTGCCCTCGTCGCGCTGTATCGGCCTGGCCCCATGGATGACATTCCGCGTTATTTAGCGTGTAAACATGGGAATGAACAGGTTGTTTACGGACATCCTCTCCTGGAGACAATTTTAAAAGAAACCTTTGGTGTCATGGTTTACCAAGAACAAGTGATGCAAATTGCCCAAGTTCTGGGAGGGTATAGTCTTGGATCTGCAGATCTTTTAAGGCGTGCTATGGGCAAAAAAATTAAATCAGAAATGGATGCTCAGCGTCAACTCTTCGTCAAGGGATCAATGGAAAAAGGGGTACAAGAATCCGTTTCCCACGAGATATTTGACCAAATGGCAAAATTTGCGGGATATGGATTTAACAAGTCCCATTCTGCGCCCTATGCTCTTTTGCTTTATCAAACGGCTTATTTAAAAGCAAATTATCCGATTGAATTTCTAACAGCAACACTTTGCAATGATCGTACAAATATCGATAAGCTCCAAGATACCTGTCTTGAGGCAAAAAAAATGGGAATTGAAATTTTACCACCCGACATCAATGCATCGGGAGTACTTTTCAATATTCAGATGAAGGATCAAAAAAAAGCCATACGGTATGGACTTTCCGCAATTAAAAATGTGGGTGAAGGAAGCATGGAAAGTGTTGTGTTGGAACGCACTCAAAATGGTCCTTACCTCAGTATTTTTGATTTTGCAGGGCGTAATTCTAATAAAGTCATGAATAAGCGTCAACTTGAGAAAATAATCTGCTCCGGTGCTTTTGATACACTTCACTCGAATCGTCATGAACTTTTTGAAAATGTTGATCTTTTAATTAAAACATCGAATGACACACGCTCAAATGACGCGAATTCTCACCCAAGTCTTTTTGGCGTGGACTCTCATAATAAGTTAAAAAATCAGACACTTCAACCTTTTGAAGAATGGTCTTTTTTCGATAAACTTCAGAAAGAGTATGAGGCTGTTGGTTTTTATCTTTCTACACATCCTCTTGAGAACTATCTTGACTCTTTTAAAACCATGGATATTTCGGTGGCCTCCGACCTTAAAAACTTTAAAGACAGTGATGCTAAGGTCTATAAATTTGGTGGCGTTATTACGGGTCTTCAGAAAAAAATCTCTAAGAACGGAAATGCATTTGCCTTTCTTCAGCTCTCTGATCCAACAGGGCTCTTAGAAGTGACGATATTTTCAGAGCTCCTGGCGAGTGCCAAAGACTTTTTACAAGAGGGTAATATTGTCTGTGTTGCAGCACTTGTGCGGGGTGATGGAGAGACAGTTCGCTTAACCGCTCAATCCATTCAACTTTTTGAAGAAATTTTAGCAACCGTAAAATCAGAAAAAACGATAAAGATTAATGCCCTTGAGGATCTTCTTTATTTTGAAAAAATCTTTAAACCTTTTGAAAAAAAAGGAAAATCAACACTTAAAGCACTGCTGCCCCTTAATTTACCAGCGTCTCTCAAAGGGAATGGAGACGCCACGTCCGTTCTTATATGTTTGGGAGATTCTTATTCTTTTCCGCCAGATTTTAAGGAAGATATTTCTAAAAAATAAAGAAATCTTTCTTAAGTTATAACGAAGAATCTGTTTTTGTATTTTTTTCTCAACTCATTATCATTGCTTGAGGCGTTTGTTTAGGGTATACAAGCTAAATACGAAGCACCCGTAGCTCAGCTGGATAGAGCGTTGGCCTCCGGAGCCAAAGGTCAGAGGTTCGAATCCCCTCGGGTGCACCAATTTCAGTTTAGTTTTTTAGGCGTTATTTAAAAACGCCCTCAACGTCTTTTCCTGAGAACGCAAGACCGACCCGAATGACTTTTTTGACATTTGGATAAGCGTTAATTTTAGACATATACTCTTTTGACTCTATTTGATCGAGAGCGGACTCTGCAACTTTCTTTAAATCCTCTTTTTTGCTCGCAATTTTATACTCTAAAATAACAGCAAACGGGTAAGCCGCTGTTTCTTTTGGGTGTGATTAAAAGTGGGACTTACGCCTTTCTTTCAGCATGAATATATTAAGCCGCTTTCTTTGATTGCCAATAATGCTCCCAATTGTGGTTCGCCCTATTAATCCTCAATGCCAACATATCCGCAGCATTTTCTTCTTTCCACCAAGCTCCTGGTATTTTTAAGCGTTTTTGTATGACATATCGATGAGCACTCTCAATTTCTCCAGAACCAATTGGCAACCCATCTGCAATGGCCTTTGCGTAGTCTAATTGATCCCGTCTGTTATCAAGGTATCGATAGCATCGCCTCACAGGGGCATCACAATCCTTTATGCAACCTGCCTCCTGATAAGAGTCTAAAGCTCTAAAAACTTCTTCCAATAGGCCTGTTTTTAGCCTGTTTTTTTGCGTCTCCAACCATTCTTTTTTATCTTCCCCACCACCACACGTAGGAGCTGCTTCTGCCAGGTATTCACAAACGTGATAAAAATCTACCAGGTATCTGGCTTGCGATCCAAGGTACCTCGCTATCTGATTTGCAATCCAAGGGGCCCCATCTCCCACGCAGTGTATTTTTGTCTTCTCATTCCGCCCTACCTTATTGTGTCGTTCCGGTAATAATGCGTAAATAAATAAAAAATATCCGAGATAATGGCATAGTTTCAATTTCAAGGAGCATGTCTTATGTCACAGAGATCAAGC
>NCGZ01000041.1 GCA_002257235.1 Alphaproteobacteria bacterium 16-39-46
GCATCAAGGGTGCCCGCAAGGCCTGTGGTTGGAATCAGGATACTCTCAAAAACGTCATCTCAAAGGGAGGGTCTTGAATCTTTCTTGAGGCGACCGTGCATCATTTAGCCCATCAGAAGGGCAACCTCATCGCCACCTGTTGTGGAGCCACAACCACTGTCCGGGATTTTCTCTTACCCAGCGCTCGAGCGTTTGGTTTATCTTTTCAAGCACTTTTTTAATATCTTCTTCAGGGTTTCCCGTGTTTTCTGCAAAAAAAGGCTTTTCATAAATAATCTTAAACCGAGCACCTTTGAGGCGGATCACATGGGCGGCAACAATAGGCGCCTTAAATTTAAGGGAAAATTGGGCAATCGCAGGAGCCGTCCAAGCAGGCATTCCAAAAAAAGAACTAGGCATTCCATCATTCATTTTTTGATCCATAAGCATCCCCACGTGCCCCCCTTCTTTTAAGGCTTTGAGAGCTGCGCGCGCGCCAAGTTTTCCTTTTGGATAATAGAAGAGAGAGGCACACTTTTGACGTTGACCCTGAATTAACAAATTAATGACGGGATTATTAGAGGCTCTGTAGAGAAGCAAAAGCGAAAAATTTCTTTGAACGGCCACAAGAGAACTAATTTCCCAGTTTGCCAAATGGGCTGAGAAAAAAAGTCCTGCATTCTTGTCGTCCCTTAAAAAGTCGACATTTTCAATCCCCTCAACTTGAATGTATTTGGAGCCCTTGACGAGGGTATGCATGTGGGGAAACTCTCCCATTGTTTGTCCAAGATTTTCCCACATATCTTGTGAGATTTTGAAACATTCTGATTCTGTTTTCTCGGGAAATGCACGCTTTAAGTTTCGAAGTGCACGCTTATTAAGAGACGTAGAGGGTCCAATCAAACGCGCAAGTGTTCCTCCAAGCCAAGATGCCCAAGAGAGGGGAAATATCCAAAAAAAACTATAGAAAATAAGGAACAGAAAAGCTTCAATAACGTGCCGCGTTTTTCTCAGGAAAGAACTACCCATGAAGATGCTCCCTAAGAAGATGCATAAGTTTTGTCTTATCATCGAAAACCAAGGTAATCGGAACAACAGAGACACTCTTTTGAAAAGAATCTGGCAATCTCACATAGTCCTTTTCCGTTGTCACAAGAACAGCTCCTGTTTTTTGAGCCTTTAATACGAGGTCCCTTAAAACGTATGTTGGATACTTGTAATGATCCGGAAATGAGATAAAATCAAGAATGTTTGCGTTGATATCTTGAAGTGTTTTGTAAAATTTATCTGGAAATCCAATTCCAGCAAACCCAATAACACTTTTTTTATAAAATTCCTTCTGAATTTTTTGATCAACCTCAAAATGCGCCTTTATAATTGGAAGGCTTGGCACAAGCCGAGAGACCAATTCTTGCACACCATAAATATCGTCTCCAATTAAGATGATGCCCTGAGCCCGTTCAAGCGACTCTTTTAAATTTTCTCGCAGGGGGCCCATTGGAAAAATATGTTGATTTCCAAATCCAAAAAAACCATCTACGACAATCAATGAGAGATCTTTAAAGAGAGAAGGATTTTGGAGACCATCATCCATAATAAGATGTGTAGAGCCGGCTTTTTCCGCTTTTTTACCGCCTAACTGTCGAAAACGAGCCACCCAAGTTGGGGCTTTCTGAGACAATAAAAGCGCTTCATCTCCAACATCAAGACTGGTGTGGTCTTCTTTGACCAAAACGGGACCCTTTAGAGATCCCTTATACCCTCGGGTAATAAAGTGACTTGACGCCCCTGGATGAGTCTCTAAAATAATCTCATAAAGAGCAAGACATGTTGGGGTTTTTCCAGCTCCGCCCAAACTCACATTTCCCACACAAATCACAGGAATATTTAATTTTAAAGAAGTGCTTTTTTTTCTCTTTAAAGAAGAAAAGAACCCATAGAAAAACTGCCCAATCCATAAAAGAGGGGATAATAACTTGAAAGACAAGGAAGCGCGTTTCTGATACCAAAAAAAAGGAGGCCCCTTAAACATTCTGTTCTTCAATAAGTTGAAGTGAAAAAGAGTCTCCCTCTAAAAAAGGAAAAAAAGGCATAATATTTTCTAAAATAGACACCAAAACATCTTGCTCTGATTTTGCAAGTTTTCGAGCCTCCTCTTCCATCTCTAAAAGAAGCACGGGGTTTTGAAAGAAATAGAGAACTTTGTCAAAAAGTTCTTTTGAATTCTCGACTTGACAGGCTGCATTTTGACTCAAAAATTTATTCGCGATTTCTTGAAAATTCTCCATATGAGGTCCCCACAGAAGAGCACACCCTAAAAGAGCAGGCTCAATCGGATTATGCCCTCCCTTAGGAACCAAACTCCCCCCCACAAAGACAAAAGGACATAAGCGATAAAAAAGACCTAATTCCCCCACCGTATCGGCAATATAAATTTCTATTTTTGGAATCAGTCGTTTCCGATCTTGCCTGCGCGCCACCACAATAGCTTGATTTTTTAAAGAAGTTTCAATTGTCGCGCCTCTCTCTGGATGACGCGGAACAATAATCGTTAAAATATTTGGAAAAAACAATTTAAGCTGTTTATGGACCTCAGCTATAATTTCTTCTTCCCCAGGATGTGTACTTGCGGCACACCATACCGGGCGATCCGAAATAAGAGCCTTAAGATGCGCAAAATCACTTGGATTAAGAGGAAGAGGTGGGCTTGAAAATTTTAAATTCCCCGGCATTCGAACAGTACGAGCTCCGAGTTTTCTAAGACGGAAAGCCATATCTGGTGATTGTGCAAGACAGAGCGAAAATTGACTCAGCAAAAAACGAACTACCGCTGAAAAACGCTGCCATTTTTGAAAAGAACGTTTTGAGAGACGGGCATTCACAAGGACACAAGGAATTTTCTTGGCATGAAGTTCAAAAAGAAATCCGGGCCATAGCTCAGATTCAAGCCATAAGACCCCTTGCGGAGACCATTTTTTAAGAAACCGCTTAATACAAAAAACTTGATCAAGCGGAAAAAACTGATGAAAGGCCCGATCGGGAAGTCGTTTTGACATGACCTCTGCGGAAGTTCTCGTATTTGTTGTCACCAAAATATGAAGATCACTCTTTCTCTTAAGCAAAGCTTCAATGAGAGGAAGTGTCGATAAAGACTCTCCCACACTTGCAGCATGAACCCAGATTAAAGGCCCCTTGGGAGGCAAGTGAACTGAAGATCTTCCAAATCGCTCAAAAATTCTTTTGACATCTTCTTTTCCCTTGAGACACCTCAGAGCAAGAAGAAGCATTAAAAAAGGCGTTAAGACAATCATCAGAACCTGATAAAACCGAAAGAGAACATGCATGAAAAACGAAGGGTGATAAATCATGGTAATTATGGCTTCTCCACAACTTTGTCCGCAATATTTATGAGACGCATAAGCTCATTTTCAACTGAAAGGCGTACCCTCTCAAAAGTATCCGGATCTTTATTTTTAGGGGCAGAAATCGAGGATCCCCATATCAAGATACCTTTTTTACTGGGGAATGCCCATAAAAATCGATCCCAACTTCCTAATATTTTAGAAGAAGAGACTGAAAAAGTTGCTGGCAAAATATCAGATTGGGTTAAATAGGACGCCATAACAACTCCCATTTTGACCCTCTGACACGGACCTTTAGGCCCGTCTGGCGTAATGCCTACAGTTCCATTACCCCTTAAAATACGGACCATTTGTTTTAACGCAACACCACCTTCATGGGTTGAAGACCCTTCGATGGTTTTAATGCCACAATAAGAAATAACTTTTGAAATTAGTTTTCCATCTCGATGTCCTGAAATAAGCATATGAAAAATACGCTCCTTTCCAAGATTCCAGGCATAGGGCATCATCATTAAACGACCATGCCAAAAACATACGATAAAAGACTTATTTTGAGTGACATAAGAAGAAGGCGTTTCAAATCCTATCTTTGTCCATCGAATTCCCCTTGAAATGATCCATATGTAAAGAAAGCAAATGAAAGCAATAAAACTTTGAACACGCTGAGATTGAAGAATTTTTTTGAATTTTTTTTTCATAAAAACAATGTTTTTCATTTCTTATTCTTTAAAATTTCTTCTTCCAAAAATTGCATATGATAGAGTTCTGCATAGAGCCCTTTTGCTGCAAGAAGAGCGGAATGTGTTCCTTTTTCAATAATTTTTCCTTGATGCAACACAAAAATTAAATCTGCTTTTTGAATGGTTGAAAGACGATGTGCAACGACGAGACTTGTACGATTTTTCATGAGATTGTTAAGTGCTTTTTGCACCTGACGTTCAGATTGATTATCAAGCGCTGAAGTTGCTTCATCTAAGAGGAGCAGAGGCGCATTTCTTAAAAGAGCCCGCGCTATGGAAAGTCGTTGACGCTGCCCCCCTGACAGCTTTATTCCTTGCTCACCAACAAGCGTTTGGTATCCTTCTGGCAATTCCATAATAAAATCATGGGCTGCTGCTGACTTTGCCGCCTCAACAATCTCTTCAAAAGAAGCCCCTTCTTTTCCATATTCAATATTCGCCAAAACAGTGTCATCAAAAAGTGTTACCTCTTGCGTCACCAGCGCAATGTTTTTTCGAAGAGACGACAGCGTTACGTCTTTAAGATCGAACCCATCCACAAGAATACGCCCGTTATCAACATCGTAAAACCGTGGGATTAGATTCAAAAGCGTTGATTTTCCAGACCCGCTTGGCCCTACAAATGCAATTGTCTCACCGGGAGAGACCGTAAAATCAATATTTGATAAAGCTTCGGTTTCACGTCTGGTGCCATCTCTATTAAGATAAGAAAATGAAACATTTTCAAAAGTTAAAGATCCTTTAATTTTTCCCAAAACCTGAGCGTCTTTTTTATCCACAATAAACGGCTTCATCTCAAGCAGAGCAAAGACCCGGGATGCCGCTGCCAATCCTTCTTGAATATTTGAATTAACTTGAGACAATTTTTTTAAAGGCTCATAAGCAAGAAGAAGTGCTGTAATGAATGAAAAAAAAGCGCCCGGGCTCTTTCCTCCTGCAATTACCTGACTGCCCCCATAAAAAACAACAATAATAATCGCGATTCCTCCCAATGTTTCCATAATGGGAGAAGAAAGTGCTCGTGATTGAACTGATTTAAAAACATGCTTAAATATTTCCTCAGAAATTGTGCCTAAACGGTTCTTTTCATAACATTCCATCCCATATGCTTTTACAAGACGAATTCCCTGAAAAACCTGCGTCAAGAGAGACGTAAGAGCTGAAATATCTTGCTGGGCGTTTGTTGTTGCTTTTCGCAAACGCTTTCCAAGACGAATAATGGGATAAAAAGCCGACGGAAAAGCAAAAAACGAGATGCAGGCTAAAACCCAATCTTGATAAAACATAAGAATAACAAGACAAACAACACTCACCACATGCTTTCCAGCCCCAGATAAAGCAAAAGTAAAACTGTTGCGCATCATACTCACGTCATTAATCGCGCGTGAAATAAGATCCCCTGTTGGATGATTTTGAAAAAAAACAAGATCTGTTTTCAACAAAGTGTCATAAATTTTCTTTTGAATGTTCATGACAAGATGCAGACTGACATAATTCATAAAATAATTTTCGCCATAGAGACCAAGACCTTTAACAATAAAAGCCCCAAAAATGAGAACTGAAATCCCAATTAGTTTTGTTTCATCTTTCTGAATAAAAATGTCATTTATAATGGGCTCCATCAGCTTTGCAAGAATCGTCAAAGCCCCTGAAAACATAAGCATACACAGGAAAGCTAAAATGACCTGGCAGCGGTAAGGCCATACATATTCTTTCAGGATACGAAAAAAAACTGTTTTGTCAGAAAGTTTTAAAGTGCTAAGACTATGAAACAAGGGGGGAAAGGACATAAAACTCCACGGAAGCTAAATTAAAAAAGGGCACACCTAAAACACTTTTAGAAGTGTGCACTCTTTTTGTATAGCGAATTCTTCAAGATTTTTGTAGCTTTTTTATTAAAATCCTGGAAAAATCCCCTCAAGATTTAAATTTTAATAACAACTTTTCTAAGGAATTCCGAAAATCATGAATTTAATCTCTTTCAAAATTCATAAGGCTGGCTGGCCTTTCATTGGTATTTTTGCACTTGTAGCACTGATTTTCTACAGTTTCTCACACTTTCTAGGAGTAGTTGGATTTATTTTAACGCTGTGGTGTCTTTATTTTTTTAGAGATCCAGATCGTGTCGTCCCCACAAAAGAGAGTCTTATTTTAAGCCCTGCCGATGGTCATATTCAAGCGATTGAAATGGCTCCTATGCCAAAAGAACTTGGGACTAAAGGAGAATTCTTACGCATTAGCATCTTTTTGAATATCTTTGATGTCCACGTCAATCGTGTCCCCGTTTCAGGTATTCTTTTAAAAAGTGTTTATCATGCTGGGCAATTCTTGAATGCTTCTCTTGATAAAGCAAGCGACCTCAATGAACGTCATTCTTATCTTTTAAAAGTTGAGCTCAGACAATCGAAGCTCACCACAAAAATTGCCTTTGTTCAAATTGCGGGGCTCATTGCACGCAGAATCTTAAGCACGATTGAAGAAGGCGACCGTCTGATTGCAGGAGAGAGGTTTGGGATGATTCGTTTTGGAAGTCGTATGGATGTCTATCTTCCTTTAAATGTTGCACCTCTTGTTTGTGTTGGACAATATGTTTTAGGAGGGGAAACACCCCTTGCTGATCTCACCTCAGAGGATCTTCCCCGCGAAGGTCTTTTAAAATAAGGATATCTAAGTATGGCGTCAGATCCTAAGAAAATCTCTTTTAAAAAATTTAAGGCCCCTCCTCTTGGAAAAGTTCCTGTTAATGTTCTTATCCCAAACTTCTTAACCTTAATTGCGCTCTGTTCTGGATTTAGTGCTGTTCAGTTTGCCTTTCTTGAGAATTGGGAATTTGCAGCAATTTCTATCTTTATCGCGGCACTCTTTGATGGACTGGATGGCCGAATCGCACGTCTTATTGGGGGTGCAAGTCGATTTGGTGCAGAGCTTGATTCTCTCTCTGATTTTGTAAGCTTTGGCGTCGCACCCTCGATTGTTATCTATCTCTATTCTCTCAATCAACTTGGGAAATGGGGATGGATAGGATCCCTTTTTTATACAGTGGCCTGTGCTTTGCGTCTTGCTCGCTTTAATACGTTGAGTATTGAAGAAGATATGAAAAAACCTTTTTCTCCAGCTTGGACCTCAAAATTTTTTCTTGGAGTTCCCGTTCCTGCAGGCGCTGGTCTTGCTCTCATTCTTCTTCTCATAGAATTCGAGACAGATTTTTCCTTTCAATTTCCTCCGATTTGTTATCTCATCGTTCTCATTGTGTCAGGTCTTTTGATGATCAGTCGCATCCACACGTATGCTTTTAAAAGCCTCCATCTTCATCCCCGCTTCATCCTGCCTTCTTTTGTCGGAATTGGGCTCTTAGTTGCAGGATTTATAACAAACCCCTGGCTTACACTCATTATAGCAGGTATTGTTTATTTGGGCTCCATTCCCTTCAGTGACCGAGAATATCGGCGTCTTCTTAAGAAATCACAGAATTAAAAAGACTTTTTTTCTTATCAAAAGAGCTCAAGATTTATTTTAAGACAGTTTTATTTTTTTATTTTCAAAGAACTTCACGCAAATAAACATAATCTTATTGAAACTAATTATTTTTTTAGGAGTAATTTGATACTATGACTCCAAAATACCATAGGTATTTTGGAGGTACCATGCCATGTTTACTTTTAAAATGATCACTTTTAGATTAATTTTATCAATGAAGATAAAAGGAAAAAATTGTGCTTTCATATAATATCAAAAATCGTCTGCAGAGCTTTATACAAACAAAAGTGTATTATTCTCCCCGGGAAGCTCTCCTGAGACTCACGGAAGACAGAGAAGACAAATATGTTGCTCTTTCAAGAATAAAAACTCCTTCCAGAAGATGGACACTTGAGGAGTTGGAGAATTCTATTGACTTGAAAAACTAAGAGGGCTTGAAGATAGGCTTCATCATTACACACTTTCCGCCAAAATCAACTTAAAGCAGGATCATCCCCTTTCTCAATAATCTCTAAAATCCGATCCACACGAAAGACCTTCTCTTCCTGACTTTGATGACAAAAGCCTTTCATTCCCAAATACGAAGCCCCCTTATAGCTCATCATCCCCAAAACCGCAGGTGTGATTCGTCTTTGAGATTTTTCATTATTCGCCTTTAGATAGATCATCTCGAACGCTTCATTTTTCTCTAGAAATGCTTCTATAATTTCTTTTTTTTGATCAAGGGAACAGTTACTTTCTGATTTTTGATATTGAAAATTTGTCACAAACTTGACCACCTCATAATCAAGCCAAATATGCTTTTTCAAAATAGGTTTCTTGAGCGTAAGCCCTTCTAAAGTCGTACACCGGCTCAACGCCACATAGACTTGACCTGGCATAAAAGATCCACTGCCAATATCAAGGGTCACCTTCTTAAATGTTTTTCCTTGGCTTTTATGAATGGTGAGAGCCCAAGCTAAGGTCAAAGGATATTGCGTAAATGCCCCAACAGACTCAGATTGAATATTATCTGCTTCAAGAAAAAAACGATGCACTTCCCACTTATTCGGAAATACTTCTACTTTTTTACCATCTTCCAACGTGACCCCGATCCCAATCACATCATCTTGTTTTTCAATATAAATAACTTTTCCCATCGTTCCATTGACCCAACGGCCCTTAGGGTCATTGTTGACCATCATCACTTGAGCTCCTACCTTAATATTTAAGACCTCACGGGTCGGATAGGACTCTTTTCCAAAAGTTCCTTCTATGCGCGCCTCAAAAACATGTTTTTTCTCTTTTAATTGATTTAATTTCTTTTCATTAAGAGTCTCCACATCCACGTTCTTTGGAGTGAGGTAGACACCATAGTCATCTTCTGTCTCCTCTAATTGAACACGCGCATTTAAAAGAGAAATGTCCTCCTCCGTTGTGGTTTTATTGCGTATCGAGTTTAAAAGGTTAATAAATGTCTCATCTTGTTGGCGATAAATTTTTTCAAGTTCGATGAACTCCATTTCAAATTCATTAAAAAAATGAGCACTAAAAAAATAGGGGCTCTTGTAAAGTGTCGAAAAAGCTTCTTTTTCCTGAGACGTTACAACAGGGGGAAGTTGATAAAGATCCCCTATAAAAATCATCTGTATGCCCCCAAAGGGCCTTTCAGAGTCTTTTCCATTCAACCTTAAAAACCGATCCACACAATCCAATAAGTCTGCCCTCACCATCGAAATCTCATCAATGACAATGGCGTCTAGTTTTTTGTAAATGTTCTTTTTATCATCTTCATAGGTTTTTTTAACAGACTGAAGGGTGATACTTGGTTTAAACTTAAAAAAGGAATGTATTGTTTGTCCTTGCACGTTAATCGCAGCCACGCCTGTAGGTGCTAAGACAGCAATTTTCTTTTTCGTCTGCTCTCTAAAATAAGTAAGGAGGGTGGATTTTCCAACGCCCGCGCGTCCCGTGATAAAGATATTTTGAGACGTGTTCTCCATAAGATCAAGGGCACGGGTAAAATCAGCATTTAAATCAATGTTCATTTTGAGCCATAGTCTCTTTCAATCATAATATGTTTCATATTTTTTCCGCATGCTAAATCAGTCCTATTTACGGAGGACGCTATTTCTCCATCAAGTTTTTTTAATTTTAAAGACACATAAAACTATAGGTCATCTTACCATCCAGAGATACAATGAAATTCTATTTTTTATTATACTCACAAGTATAATACGCGTGAGTATATAAAACTCTTAAGTTATATGGAGGATCAACACCAAAAAAGAATGTGTTTGCCTCTTCATCAAACAAGAATTTATAGATGCGCTGAGGGAAAAAGCTAAAGTTTATTTTTTTAAAGGAGAAGCCCTCCTGACCCCCTAAAAAATAAAACTATTTTCCGAATTGTCTTTGGTTTTTGCTTCTTCTATTATTAGGCTAAGATGAAAAATGGACAGACTCTAGAAATCTTCCAGAATTTTTTCAAGGTTAACAAGCATTTTTTGTCTTTTCTCTTGCGTCATAAGCTGAATGTTTTTAAGTTTCCATTTGATCGATGGAAAATCCTGGAAATTTTCAACATCAGAATATGACCAGTCTGGGTTCCCTTTTTTAAAGCTGATCAAAAAGTCCTTGTCTTTATGGGTAAGCTTCTGTCTGAGTTCTGACACAAGCTTCTCTCGCGTATCGATGAGAGCCTCTAGAGAAACCATTTCTTTTGTCATCCCCAAAAAACTTCTTTCGTAAGGCATTTTTATGTCCAGAAATGTTGGATGCAAGACTTCGGCAAGAGGTCTGTTATGACTAAGCAGATAGAAAAGAAAGGCTCTCACAAAAGGCCTTGAAAGCTCATGGTTTTGAAAGAAAATCATCATATCAAATAAGTCTCTGGGATGCTGACGATCTAGAGCCGCACAAATCTTGCTGCCATAAAGATCTTCGAGTGAAACGACTTGCATCTTGACACTCTTTTTAAAGGTATTTTGGACCACTTGATCGATCGGTTTTTCTGAGACAGGATAGAGAGTTCCACGAATGACGATGTTAACTTCCACTTTCACTTGGCACTTTTCATCCTTGAAAATAAGCTGTCGACAAAGTTCCGGAGGATTGGGATTTTGGATTATTTTCAAAGAAGAGTGACGTTTTTGGATAAGGTTCTTTATGCTAACAAGTCCTGAATCTATTCGCATAAGCGCTTCTTCTCGTCCTTCAAGAGGCAAGTAAACCAAGTCCAAATCAACCGACAAACGAGGCATAGGAAGACAAAAAAGATTAATCGCCGTTCCTCCCTTAAGAGCAAATCGTGACTCAGATGCAACCGATGGAATCAAATCTAAAAGAAGCGAAACTTGCTTTTCATACATTATGAAAAACCTTTTGGAACTGTCATTAAATATTTCGCGTTAAAGATCCCTCTCTTCTGAATTTGGATTTTATGATCCCCTAAAGAAAGTTTCGATGTGTTCAATTCGCGAAACCAAGAATGTTTTGTCCTTTCCGCAAGAAATAAGAAAACACGTCGCGCTTTGAAAGAGCATCCTTTTTCAAGGAGATTTTGCAAGATCTCTGGTCTTAAAGATGTGAGGCTTTCCATAAAATACCCTACCTCTTCAAAAGTATAGTATTTTGGAAGCCATGCACAGCACTCAAGAATAGCCTGCTCAAGACAAGAAACACTCAAAGAAATCTGATTTACCATCACCTCGTTTAAAAGTGGAACTGTTTTTAAAGGCGCTTTTGAAAAGTGCCAAGCAGCTCCCAGAGGGTTTGATCTAAGCCATAAGGGTGACGCAAATTTTTCTTCATAAGCAATATCTAGATTTCTGTTACCAAAGGATAAAAAATGCTCATAACCCTGGATCTCAAGCGCGCTCTTTCCTGCTAAAAAGACTTTTTTGTTTTGTTGAATGGCCCAAAGAGCCCCTTCCCAGGAAATAGATTCCTGTTTACGAAAATAAGCTCCCCCACCCAACCGTTCTAGCCAGCCAGATTTCTTATATTTTTGCACAAGCTGGGGCGTTATACCCATCTTCTCAAGATAGGCACTCGTCAAAACAACCCCTGCAGGCAAATTAAAAAATAGTTTTTGTATTTTCATAATAATACCCTAATAGGATATTATTAAAGAATAAAACAAACTTTTGCAAGACTAATTATAAAGAAGAAGGGGAACAAGCAGATAGAATCCTTGTTTTTAAGCTTTTTAATATTACCTCAAAAAACTCAAAAACAGTAACTCATAGACTGCAACCTGAATTCTTTTATTTTTGAAAATACAGAACGAGCGTTACAGTACCATATTTTCTAGAAGATTCTTGAAAAGGAACGACCTCATAGTCCCAATTCTTATTTTAATCTTATTTTCATAAGTATAGCCAACGATCACATTTTTTATATGATTTGGCTGAATTTTTAACATTATTTTAGCCAAATAATACTTTTTTTATAAGATTTGGCTATTTTTTGAGTTATTTTTTAGCCAAATTTATGTTCTAAAAAAGAAGGTAGTCAAAAAAATATTATTGATAATTTTGAAAGAAAATTAACTCTCTTCCCGAACAAAAAGAATAAAACCATCCATAAAGTTCTCATTTGTCCTGAAGGCGTGGAAAATTCACTTCTAAACGCTTCCTATTTTGATGATATCATAACGTTTTCTGATCTAACGGACCCACGTTATTGGAAAGGTTAGGTCACGGGTTGCCGTTGCTTTAGAGCATTCGGTTATTTTCATGTATTTTTGCGCACTCATACCGCCTTCAAATCCTGAAACCCTCTCTTTAAATATCCGTCTTATAACTTTTTCTTGCTGCTCATTCAGATAAGACCCAAAATTATTCCAAAATTTTTCTTTTTGAAGAACAAAAACGATGTTTTTCTTGGAATCCAATTGAGCTTCGTAAACCGTTTTAACAAAATAATTAATCCACTCTGTTATATCCATTTCTCCTCTGCTTGCCTCAGAGAGTTCTCGATAATATTCTTTTTTATGCCTCTCAATTGTTGTTGAAAGTCTTAGCAAAACCGGATGACCTAAATCTTGTGAGAGCGCCTTTTCCGAAAGTGTCCGCCCAATCCGTCCATTTCCATCAAAGAAGGGATGAATACATTCAAAATAGAGATGTGTAATGGCCGCACGAACAGGTCCTGGAATTTTTTTTTGACCTTTCATCGGATCCGTTTCATTAAACCAAAATATAAAATTCTCCATTTCAGCATCAAGACACCCACTTGGTGGCGCTTCATAATGAATGATTTCATGTCCAATAGACCCCGAAACAATTTGCATCGGTTCTTGACCTGTCCTCCATTTTCCGAGTTCAGGGTCTTTCCGCCCTGAAAAGATCATCCTATGCCACTCAAACAACTTCTTTTTTGAAAGTTTTTCTTTGAATGTCTCTCTTACTGAAATCATAAAAGTTGCAATTCCACAGGCCTTTGGGTCTTGTGTCAATTTTGGATTAAAGGAAAGACCCAACTGCTTTCGAACAGAAGATCTAATTTCTTCCACATTGAGTTTTTCTCCCTCAATTTCAGAGGTCTTAAGAGCTTCCAAGACCATCAAATCAATACCCGTCTCCTCTTTCATCTCCTCTGAAACTTGACTCAATCCTCCCGCAAGAGAGCTTGTTTCACGGGCATATTGGTAAAGCGTCTCTTGAACACAAGAAAGATCGTACGTAAAATTTGGCCACGCTTTGTCTTCCCAGATGTACATTGTGCTCATTTTAGAGTCCTCTCTGAGCCGATTAGAGTTCTTATTCGGCTCACGTCTTTAAAATTATCCAATTTTTAGAAGAATCAAATCTTTTTAAGCAGACAACGACTGTTAACTTTTTAACGCTTTTTCAAGCTTTCCAATACGAATCATGATCTTTGGAGCGGTGTCTGAAAATCGATCATTGAATCGATCTGACTGATCAAAATCGAAATTTTTTATCTTATGCAAGAAAGAGAGAAGACCTTCTCCAAATCCAACATCCTGTGCAAAAAGATCAGATTTAAAGATCTGTCTGTGATGGGGGATCCATGACAATAGAGATAAAATTCCAAGGGCTATTTTTGTAAGACCCCATCCCAGAATGAGAAAAAATCCCATGAGAAGCGTGATGACTTGAACAATTACGAAAGGAAGCGCTTCTTTTTGTTTAGGCGCCATCGAGAGACTCATCTCACAGAGTGCTTTTCCCCCAATTTTTAAACCCCACGCAAAAGAAAGCGGGATAAACCCAAGAATCAAAGTGCAAAATCGCCTTTGAGCATCTCCTCGATGAAGAGATGCAAGTTCGGAGGCGATAAGTCCTTTTAATTCCTTATCTGTACTCATCTCATAAAGCGTTCGAGACATAAAAAGCGTTTTTCGTCCAACAGCAGAAATCGTTGGAAGAGGGTTCTCTTCAAAATAAATGTCTAATGATAGGGGCTCGAGTCCCGTTTTAAGAAAAATTTCATGCTGAACAGATGACGTTAACTCTTTCAATCGAGACCGTTCCCTGTCAATTAAGGGACGTAACCCTTTTATAACTCTTAAAATCTGAATTCCAATCCAAGATTGACCCAAAAAAATTAAACTCCAGAGAAATGTAAAAACAGAAAATGCCATTAAAAAAGAAACAAAGGGATCTTGAGGATAAAAAAGATTGAAAATCCCAGTCCCACAAAACCATAAAAAAAATCCCGTCACACTAAACAATAACAAAAAACTCACAATGGTGCCCTTTCCATGCTTTAGGTAAATTTGACGTGGACTTTCTCTACCACAAGTGTCTTTTCCTTACTGAGATAAAAAGCCTCTCCCGGATTCAGATCTTTTTTAATCATGTCCGGCGTCACACTAAATTTTTGCTTCACGCGGAGAGACCCTGTCCGCGGAGCATCGACATCATCATTGAGTCCGTGGGTATATTCAAGGACATCTTCCACCCCACCCCACTCGGAGACTGTCACAGCACTTTCTTCATCATTCAAACGATGACAAATCAGTGTATTCACGCAATTGAGAATTTGATTGGCAAAGGTAGAATGGACCTTTTTTAAATCTGAAATTCCTTGCGTTCCTAAAACAGCATGAACACCTTTCGCACGGCCCATGGTAACCAAATTTAAAACCTGCTCCCCTGCAAAGACAGAAAACTCATCAAAAATTGTAAAGACACGGGAATCTCCGTCTTTTCGATCAATCGTTGATTTAATATCATTAATAATCAGTTTTCCAAGCATCTTGGCAAAATAAGGATATCGCAACGATGGAAGGCCAAAATAAGCAACTCCCTTTTGTTGAACAACCTCTTTTAAAGAAAACGTATGCTCTTTTTTCCGTTTTAAAAATTCTCCCAACTCAGAATTGACCAATAAATTTAAATGGGCAGCAAGTCCCTTTACATCATCCCTTTTGTACTGAGAAAGGCGTTTAACGCGCTCTTGAAGAACTTTCAATTCCTCAAGATTTCCTTTTAATTGCCGCACAAACAAGACGAGATCTGAATATTCTAAAAGAGAAACGATGGTCTCTAAATCAAAAGGGGTATTCGAAAATTTTAAAATAGCACAGGTTGTTTGCAAGTAATCTTCTGCAACGGACCTATAATAATCATTTTCCCAAACGTCCTTTAAACTCATAATTTTATCTTTAAGCTCTGTAAAACTGCCCTCTGCCAAGGGATCATAATGCCAATTTTCGTCACAATTAAAGCCGTAAAAAGGCCGTTCGGCCAGAGCAGCTCTTTCTTTAATCCATTGGACCGTCGACTCTGTGGGTTTTCCATCCACGATAATCAGGGCTTCTTTTCCAAACATTGCCCGTTCATAAAATCGCCGAAGCGTTATAGATTTCCCCCCTCCCGTCGTCCCCAGAATCATCACGCCTTGATTAAGAACAAAATCCGGAATGACAATGTTTTTCCCTGTCGAGAGGGACGTTCCTAATAAAACGCCTTGCACTGTCTCAGAGAGAGGAGAACGTCCTTTCTTCTTTACTTTCCAACGAAGACTCAAAAGTTGGTCAACCGCGCTCAAAATTCCTGCAACCCAAAAAATGTTGACACTCAAAAAAGGAACGCCTGTTTGATACCAACTATAAACGCCCTCTAAAGGACTTTTCTGAGCCAAAAGGGAATTCCAAAAAAGACGATTAACGCTCATACTTTCCCTTAAACAAGAAATTCCCGTTTCTAAAAAAGAACCACTCTCTTTTGTAAGAAAGACGACAAACCCAAGAAGGCTTAAATTTCCAAGGCAAAAGAGTACCCATCCATTTAAGACAGCCATCCGTCGCCAGAGAAAAAAAAGGAGAAAGCCAAAGAGCGCTGGAAAGCTCAATCCTACAAGAAAAAGACATCCCATAAAAATCTCAAGAAAGACACGTTTTTGTATCAAGACAAGCCCTCTTTCCAAATATTGTTAGATCAAAAAAATGAATAAAAGGCATCGCTTCAGCTGCTTTTTGAAGCGGTTTCAAAAGAAGGGGCGTGCAAAAATACCAAACCTCCGAAATGTCAAACTCAAGTGCATATTTTTTAAAAATCTCGTTAAGTCGTCTTGGATCCTTGAGGGTTAATTCAACTTCAACCGCAATCCGTCGTCCATCTGAAAATATTAAATGTCCGTCAGCAATATGCCATTTCTCAAGGGACTCTCGCTTTTCTCGTTTTAAATAACGCTCACTGCGCCAACACGCTTCATTATATTGATTCATGAGCATCAAGGCCACATCCAGAACAGTGATCTCATGATGATAGAGTGCGAGGGGAATTTTATGAAGGGGCGGAAGATCTGTATAATGTGCTCCTTTTTTCGTGAGACGATAAATCTTAGGACGCTTATGAAAAATGGCCTCCTCAATAATCAGCTCTTGTCCTTTTAAGCGTTTCAGACAATCTCGAAAACGCTGCGGGGATAGATCAAATTTCTTCTCAAGATGAGGCCGTTCACAAAATCCAAACGTATTAATGAAATTAAGAATTTCAAGATCACGCTCTGTCATTAAAAAAGGTTTCTTTTTTTGATTATTCTTTAAAACCATAAACAAAATCTTAAGATTAAGGACTAAAAACCCCCTCTTCAAAGTTTTTTTAAAAACTTTGAGAACATTTACTACATTTTAAAGAAACTTTATTTATTTGAAAAGGTAGATTCTAATAAATCTTTAATCGTTAATCTTCATTCACTTATTGAAGCTACATAACATCTTGGTCTGAAAGATCAACCTCAAAGTCCAAGGTTTCTATTTTTAATTCTCTTATTTCATGAGGATATACATTATTTTGTTTTAAAATAAGCCTTAAACGCTCATTTTCCTCCTTTCTCTCCTTTTTCTTTAAAGCCTCAACAAGAGCCTTTGCAGTTTCTCCATCAAAAAAATTAGCTGACAAATTTAAGAGCCTGAGGGGTGGGCGTGCGAAATAACGCGCCATATCATCTAAAAGAAAAGGCGAGAGTGCATTGGTAAGATTAAGGTTTTTTAATTTTATACACTTCTTTAAGAGCTTCTTTAATTGTTGTTCAAGAAGTTCGTTTCTTTTAACTTCTGCTTCTGCTTCATCTTCTCCTATATCCTCAACATAAAAAGTTTTTAAGGTTTTGATCTTACTAAAAGCATCACAGAGTGCGGAAAGCCCTATGTAATGAATCGGATGTCCTCTCATCTCAAAAACCGTAAAAGAAGTGAGATTCTTCACGCGATTCTCAACTTTTCATGGCGTAAAAATTTGAATCTTATATCACCATAAAAAATAGAGTTGAAAGACACAGCCAATTTTTGTAATTTTTGTTT
>NCGZ01000122.1 GCA_002257235.1 Alphaproteobacteria bacterium 16-39-46
CAAATTTTTCATTTTTTTGCACTCCCCTAGGAATTCCTAGGGGAGTGCAAAAGGGCCTCACTCTTCTTTCACCTGTTGCACTTCACTGTTGAATCGGCGTTTGTTAATAACCATGAATGACAAATTTTATCGAAGCACGCGCGAATGTCGCCCTCTAAAATAAATTGTGCTGATCCCTTTCTGCAAAGAGATTTGAAGCACTTTTCAATTGCATCGGCTGTTGAACGTCTAGGCCTAAAGCCATATGCGTTCTTATCTGCGGTCATTTCCATTACGGGTTCAAAGGCAAGCAAATTTAAGGCTTGCATGCCTCTGCATTTCATAGATGGAATAGAAAGAGGACGGAGAGCCGATGTGTTTTTCTTAGGGATGTATATTCGTTTGAGTGGCCTAGTTTGGTACCCATGTCTTTTTAGGGATAGGGCAGCTTTCATCTTGTCTTGCGCTGTTTTCCATACAACGCCATCAGTCCCTGGCGTTTTACCTCCAGAGTTTTGTGATACGCGTCTTACTGCCATTAGTTTGGCAGAATACGCGTGAGTTAGAATCCATTGTAAGGCTTTCACCTTACCATAGCGCCTTTCTCGAGTCGCCTTTGCGATACGCATCTGCAGTCGACGTACGATCTTTTCTGCTTGGTCCCAGTTAATGGTTTCCCAGGCTAAATTAAGCGCTGAGGCTGCACCAGCTATGGTTTTATCCATTGCCATCATTTGCTTTTCCTCATGGTGTCAATTCTCCAAATTCTCACGCAATTGAAGACCAGTCGGACGTGGGCTCACTTTCGTGCCGCATGACTTTTAAATGCGTATCTCTTTGATTACAGAAGAGCATGCTTTTTCCGACTTCCCAAGCCCGCACCGCCATAGGCTCCTCTTGCGATTCGCTGTCCCATTTCTGGGAGCAGTACGGGGTTTCCACGTTCCGTAGTAGAAGTATACTGGTTTAGGCTCCTGCTATAGACCGGGAGATATAGTGACCACGAGAGTGTAACTATGAGACACTTCTCCAATCTCCGTACCTTTTTTTTGGTTCAAGCGTTTCAGCTGCTTTCGCTTGTCAGGAGTAACGATCCTTGGGCAGATTCAAATGTTTTAGCCATGCCAGTTGCCTAGCCCTAATCCGGTTGCAGTTACCAGAGAAGAAGTTTCCTCACGGTCTCTTCTTCGGCATGTTAGAATGCCATCGGTACATTGTCAGCGTCGCTACTTTATTCAGACGCCTAGGCTCATCTAGTGGTATAGATGGTTAACTATGTTTTCGTCATGTTAACAGCTCCTTTCTACAGCCTCGTGTCGCAACATAATCTCTCCCTCATTATTAATAACAATATGAAGCTTGAATCCAAAGAACCACCCAGTCGATGTTTTTCCTCTTTTTGCAACATCTTTAAAGTCACGGTGAGACCGGATTCTTAAGTTGTGACAAACCTCAAGCTTTGTAGAGTCAATAAAATATTTTCCCGTCTCTTTTCCAAACAAAGATGACTGTAAAA
>NCGZ01000123.1 GCA_002257235.1 Alphaproteobacteria bacterium 16-39-46
AAACAAAAATTACAAAAATTGGCTGTGTCTTTCAACTCTATTTTTTATGGTGATATAAGATTCAAATTTTTACGCCATGAAAAGTTGAGAATCGCGTTAGATTATAAAACACCAAAGGAGGTCTTCTTTGAAGCTCCTATTTTTGTCCGTGTTGCACTTCGGTGTTGAATGGGCCAAATATAATCATGGACAAGAATATTCTCGAAAAATGGCTTACAGCGGGTTATATTGATAAAAATGTCTTCTACCCTACGAAAATCGGCACTCCGCAAGGAGGGTTATGCAAAGCTTTGCATAACCCACCTTATGCGAAGAAAGTGATTATGCAAATAGATCATAAAAACTATAGTGTTTTCCAAAATTCTATTAGAATTTACTTCGCATAATATCCGAGAATGATAATTGAACATACTGTTTTAATGGCTCTTATGCAAAACGAGTGAGTAAGTATGGATTGATGAGAGAGAAGTTCTCTAATTGGCGCCGAGTCAAGAATCTTTTTTAATCCACCAAAATTTTCTTTATGAAAAGAAAAATATGTCACGCAATCCCTGTATAAGTCCATGAATAATTAAACTAATATGAGTGGCAAATGCTAAAAATGGTTAAAGGAGGCATATCCGTTAAGAGAGAGCAGGCGGCATCTTTAAGTTGGTCCAGAGAATCGTAAATTTTGTTTCGAATCAATTCTTTCTTAATGTGTAACCAGAACCTCTCGACTGGGTTAAGTTCTGGGCAATAAGGAGGAAGAAAAACAATTTTTATGTTTGCAGGTATATGAAGCTTCTTCGCTTTATGCCAACCAGTGCCATCCATAACAAGCCTTATCTCATCTCCTGGGTTGCCGAGCAAATTCTTTGAGAAAGACAGACATAGCTTCTGTATTTACGGAAGGAAGCAATAAAGTAAATGCTTCTCCTGAAGCTGGCTCTATAGCACCATAAACATAAAAATTTTTGAATCCCAGCTTAACGTTGATACGCCTTCTTACACCTTTGGGAAACCATCCATGACCAAGCTTTGAATGTGTCCTAAACCGTGCTTCATCCATAAAAAAGACACGATTAGAGGGAGTTTTCTAAAGAGTTTCCTCGAGATTTTTTTTCGCTTCCTCAAGGATTTTAGCGTCTTGTTTGTAATGTCTTGGCCATGGAGTGATAGAAGAGAAGGAAAGCTTTTTCATAAGCCTATGAATTGTACTCCGCCCTAAACATTTTTCCAGCTCCTCTTCAATTTTTACCTTTAACCGATCAATGGTCAGCTGGGAATCTTGTGAAAGCCATCCTTTCACGGTTGTTTCTTCTTCTATACTTAAGAGAGATTTACGGCCACGCCCTGGCTGAACATTTAGCTGATCAAGAGATTCGTCCATTCGTTTGATCCAAGAAATCAACGTATCCTCTCCATATCGCCGGGTAATGAGTCTGTAGTGGATAGCGATTCCCCCCCCCCTCGAATAAAAAAATAGTGATTTTTTGTTGAAAATCGTGAA
>NCGZ01000042.1 GCA_002257235.1 Alphaproteobacteria bacterium 16-39-46
AAATCTAGGCACAAAAAAACCACAACACTCTGATTTATCAGCATATTGTGGTTCGTTTTTTACGTCTCAATCTACTTTTGTAATAAACTCACGCTAGGCCTTCCTTCTCTCCAAATGAAAATAAGAACGAGAGAAGATATTTCCGAACGTGCCTTAGAGGGAGCCGATTGGGAAAAACAAGTCGGGAACCCTGGACATATTATGCAAGCCTTAATAACGGGGGCTAAGACTGGCAGAGAAAGCGCCTATGAAACTCTTCATATCCCAACAACATTTAATTCAAAATATGGTCTTCCCCCTGAAATGGAAATTTCAGTACAAGTAATAAGAGATCAAGAAAGTTACAAAAATACAATAATTATCCTCAATGATTTTGATCGTCTTACCTTAGATGAAAATTCTTCACTCGAACCCCTCTCTTTTTTATTAGATTATTTAGACTCAGAAAAAGAAACATTTTTTAGTCCCTATTGTAAGGCCCCCCTCAAAACAGATGACTTAATTTTTTTTCTAACAGGAAATACACCCATTCCTCAAACTGAAAAGTTTAAAGCTTTGAGAGATCGCGTTGTTGAAGTGCAATTTCAAGAGTTTCAACAAGCGCAAAAATTTAATATTTTATCTTATTTTTTTGATAAAACCCTCAAAATATATGGGATAACACTTGAAGAAGAGCAGAAAAGAGAAATCTTACAGAGTCAGGATGATCCCTCGATTAGAAAGTCCAAAATAAAAATTGAAACGGCAATAGTACAAAGAGCGTTAAGCACAAATCCTTTATCACTTTGGCCGATTCGTGATCTTTCTGACCCCATCGTTATTCTTCCAAGTCCTCAAATAGTTCTAGAACAAATTATATCTATTCCCACATTTAGGCATAAGGCCACACGGGACAAAGTAAAGACTCTCGACCAAATACAAGGTGCTGCTCAATTACTCAACAGTAATGCTCAAGAGGATCAACTTAAAGGTGTCGCTGAACTTTTAGGAAGACCTTCGTGGGGATATATTGAATGTCTATGGGAAACAAGAAAGATGGGCACGAAAGCAAGCATTGAAAATCTCAAAGCTCTCCAAAAAAGGATGGATCAATTTCAAACTCCCGATCAAAAATGTACTGTTCTTCAATTCCATCTTCAACTTGCTCAATCAATAACAGATATTTTGATAAAGAAATTCAAAAAAGAAGGATTTATTCATAATGAAATACTGAGCGCCAAAAATAAAGATTACAGAAAAAAGAACCTTGAGAAGCTGTTTAATCATTTAATTTTGTTAGGGAATCCCTTGAATGATCAAATTCTTATTGATGAAGACGCTCGAAAGCTTATTGAATCTCATAAAAGATGGCTCGGAGAAGACAATCTAAAATTATCTCAACTCAAAACGCTTTATGATTTAGAAAGTCTCTTACCAGCTGTGCAAGATTCCCCTGTCTAAATCTATGAATTTGAGACTCCAGTTGTGTTCTTCCATGTTGAGAAATTTAACAAGGAAGAAGATAGATTTAAATTAGTTTTATGGATGCTCTCCTTAGAGCATCACAACAAGAACAGAGCCGTGTCGGAGATATAGGAAATGAATATACTGACCACAAAATATCCGACGCGTGTTAACCCTCCCATCATCTCTGTCTCTGATGGGCGTAACCTAAAGATAAGGAAACTTATTATGTCAAATAAACTTCTTCGAACGCTTACAGTCTTAAGCACTAAACCTCCATCACTGGTCCATCTAAGCAGAGCCAATTTTTGGGTGGCTATGGCATAGATATATCGGGCTCAGCCGCACGGGCAACTGAAGGGTTTTCAGGGTTCAAGTGTGAAAATCCCTACAATCTTTTAGGCATTGAGGCGTGGCACCTAAATTGAGATAACAAGAGGGAAGAAGGAGGAGGGTTTGTAAAGAACTTCAACACCTTCTTACCCTCAAGTTTATATATTGGTTCTTGACGACAAGAGACGAATTGGAAGTATAAGAAATCAATTTGTTGACCAAAATCATTATGTATCCAATTCGTATCAGAAAACCCATCATCTCTATCCTCGGTTGGAATCGTAACCTAAAGAAAGGAAAATGATTATGTTAACTTTATTTCTTCAAACATCTCTCCGATTGACTTCAAAGATCCAATCACTTTATGCCTCTGAATTGGAGGCATGATTAGATTATTTAATTATGTTTAGACCGGCTAGTACAGCTGGATATAATTAATGACCGGATGTACGAGCTATTTTTTATAAATGGCACAATAAAGATTATTGGTGCATAATTCGCTAAATTTTTGAAGTTTTTCTTCAAGTCGTTTAACAAGAGGGGTATCTTTTCCTAAGGGAATTTTTGAACTCTTCAACGCTTTTTTTAAGAAAAAAAGAGCTTGCTCTCGAAAATCTTGTGCTAATTCCTTATTCCCTTTTTCAAGTTCAAGTATGGATTTTTTTAAAAAAAGATCTGATAATTTCTCGAGACAAGCAAAACGTTCCGAGTGATTATTTTTCTCTAAAATTTTTAAAGATTTTCTTAAAAGATCTTCTGAATCATTTAATTTACCTTCAAGCAAATAAACATACCCAAGATCACTTAAAATATGACCGATGGTAAGGTGATCTTCTCCATAGTTTTTTTGATAAATAGAAAGACTCTGTTTCAATAAAATTATAGCTTTTTCATAGTTACCAAGGTTTCTCTCAAGACTTCCTAATTTTCTCAGAGGATAAGCAACATTGATATAACGAAAATGAAAATGAACTTTATAGATTTCAAGAAGTTGACTAAAGAGACTTGTCACATTTTCATAATTTTGAAGCGATTGAAGCGGCCCACAGAGCTCTATAATCCATGAAAGACCAATTTGATCCGGAAAATAAAAGGCATAAATTTTAAGACTTTCTTTAAACGCTTTTCGCGCTTTTTCATAATGACCCAATTTCGTATAAATCACCCCTAAATTTTCTAAAGCCCAAGCAATATCAAGATGATTCGGCACACGATTCTTTTTAAAAATTTTAAGACTTGTCTCTAATGTGTTTTTTGCTTTTTCATAGTGCCCAAGCTTCCGATCAAGAATCGCAAGATGTCCAGCTGCCCAAGCGGCGTAATTTTCATTTTTAGGAAAATACTTTTTATGAATGGCTATTCCCTTTTCAATTGCATTTCGAGCAAGATCATAATGTCCTAATCGTCTCTCAATACCGCCTAAATATACAAGTAAATCTGCATGGCTAAGATTATTTTGAGGATAATATTTCTCGTAAATGGAGATGCTTTTCTCCAATAAAATCTTAGCCTTATGATAATCTCCAAGGTCCCTTGCTACATTTCCTAAATACCCAATAAATAAAGCAACCCGTGTGGGGTGTTCTTTATAAAATTTATCTAATAGAAAAAGGCTTTCCTCAAAAAGATATTTTGCCCGTATGTCATCGCCCAAAAAATAATATATAATTCCGAGTTGCCCCTTCATAATTCCTTCTATTTCTGGCGTTAATAATTTTTTATGCTTTAAAAATGCTTCACTGTGATACCTTAAAAATTTCATTTTTTCTAAATCTTCTTCTTTTATTACTTGATCGATATAATTTATGAATTTCTTTGAGATAAATTTTATGAATTCTTTGCTTCTTTCTAACCTTAATTTTTGAAAAAAATAAGACAAACCTATGGCTTGCGTACTTCGATGAATTGAAATAAGAAAATTAGAGATTGGGATATCTGAGGATTCACTCGTAAGAAAAGAATATTTTTTTAAGTTAAAAATAAAATCACTCACAAGAATATCATTTTTGAAGCTATTCAATAAATCTCTTGGAATTTCTTGAGAGTTCAACATCATCATAAACAACAATAGCTCTTCAAATTCAGGATGTGTTTCTAAAATCTTTCTCAGGGAAGATGTAATGATACAATAGCGTACATTTGAATATTCTCCTGTTTCTCTTAAAATACTTTGTTGGACATTTGTAAAATCTTTGTCTAAATCTTCTAAATTTTTTAAATAAGTTGAATAAGATATATTTGTCGCCTTTAAATAATAAGCTGCTAGGGAAACATCTAACGGAAAAGAAGGTATACTCTCTAAAAAAACAATAGCGTCTTTACTCTGAGCTGCTGTAAAAAAAGAGGGACTCTCATGTGTCATAATTTGCGTAAAAAGGATGAGTTTTTGATGAGGGTTTAGTTCTCCGACAGAAATCACGTAATCCACATGCTCGTTGTTTTCAATATTGCGATCGCGCGTTGTAAGGATAACTTTTCCCTGCCCCCATGTATCAGAATCATAGGGGAAATATTTTTGAATATCTGCGAATGTGACAACATTATCATAAAGTAACAGCCAGTTTGATTGAGAGCAGAGTCGCTCTTTCACAAATTGAATCATTCCCTTTTCTTTTTCTCTTGAATCTCTTATTCCTTGAATATTTCTTAATTCTTTTTTATCTTTATCGGTTTTTGCAAGAGCATATGCTAATTTTTCAAAAGAGGCATTGAGGCTTTCAGGTGTTTCTGCGTTAATTTCCCATATAGAATTCATTTCCTTCTGATGATGCGCAAACTGACGTGCAAGAGTGGTCTTTCCTGCGCCTCCAACGCCAACAAGAGCAACCGTTTGAATTCCTTCTTTTTCGTTAAGTTTTCTCTCAATTTCTTCTAAAAACTCTGAGCGATCAAGAAGAATGGATTTCTTAGGAAGAACCAAGTCTGATCTCAGTGAAATGCTTTCGGGGTTTTTTTGATACCCTTGAAACCCTAAAAATCCACCTCCCATAAAAATGAAAATAAACAAGGGTAATAAAGTGTAGAACCAGAATCGATGAACAGATTCCTTTTCTGAGTTTTTTTTGTTTAATGAATGATTCGGTAATGTTTTCTCAAGAGAGATAGTTTTATACTTCTCTTTAAACTCAAAAATTATCTTATCAAAATTAAAACTCGGAATGAGTTTTTTAAGAAGATCAAAAAAAGAAAAATAATAATTTTCTTGCTTTGAAAAGTCGATAAGCTCACACTCTTTAAATTCTTTAAAAGTATCTCCTTTATTTTTGTTCTCTTGGGTAATAAAAATTATTGTATGTATACTTTGCTTCTTTTTTTCAAGAAGGGCAAAAAGTTTTTCTTTTGTCAGATTTTTCGGCAAAATGAAGAGCGTATATTCTGCTTCTTTTTTAAGAGCAGCTGAAGAGAATTGAATACCGGCTCGTTTTAAATGTGCTATAAGATAAGATATAAAGGACTCTTTATCTTCTCCTGGCGTCAAAAAACAACGCGTGCCTTTTTCTCTCGTTAGTTTTGAAATAATACTAAGGCTTTTTTCAAAAGCATTTTGCAATCGCAAAAGCGTATAGTATTTTCTCAAAAAATGAAGTTTATTAGAGGCTTCAATAAAATCGATAATACCTTCTTGCGAATTACACTCAAGTTTAAGCATGATGTTACGGATATGAGTTTCTACCGTTCTTGAATTAATGAATAAAATCGATGCTATTTTGCTCGTTCTTCGTGCACTCATAATACATGCCATTACATCAATCTCTCGCATTGTAAAATGAATGTCATTGAGCATGGATAAATGCTTCAAATAGAGATCACGCGGGAAGAGAATTTGTATTTCTTGCATCAGTAAAAAGGTATTTCCAATTTTTTTAATTTTTCATACATATAAAATAAAAGGGTGATGATATGATCCTAAAATAAAAGCTTTTATTTAGGCTGTCGAAAAATACTTCAGCAGGTATTTTCAGCTAAAGTCAATATGGTTTTCCGATATTTAAGATACCATCATTTAAGAAAGACTTATTCGTTCTGGAGAGTTTCCGTATTTATTACGTAGATGTTCCAAATCATAAGAAAAAAACTGAGTCAAAATAGCTTTATTTTATATAGAGTTTTCTATTCCATGAATTGTTTTTCCAAAATCCCCCTATGTTTTACGGATATTAATAAGACCTTAAAACTGAAAACATGTTCCTAACAAGCCTGTGTTTGAGACTCTTCTTTTTCCTATAATAGTCTTTCTATGAATCGAAAATTTAAAATTTAAGAGTTTCATATAATATGAAGTTCTAAAAATGCTTCCAGAAATAAAGTTACATAGTATGCGGCCTAGAGATTTCAAAAAGCAGATGAAATTAATATTTATGGAGAACAAAAATGCTCAGTCACAATAAACTATATATCATCTTCTTGAGTTTTTTAACGATAGGATCACCTCTTAGGGCCGCTCCACCGCACCGCTATGCAATGACATTCGATGAAAGCATTTATGAACAGAGTAGCGTGCGACTAATGGTTCCGGAAAAATTTATGATACCGGATAATGAGGAAGTTGAAAAACTGCTAATTGAAGAACTTTTCAGAAGAAAAATTGCCCTCATACAAGCGAAGCTTTTCCCCGCTTATGATGCAAAAATTAAAGAGCTAGAAGAACTTAAAGAGCAATATAAACGGAATCCATATATCTTTGGTGCAAAAACGATTGGGGCAGCTGCTGCAGGAATAGGTCTTTTATTTATACCTGGAGGTCAGATCGCACTCACAATTGCAGGAGCCGCGACAGTTATAGGAGCCGTAACCACAGGGTTAAGTGAATTTTTCGACCGAGATGGTCAGCAATTAAATATGGAAAAGATCATCCAGGCCACTCAGCGAAAAAAAAGAGAGCTTATTCTACATTTAAATCAAGATGATGATGCTTGTAAATTAGAGTCTCTTTATGTTTTAAAAAAAAGATTCTTAGAAATATCCTATGAACCAAAACTCCTGAGAGAAACGGAAAGAAGCTTACTTTCTTTAAGAAGAGAGGGAGATGGGGTTCCCCTCGTATTTTTACGGACTTTTTTGTATGATGTTATGAGACTTGCAACGTCTAAAAAAGAATTGGACGCCATTCAAAATATTGCACTCCTCCAAGATGAGGATTTTGAAGTCGTTCAAAGCACATCCAATTTGTCAAATGAACAAAAGAGAGCCCTTTCTGATTTAAAAAAACATACTCGGGAAACGAGGGACAAATTCATGGAGATTGTTACACGCATTTCTCTCCTGTCTCTTTCGAATACTGAAGAGAGTGTCTCCACAAATAGATTTTATTACCTGCATGGGGAACCTGGTGTTGGAAAATCAAAGGCTGCAAAAGATCTTTGTACATTTCTTGATGTCCCTGCTGTGGAAAAACATCTCACAACTGCTGATGACTTATCAAAAACTTCTTTAGAGGGTGCAAATTGGATGTACCCCGAACCAAATCGAGGCTGGTTTGGTGAAGTTTTGTTTGAAGCACAGAAAGAAGGAAATTTTTGTAGAACATTTCACCTTAACCTACAAGAATTAGGGGCAAAATATTCAAAAGAAATTGAAGTTTCTATTAATCATACCTTTCCAAAGACGTTTAGAAACTCAGTATTAATTATAAATGATTTTGATAAAATATTGCTCGATCCTGCAACTTCAACATCAGCACTTTCTACTCTTTTAAAATACTTAGATCCGAGAACGACTCATTTTTCCAGTCCTTACTTTTGTGACTCTCGACTTCCAATCGGTAACCTAACAGTAATTATCACTGGCAACAGTATTATACCTGAAACTCCTCTTTTTCAACCTCTTCGAGACCGGCTAACATTAATCGAATTTACGGGATTCTCAGAAGATGCAAGAGAACAAATTATAGAGGAAAATAGTTCACGTTTAGAGAGAGCTTATGGGTCTTTATCAGATTTGGAAAGAGAAGCAATTATAAATGAGCTTTTATCTCAGCCTAAAGAGTCTTCTAGAATCTTAGAGTGGAAATCTTATTTAGGGGGAAAATTTAAAGGTGTCGTTGATATGGTTTCACTCCCAATTAAGGTAATCACAAAAATATCCTTTAGCGAAAATCCCGCTCCAGCAATTCCTTCTATACGTTCCCTACAAAGAAGACTAGACGCGCAGATGGTGGCTGTAAGACAAAAAAAAATCTTGGATTTATTAAGAGATACTTCTTCTCCAGACCATTCTAAAGTTGGAACTTCTTTTTTTGAACTGGGAAAAATGTATAAAGAGGGGTCTCTTGTGCCAAGTGATTTCGAGAAAGCTTTTAAATATTTAAGTCAAGCTATGACATTCAATAATCCAGATTCTGCTCAAGAACTTGAAGATATGGGTCTCAGATTTTACGAAACAAGAAATTACTCAGAAGCCTTACGCTGTTTTACAAAAGCAGCTGAAAAAAATAAAAAAAGGTCTTTATATCATATCGGATTTATGTATGAAAATGGACTACTCCTTCCTAAAAATAACGAACAAGCAAAATCTTTTTATGAACGCGCGGCGCGTCAAGGTTCTCACGAAGCTCAAGCTGCTAAGGAAGCCATAGAGATTGAAGAGAAATTTCAAGAAATCCTATCTACCAGAATTCTTATAAAATCAAAATCTCTTGAACTAATAAGAAAATGCCTGGAAGAGATGAGGGCAAATTTCCTTATTCCCAGCAAAAAGACAGCTATTCTTAAAAATATAAAGGATTTTTTAGGATATAGTAATATTGCGTGGGATTGGGGATATATTGAACTTTTCTGGTTAAAACGTTCATTTTCTTCTGCGAACTCTACGAATCTGAATGCTTTATATAAAAGAAGAGAGCAGTTTCTATCCCTTCCTCAGAGATATAATTTTTTAATTTATCATATCCAGCTCATCCATGCTGTAATGATGCAATTTTTAGAAAATTTTGAAAAAAAAGATCTACAACATCAAAGCATATTAAAAAATACTTATCAAAAAAATAATCTTCAAAAATTCTTAGCTTATTTAGAAGTATTATTAAGTTCGTTTGAAGAGAGTGAGCAGCTTCGTGAGAATGAGAAAGGGATTATCCGGTCTTATGGAAAATGGCTTAATAAAAATAACATTCTGCAAAGGTTCAAAACCCACTATGATTTAGTTTGATAAGACTTTCACATGAAATCAAATATTTATTCTCACAGGATGGTTTCTTTATTTCAAACTGAAAATGAAATCATAAAAAATGGTTGTCCGTTTCATCCCTTATAAAAAGCGGTGTCCTTTTTAGAACAACCAAAAAACAAACAAATCTCAACTTGAGAGTTCTTTGTTTTTTTAAGGAAACTCTCTAAAGGCAACTTCGACATCTTTTCCTTGAAAAGCAAGACCGAGCGAAATGGTTTTTTTAACATTCTTATACGATTTAATTTTAGAGATATACTCTTTTGTCTCTATTTGATCGAGAGCGGATTGTGCAACAGTTTCTTTTGACATCGTAAATACTTTCATAAAAATGGGAGAGGAAAAAGATAAAGAAATAGCTCTGATAGCAATTCATGAGGTATATGAAAGGGCACTTCATCTTTCTTGTAAAGGAGGTAAAGATCAATCCCGCATGATCCTTTACTAGATGGCCATGGGGACGCATCCTAATCCTCTCAATTTAACAGTTTTGGAAACCCTCTTACAAGATAGCCATGAAGAATATAGAGGCTGGGCTCGAGAAGAGGAGAGATCTAGATTGCTCAAGTTATCTAAGAAGGGTGATTATGAGGCTGTAAAATCTTTTTATACGCGATACTCCTCCTTGATTTATACCTCAGGTTATCGAGAGCATCTCTCAGCTTATCTGGAGGCGTTAAAATATATTGCACAACAAGTAGCTCATCAAAATCGATATGAGGCTGCCAAAGCTTTATATGATCATGGAGGCATTTTTTTCAAAGGAGGGAGAGAAAGTATTGAGAGAAATTTCTGAGCAAAAAGATCATCCCAATCAAAAATAAGCTGTTGAAGCGTTGAGTTGGGGATGCTTGATTATGTAAGAAATTAGAGCAAGAATAATTTTAACTTTTGGAGAAAATAGATGAAACGTCCTGAAAAAAGTAGAAATAGAAAATATTACCTATGCTGACCCCCACTATCAGAGACGTCAAAAGATGGGTTAAAAAAATATAATTTTCTTAACCCATCTTTAAGAATAATAATTTCTAGATATTCTGAACAACCCCTCCTTGAACCTCTCCCTTTATTTTTGATCCTTCTTCGAGGAATATTTTACCTTTTCCGGATTCAAAGGTGACATTTCCTTCGATAATGCTCTTGTTTGTAAGCCTGAGCTCTTGGGCATTTTCATCAGAATTATCGCCAAACCAAGATAAAAATGAGCTCTCAACATCGCTATTCTTTTTAATGAGAAGCGTGTGCGCTGTAGTCTCATTAAAGAGAATTTTATTTGCAGTTAACGTCATATCTCCAAAATCACTGTCGTTTGCCGTAAAATTACCGACGGCAACCGTTTTGTCACGAACGGCTAATTTTGTGACATCGACTGGTCCTGTGACGGTCAGATTTTGACAAAGGATTTCTGTCACATTCAAAGGCCCTGAAACCGTTAAGTCTCCAAAGTAGCCTTTGCTCCCCGAAACTGGACCTGTAAGTGTTGCGTCTTTATGAACAGAAACACCTTCAAATGTGAAAGGCCCTGTGATGGTGAGATTTTCAAATTGTCCGTTGATTCCTTTTACAGGACCTGTAATCGTGCCATCATGAACGACGCTAAGATCTTTAAAGGTGAGGGGACCTGTCACTGAAACTTCTTCTGTTTTGACTTTGGATAAAGTTGCAATGCCCAACGTATTAACGTTTTTTACAGTGACATTGGAAAGATTTGTATCTCCCATCGAAAATTCGCCATAGGCGGGGACAGAAAAAAGAAGAGGAAGGGCTATCAGGAGGGATTTTTTCATGGAAAGATTCCTTTTTATATTATTAAATTTTTCAACAGGGTATAAGTATAATGTTCCATGAAAAATTCATTGATGCAAGAGGATAAATGATATGAGTTTTCAAATTAAGATTTTTAAAGGCCCTGAAATTTTATCCTATATTGAGACGCTTGCTGATATGAGGCTTGAGGCTTTTTTTGAGTACCCATATCTTTATGTTGGAAAAAGAGAAGATGAGCTTTCCTATGTAAAAAGCTATGCATTAAGTCCCCAAGGTCTTCTTATCGTTGCTTTTAAAAACGAGAAAATTGCGGGTATTTGTTCTGGGATCCCCTTAAATTTTGAAAATTCTCCTCTCAAACCTTGGCATAAGAAACTTGAGAAAGAAGGCCTTGAGATTGAGATGCTTTATTATGGCGGCGAAATAATTGTAAAACCTCAATTTCAAAAGCAAAAAGCCTGTTTTTTGCTGATGACCCAGTTTATAGAGGCCGTAAAAGAGATGAAATTTTCTAAAATAATTGGAATCACTTGCATTCGAGCGAAAGATCATCCTTTGTGTCCCCCTAAATATTTTGGGCCTGAATCTATCTGGGAGAAAATGGGGGGTGAAAAAACAAACATCATTTTGTCTTCTCACTGGTCTACCCGACAAGAAAATGGTTCCTTGAAGAAACAAAAAAACAACCTTGCGGTCTGGATTAAAAGGTTAAATTAAATTTTTTAAGAGGGGCTAGAGTTCATATTTTTTGCGAGAAAAGAGCTTTTCGTTTTTTCATAATTCTTGCCCTATGAGGAGAATTTTCAGGAAAGTTAGAGGCTATGATCGTAAGGGCTTTTTCAAGATAAAGCCTTTCTTGTTCTATAAGGTATTCAGAAGTCTTCTTTTTTGATTTTCTTTGGTAAACTTCTGCCAAACTTTCCAAAATGATATATTCATCAGGGTATTTGTTTTTATGAGAAATTGAGAGTGCCCTCTTGAAAATGGATTCTGCGACTTTCAAATTATTTTCCAAAAGATAAACTTCCCCAAGATTTTGAAGAGCAAAGCTTGTTTCAACATGATTTTTTCCATAGTTTTTTTCAAAAGATCTTAAGGCTTTTTTGAATAAAGATTTTGACAGGTCATAGTCTTTTGTTTCTCTATAAAAAATCCCTAAATGAACAAGAGATTTTGCGACATAGACGTGATCTTCAAAAAAATGTTTTTTACAAATCATAAGACTCTCATCGATTAATTCTTTTGCTTTTTTAAAGTTTCCAAGTTTTATATAGATATGGCCTAAATCCCCACAAACCCAAGCTGCTCCGACATGCGTTTCAGAGTATCTTTTGTACATGAGAAGGCTTTTTTCTAAAAATTCTTTGGCTTTATCATAGTCCCCTAAACTTTTATAAAGATTTCCCAAATGAGCAAGTGAAGAGGCTAAACCGATTGGATTTCCCTTAATTTCTTCATATCTTGAGAGGCTTTGTTCTAGAAAAAACTGTGCTTTTTTAAAATTTCCTAAAGCGCGATAAACAACGCCTAGGTATTTTGAAGAGCGTGCCATTCCAGAATAATCTTGAGAATTTTTTTGATCAAAGAGAGTTAAGCTCTTTTCAAAAAGATCTTTTGCTTTTTCATAGTTTCCTAAATCTCGATAAACATTTCCTAAATAGACCATATAATGTGCAATTTTAAGGTTATTTTTTTCAAGGTGGCTGTTTAATAAGGATATACCTTCCGTAAGAAGCTGTTCTGCTTTTGATGAGTTACGTAAATAAGAATAAAAACAACCGAGTTCACAGCTTAAAGCTGCCTTTGTTTCATCACTCAGAATATTTTGATGGCTTAAAAAATGCTCTGCATGCCTATAGAGTGTTTTCATTTTTACAAAATCTTCTTTATCCATTGCATCGCTCATATGGATCTCTAACGTCTTAGAAAGAGGAAGAACCAGATTTTGATTCTTTTTTAATTCTAAGGTCTTTGTCAGATAAGATAATATGACGGCTTGAGTGCTGCGATGAATTGAAAAAACCGATTCTAAAGGAAGAGAGGAGAGGGGGTTGCTTGTAATAAGAGAGTGTTTTTTTAAGTGATATATAAAGTTATCCACAACAGCTGAATTTTTATATTTAATAAGAAGGTCTCGAGGAATGTTTTGAGAATCAAGAAGACTTATAAATAGAAAAAGATCTTTAAAATCCTCATTAGAATCAATAAGGTATTTTAAAGATAAGGTGATAATCCCATAGCGTGTTTTTGTATAATCTCCCGCCTCTTCTAAAATTATTTCTTGAACATTTGAAAAGTCTTGATTGTACTTGAACATGTTTTCTAAATAATCCTTATAAGAAACATTTGTTGCTTTTAGATAGTAAGCTGCAACCAATATATCTAAAGGAAATGAAGGAATTTCAAGCAGAAATTTTTGTGTTTCTTCTTTCTGAGAAGAAGGGAAAGAATGATCGTTTCCGTTGCTTATAACTTTAATAAAAAGACTTAATTTTTCACTGTCCGTTAGTTCACCGACAGGAATAATTGTATGAATATGAATATTGTTTTCAATATTGGCGTTACGTGTCGTCAGAAGAATCTTTCCTTCTCCCCATTGGGTGGGATTTGTAGGGAAATGTTTTTGAAGGGTGTTAAAACTTTCCACATTATCGTAAATTAAAAACCAATTTGGCGTCATTTTGAATTTTTTTTGAACGAATTGAAGGATTTGATTTTCGCGCTGGAGAGAGAGCTTTATTTTTAATATAATTTCTAATATTTTCTGATCTTCTGGCGTTTTTGAAAGGGCTTGAGCAAGATTTTCAAAAGATATGTTAAGGCTCTCTTTTGTGCCAGCATTGATTTCGCCTACAATAGGAGATGTTTGTAGAGTGGCATACCGATGTGCAAGAGTTGTTTTTCCAGATCCCCCAATCCCAATAAGAGCAATCGTTTTTATTTTATTTGGGTTTTGCTTAAAACCAGTATTAATCTTATCCATTAATTCTGAGCGCGCGAGAAGAAGAGATTCATAGGGAATAATAAAATCCGATCGAATAAGATGTTCCTCTGTTTTTTTAGTGTGAAAGAGAGACAATCCTTCCCCAAGATGCGGCATCCATTTTTGTGTATTTAAGTTAACAATTTTAGAGATAGAGAGGGATATTAACAGAAGGAAAAATATTAGAAATCCTTTCTTAGAATGAGATCTAAATTTTAAAAGAATCTGAAAAATACTTTTTTTATTTTGTGATTTTTGGTTATCCAAGGAAAAGGAATTTTCTTTAAAGTCTATGAGTCCTTCTAAAATATCATATTGTTTTTCAAATTCTGAAATGGTTTTTTCCAAATTTAAGGTTGGAAAGAGCTCTTTTAAAACGATTAAAACGAGGAAGTAACATTCTTTTTGAATATTAAGATCTGAAATATTTTCTTCATTTGTTCCTTTAAAAATTTCTTTCGGCTTCTCTCCCCTTGAAGAAAAAAGAAATATGCCTTTCTCATTTTCTGAAAACAACGGACTTTCATGATTTTTTTGGACACAATTCTCCCAATTTGAGGGGGGATTATAAAGAACAACATTTTTCTTATCATGTGCTTGAAAAAACCATGAATCCGTGTAATTTTTCAGAAAAATCTGAATTCCAATTTTCTTTAAAGAAACGATAAGATGATGAAGGAGAAAAGTTTGACGATTATCTTCTTTCCAAAAAAAAATATCACAAGAAATTTTTTGGTTCTGGATTTTTGGAATCATGTCTTTTAAAGCGTCTTCAAATTTACGTTGAGCTAAGAGAGCTGTGTAAAATTTTCGAAGCGCGGGCAGTCGATCTGATTTTTCAATAAAATCAATAATGGTTTCTCGTGAATTACACCCAAGTTTTAACATGATGTTATGGGTATGATTTTCGATTGTTTTAGGGGCGATTGAAAAAAAAGAGGCTGCTTTTTTTGCAGATCGGCCACTTACAAAAAATGCAAGGATATCTATTTCTCGGCGGGTGAATTTAACATCGTTTATGAGTGTTAAAGATTCCAAATACAACGCGTTCAAAAGATCAGAATTTTTGTTTTCCATAGAGAGCAATACAGATTCATTTTTTAAGCGTTAAAACGAGATATATTTTTGATAATTTATTTCAAAGATTCTTACATTATGAATGTATTTCTAGAAAGATCTTTGGGGGAATTTCCCCCAAGTTGGACATCCTAGTGGTATTTCCAGGATGTGTAAATATCTCAATGATGAATAGGATCTAAATTCCACTGCGCTTTTTCTATAAAGAAAGAGTGCCTTATTTTAGAACAAAAGAAAGGATATCTATTATGTCAAAGAGATCGAAATTTTTAATCTATTGGCTATGTTTTGCACTTCTTCAAATTGTTTCTGTTTTTGCGATGGAGGAAGATTTAAGTTTTTATGGCCCTGCAAATCGAGGATTTTCTTCAATTTATACGCTTCCCTTTAAAAAGGATAAACAGGGCCTTCAAAATGGTTATTTTAAAATTGATCTTAACCGCTCAATTGCTCCAGGATGCGCGTCTTTTGATTATGAGAAGATATATAATTTGGCGACATCTCATGGAGAAACAATACGATTGCCTGCTTCTATAAGCAATGGCGTTAAGTTAAACATTAGCACCTTTGCCATTGCAAACTTAACCCTTGAGTCTTATCGGTCTCTTGGAATCGAGGTGAGTCCAAGCGTCAAGCTTGTTCCTTTTTATGAGGGCTGTAAAAATGGTGAACGTAATGCCTTTTATAGAAGAACAGGACGTAATGGAGGGGAAGGAGAAATTAATTTTTGTTTTTCTCAAGGATTTACACCAGCAAAGATTTTTGATGTTGTCTCTCATGAAGCTGCTCATGCTATTTTAGATGCTCTCCAACCAAGATATCATAAAAATGGAGGAGGACATCCTATAGGAGCTTTCCATGAGGCTTTTGGAGATCTTTCTACTTTGTTTGCATCTATACGGCTTGCAAGTTTTCAGTACCAGAGTCCATCACATAAAAATAGAAAGATTGCGTCGATGATACGTGCGGAAGAAGAAGTCTGTTTGGCGCCGGGGCTCTCTGGGAATGGAACCTGTCTTTTAAGAAAGGAAAATTCTGATCTGTGTGAAGATCATCGGAATTCTGTTCCTTTTAGAAGTTTTTTTCTAAGATGTATGAATAAAGAATTGGAAAGAAATATGGCTCTTAAAAGATCCGAGAAAAAGACTGCCGAAGAGATTGTTCATTTTTTTCAAGGTTTGTTGGTGCACACAGTTCAAAATGTTCCGGATTTTGAAAGTTTATATGATTTTAGCTACAAAATGATCGGTTTTGTTGAATCTTCTCCTCTCTCAATGCTTATGAGGAAAGAACTTAAAAAATTGAGGATAGATTTAGAAAGATGTAAAGCGTGTACGTGATCTTTTAATTCGTTCGGATTTCACCCCTTCCTTTATCTTAAGGGAGGGGTTGAGATTTCTTTTGAGATGATCTTAATTTTCTCTGAATTTTTTAACTTAAAATATATTTTATCATCTTATAATCTCAATACAGGAGCTATTTTTAGACAATTGAGTAATTTTACTCAGCATATTGAGTAAAATTACTCAATGCATTGCGTAAGTTTTTAATGTAATGAAAAAACATCTCTATTTTCTTAGGGAAACGTCTCATAGAGTGCCTGAGGGAGAGGAAGTATAGGGATATTTTCTAAAAGGTGTTTTTCGTCAACACGCGCCCAAATTTGTCCCTGGGGATACTTTTTTAGTATCCTCTCGATATCGCCGGGTAAATGAGATTTTGGGGATTACAAGGTGTTGGGTGGAAGGTTTGATTGTTCGAAGATTAAATGGGCAAGGGAAGGC
>NCGZ01000043.1 GCA_002257235.1 Alphaproteobacteria bacterium 16-39-46
GATCAATTTATTAAACATTTTAAAATGACAGATCAACAATCAGGCCAAACCATTGATCATCTTCAAATGATCCAAATTGAACTGCCACGTGCTAAAAAACCGTTGTTTCCTCCCAGCAATACATTTACAGAGCAGGATTGGTGGCTCAGTCTTTTTAAGCATGCCACAGAGTACAAATCAGCTGACCTTGAAGGAATGGTCTCTCACTGTCTTATGATTCCTGACGTTATTAATAAAGCCCTTGATCGATTAAGGCTTTCAAAATGGGTTCCAGGGCTTGTCCATGCGTATGAGAAAGAGACAGTCGACTTTAATGAATATGCCACTATGTTTGCGACGGAACGGGCAGAAGGTAGAGAAGAAGGCAGAGCAGAAGGTGAAGCGATTGGCATCGAAAAAGGAAAAGAAGCAGGTGAGTTAAAGGGAAGGCAATCAGTGGCTCTCAATCTTCTTGCCCAGCAGGTTGCTTTTAGTGTGATTTCTGCTGCAACTGGATTTTCAGAAGAAGAAATTGAAGCACTTAGAAGCACTTAGAAGTGAGATTCAATAAAAGGACGCTTTTCCCTGGTATATTACATTTGTAAGAATTATGAGAGACTCTAGAATCAAAGTAGGATATTTTGTAAGTTTAAGGAGTCACCTTTAAAATTGTTTCGTGAAAAAGACAGGTTATTTGTTTCAGAATAAGTATAGAAATATCGTTAAGAAGTGATTGGCATCTTTATTTACGAGAAGATATTAAGCAATTTTTAATGTTCTCAACAAACTTACAAAAATTCTTTTATCCTTATTTTCCAATATTAAAATTTCGCCCGTTTTTAATTAATTATTAGGTATTTTTCATGCTTTCTCTATGTTTATTAATTTCCATTTGAGATTATTGTTTACCTTCTAAAAACTTGTTTAATAAGTTATATAGTATTATGGTTATAACGTAAGGGGAAAGCTATGACACATACAATTCAAGAAAAAAGAAAACTTTTAAATCGTGTGCGTCGCGTTAAAGGACAAATTGAAGCTGTTGAGCGTGCATTGGAAAATGAAAAGGGATGCTCAGAGCTTCTTCATTTAGTTTCTGCTATTCGGGGCTCAATTAATGGGTTAATGGCTGAAGTGATAGAAGATCATATTCGTAATCATCTTGATCCTTCACATGAGCCAGACATTGAGCAGGCTAAAGAGGAATTAATTGATGCTGTAAAATCATATCTCAGATAGAATATAAAATATTAAGATTTTAACATTATAACAAAAAAATGCTTTTTCTTATAAGATTTGAGTAGTTTTGTATGGATTAATAAATTCCACCTTTCTAATTTAACTTTAGTTGAAAATCTTAAGAGCTTGTAGAATAATATTAGACCTCTTTCGAAACTCAATTGAGCTCCCAGTTATAGATCCCAGAAATTAAATTGAATCTAAGACCGAATCTTTTTCGTCTATTTCGATATCTATCCGAGATAACCTTGAATCTTTTAAGCATTCCGATAACATTTTCATTTAAGACGCGTTCACTGGCTAACTTTTTATTGTTCCGTTTGCCTTCCTTCGTCAAGGGATGTTTCTTACTCCGTTTTTTTGGAAGCTCTGAGTTTTCATGAATTTTATGAATCCCTTGATATCCAGTATCTGTTACAGCTTTAATTCGAGGATGAATATACGTTTTAGACTCTTTAAACAGCCTAAAATCGTGTCTCTTCCCGTTAGCAAAAGAAGTACAAATAACTTGCTTTGATTTTTTGTCCACCACAATTTGGCTTTTTAACGTATGTCTCTTCTTTTTGCCTGAGTAATAGTATTTTTGCTTTTTTTTGGTCTCTCAATAGGACTTTCTGTGGCATCAATAAGAATGACCTCATAATCAACATCACTCTTCAGCAATGCTTTTCGTCCCGGAAGACCAAAGTCGGGATGTTTGATCAGGGTATCTTCTACCCATTTAATCCCTTTATAAGCCGAACTTTCACTGATTCCATAACTTTGTCCCGTATGAAAGTAGGTGCGATATTCTCTCAGATACTCCAACGCCATTAAAAGTTGGTCCTCTAAAGAGAGCTTATTTTTTCTTCCTCCACGAGACTTTTTTTGTTGATCCTCTTCCCTTAGAATCTCTAACATTTTCGAATATGTTGTATGCTTAACTCCCGTTAATCTTCTAAATCTTTCATCATCAAGCTCTTTTATCTGATTGTATTTCATTTTTACCTCCAATCAGATATCTTTGACATATCTTTCTTCATAAATCTAGTTTCGAAAGAGATCTATTAGAAAATAGGCCTTGACATATACCCTCCCCCCCTATATTTTTCTCTTAAGGAAAAATCATTTTGTGAAAATGTGTAAAATACATTTAAAAATATAGGGATTACAAAAATGTACTTTAATTTTAAAGCGATAAAACAATTACTACTGTCATTTATAACAAAGCTCACACCTTTAACTTTTTCCTTGATTATATTAAGTCTTATCTATGTTTCTTCTACTGCACATTCATTAGAAGTAGTAAGCTCTAATATTCCTGACAACACTTTACCTACCGAGGCATCTGGTCAGATAAACACACAAAATAAAACAATTATCATTATTAATGGGCCCTCTACAAAAAATCATTTTATAGATTTATTAAAAACTCAGGGGTTTTTACTTGTTAATATTATTACAAAAGATTCAACACTAAATCTTAAAGATATTCCAGAATTAGAAAACTATTATGATACAGTTATTATTCAAAATAATACTTCAGAAATATTAGAGACATTAAAACTATTGTTCCAAACAAAAAAATATTATCTTACTGAAGTTCTCGCCATTAAGGAAACTGATGTTATATTGGCAGATATTCTTCGAGAATCTTTTAATAAACAATTTAATGGAGAAGTATTTCGCAAACTTAATCATAATAAAATTAGCAGTATCAATAATCTTAATAAACTTATACGGAAAGGAGTTAAAAACCGCTTAGTTACATTGGAAAAGTTTAAAAAAGAAATTTTAAATCAAGCCTTGCCCTGCAATATTAAAGTAATGAGCTCTCAACAAGTTTTAGCTACTTATACCATATCTAACCCCTCAGACATTAAATCAATCCTTGAAAAACTAAAAAATTATAAAACATCTGATGTTAAACTCTGGCTCCAACCCTATCACGAGAATTTATATCGGTTACAAATAATTAGTTTTAATAATAAAGCTGTTCCAGTAGCTTTATGGCATGAAAAAAATTCTATTAAAAAAAGTGAAGTAAGAGAGGAGATGCGTACCTTAATTAACCTAAACGAATCTTTCATCATTTCGCAAGATAAATTGACTCAATTAACTCAAAGACTGGCAGAAGGAGTTTACTTAAATTATGGGTTAGGAGAGTTTGTGTTAGCATTTCATGAAAATCAATTTGAGATCATTGATTATAATTTAGCATTACCCAATTACAATCAAATGGAGGTAATGGAACGAGTATTAGGCTACAGTCCATTATCTTATCTTTTGAGACATTCTGCATTGATGCCAGATCTTCCTCTGCCTAAAAAAGAATTTAAAAATATTACTGTTGTTAATTTTAACTTAAATAGCAAAAATGACTTGTTAAAATTAAGTATAATGCCTACTTTTTATCGATATTATTTGAATAAAAAAGATCTCGAAGAAGTTCCTATAGTTGGAGAGCTTTATTTAGTACATACTGACAAAAATTTGGTTGTTGCATCCTATGCTGGTATTAAAAATATGGAGCAATCATTATTAAATCCAATGTTTTACTCTCATTCAGCAAGTCATATTGTTAATTTTTATCGTGAAGCGGCTTTAAATAAAAATGCCGATTATACATTAAGTAAAAGTGAAAGAGCACAAACAGATGAGACAAAAGAAGCACTAGAAAATTTGCATCATGAAAGCCAACATATCCCAAAATATATTAAGCCTTTAGACAGCAAGGCCAATATACAGGATATCATGCATTATTATATTGATATATATGATTTATATATATTACATGGTAAAGCTCCTGGTACAAAAGTAATACCTATGAATACTGGGAATCCAGCATTTTTACCTTTTCCTCCGATTATCGAGATGTTGCGTAAAAGCTTAGAAGAAAACGTAGCATCTTATGCTAAATATAGCATGCAAGTTCCAGGAATAGATTTCATTAATAATCTTACGCGATATTGCCAAGAGGAACAGATTTTGGTTCCTCTTCAAAAATTACACCCAAATAATGTTGTGATAGGGCATGGAAGCACTAATTTATACTATCTGGCCCTTAAATCTATTATCACAAATAAAGGAGACATCGTTTTAGTAACGAGGCCTACCTACGGGCTTTTTATTGATCCGATTTATACTGCTGGTGGAGAAATAGGTTTTGTCGATATAAAAGAAAGTGATGAATGGAAGGTACAACCGCAAAAATTACATGAAACAATTCATTTTTATAACGAAAAAGCATTTAACAATTATATATTAACTACTTTTATTAAAGAATATGAAAAATTTCTTCATGCTTTAGACGTCTTTAATTTGGAACAAGGGGCGCTCCCTCAGATGCCAAACATTGAAGGAATAACAAATTTAGCAGTTTTTGACAAATATATAGAAAAACTAAATAATTTTATCGATAATATCTCTGATCCTATGGTGAATAAAGATGAATTAAGATTTTCCTTTCCCCCAAGGGTTAAAGCTTTTTATCATATGAATCCGCATAATCCAACGGGAGCGGTCTACACAAAAAAAGATTTAAAAGCATTAGCTGAAGTTATTCAAGCCCATTCGGATATATATGTGATAGACGATTTGGCCCATTGGGGCGTTTTATATGGCGAGATTGAGCCGGCTACATTTGCCTCATTGGAAGGCATGTTTGAAAAAACATTAACACTTATGAGTTTATCAAAATCTTATTGTGTCCCTGGATTACGAACTGGGGTTGCTATAGGAAACCAAAAAATAATTAGTGAAATGCAATATCGATTATTAAACTCCAGCTCGAGTGCTTCCCTCCCTGCTATGATTGCTCTTGATGCAGTTTTTAGCACGTCTAAAAAAGAAAGAGACACCTATCTAAAAAGTAATAGTCAAGAATACCTTTTTAGACGTAATTTAATGAATGTCCTCATCAACGGTATTCAGCAAACAAATTTATCTGCTGAGGAGAAAATAAAAGTTTATCAGCTAATCATTGAGAATGAATATAAAGAAGGAAAACCATTCGATAAAAAATTATTAAACTTAATTTTATCAGGAATGCCTCTTGTTCGGACCTTAACAGACCCAAAAGGCTGTTTTTTTCATCTCTTAGATATTTCAAAATTGATTGGTGCAAAAATAGGAGACAATGCTCCTTTACAAACTTCAACTGATGTAAGAAATGCAATTTATAGCATATGCAATATTGATACCGTTCCTGGAGAGATAAGCGGTAATTTCTTTAATTATTCTTTGCGGATGAGTTTTTCTTTAACCCCACAACAAATTTATAATGCTTGCAAAAATATTAATTTGTTTATTGGTAACTATATAATTAAGTATAATCCTTCTATTTTAGAAAAAAATTACTCTTCAAATGATTCTTTCTTGAAGTTAAAAAAAGTAGAAGTGCTGGATGAATTTATTTTTAATAAAGCCCTCATAAGATTTTACTTAAATCAGGCTGCACAAGCTCTTATGAAAGAGCATGATCAAATTTTATCTCTTAATAACTTACAAAATAACTTAAAATTAAAAGAGATCGAAGAAAAAGTAATGGAGTTAAACAACCTCGCAAACAAAATATTAGATCAATCTTTTGATAAAATCATACATAAGAAAATCCATGATTATATAAAGAAAAATCAAAAATGGTTACGAGTTTTTCTTCCTAATTTTGAAGAGTTAATTAACTGCCTTGAAAAAATTAAGGGTTAAAGTGAAGTTTTATAATATTTTCTTAAAATGGTTTCAAGGTGTTAAGGAAATTACCTATATTAAATCATTAACCTTCTAATTCTATTTATGATTAATCTGATTTTACTGAGGAATAAGGAATGACCATATTTTTTCGTTTTATTATCTGTTTTCTTTTATCGACAAAAATCATTTTTGCAATGGACGAGATTGAACTTGAGGATTTGTCGCATAGGTTGCCTTCTTCTATCGCTTTAGGAAAATCTACAGAAAATTTGTTAAGTACAGAACAAGAGCAAGAACCAACAGGAACCATTGTCATAGCACAGCAGCAAGAAGCTGAGCGATTAGATTTGTCACGGTTGTTGCCATCTTCTATTCTGCCTTCAAAAGAATATGTAGAAAACTGGCTAGATACAGAAGTAGTTAACAAGAGAGATTCTCTCAGCAAATATACGAACGGAGGATTATTGATTTTCGGATCCTTAAGTTCTACCGCAAGGGGCTCTGTATATTTTATTTTGGGATATAAACTTTCAGAAGACTTCCTTGTAACCTCTGTAAGCAGCCCTGGAAATCATGTTCTTTCTGTCCTCTACGCCACTGCATCAAGTGTCCCTATGACTCTATTGGGAGTAGCTTCAAGTCAAAAATTTTTAAAATATCTAATTACGTCTACGCCTCAAAATTTTATTAACATAAAAAAAGAAGAGTCCAGACTTGAAAAATCCTTAAGAATATCAAAAAATACTTTTCTTATAGGAGCTTCTGCTTGTTCTGCTTCTATCCTAACGTATATTGCATATGACAACTACAATCCCCTCATAGGATGGTTCTGGCTGGGTCCAGGGCTACCTACATTTTATGTAAGAACTCTCATAGATTTTTATGCCATGACAGCATTAGGAGGAGCGGCTTATGACAAGTTTATTTCTGACCCTAAGAACAAAAGACTTTATGAAACCCGACCAGAGAGTCGAGAAGCTAACATTCATGAGATTAAAAAATTACTTCATAAATCCAAAAATTTTGTAAGTTCTCTGAATTATAAGCAAGCAAAAATTCTTGAGGATATTGTTAATAATTCAGGAGAAGAACTTTCTCAAAAAATAAAAGCTTTTGCAAATCCAGAATTTTTTGTAAGGGATGATGTAACTATTATAAAAAGTAGCTATGGTAGAGAAGTTGTTGGATATTTAGGGGGTGCTGTAGCTGTTTGTGGTATGTATCTTTACTATGAGGGCACAAAGGCTGCTTTTGGCTTTACCCAGCCTTTATTTAAGTTAAATTCAGAGGAAACAAATTATACGGAAGCTTCTCTTTCTATTTTTTCCCTTGCAACAGCATCGTCGTTGAGTGCTATTGCTGCTCATAGTAGTGCTCAAAAATTTTATGACCTGGCTTCTACTGTTTTAACGGGCTCGTATAAAAAGATTTCATCATTTTTTAAGAGAAGAGAAAACGAGAGTTCTCCTATATCTCCTTCCCCAAGATCCAGAGAAGATAAAGTTCTTATGGTAAAAAGAGCTGGAGTAGCAAGCTTAGCTTTTTTATTAGCTTCTTGTGATGCCGGAACCCTTTATGAGCTTGCAGCACAGCAACACCTCAGTATGCATGATTTTGGGAACGTTCTGGCTTTAGTTTCTTCTTCTGTCTCTCTCTTTTCTATGTCTTTTTGGGCTGTTGATGAAGCATTAATGTATTATGTAAGAGGAAGCGACCCTAAAACAAGTGTTTTAAGTCTTATAGATCAAATTGATCGAACTCTTTCTTCTATGAGCGATTCAGCTTTAGAAGCTCTAAAAGATATTCTTAGAACAAGTCATGGGTTTATTGAAGAAGAGATAGAGGTGGAAGCATAAGAAAGGCCATTCTAACCTCCTATGTCATAAGAAAAGTCAAACTCCAGGTTTTTTTGTGCTCATATTAATTCTTTGCCTGTCTTCCGCAGCAAAACTGCAAGCCAATCCCCCCTATTGACGTTTTGATATGCTAAAACGCATGCAATCAAATCTACAAAACCTGCAATATGAGTTTTATATAAGCCTGTTTTCCGATCTCTTAAATCTTCTTCAATAACACCACCTGTTAATATCTTTATCTGCTCCTCCTTTTTTGTTCTTATTGAAGGCCCTATATCAGATTTTAGCCCTTTTTCACTGCTATCAATACCTTATCCATAACATGATTTAGATCCTTAGAATCAGCTTCCTTGGGTCCTCCAGGCTCAAAGATATTGTATTCAAGCTCTTTTCCTTGGTACATTATTTTTGTCTCACCCTTAAATGTTTCACAAATTGTAACGTTTGCTTGTCTTAAACGGTATCCATGTCCAACCCCCTTAATTTGATATATTTTTTTCTCAAAACTGATCTCAAGATTTTTACTCACTTTCCGCGTCTCTTGTTTGCTTAAAATAAGATCAAGCTCTTTTTCTGTTTTGTTTAATGGCCGATGCGCATTTTCTGAGCTTCTTGGTTCAATACTAAATTTTTTGTTATGTTGTTTGATATATTCTTCAAGATAAGCATTTCCTTCTTCTATACTGGAAATTCCTCTAAGCCTCATTTCTTTTATTAGCCGGTCTTGCAACGTCGAATTTGCTCTTTCTACCCGTCCTTTCGCTTGAGGGGAATTTGCACAAATAAGCTCTATCCCTAACTCTTTAAGGGCTCGATATAATTGAGTATCTTCTAATAATCGATCGATACATTGTTCCCGTGTTGTTTTAAAAATGCTATGTCTATCGCTGTAATAGGCCAAAGCTCTTCCATATTTTTTGAGATGCTTTTCAATGCATCTCATGTATCCAAATGTTGTTTCTGTGACTTCAAAACGCATATATATAATCTTACTCGAGGCATCATCGATCATGACGATAAGACAGCATTTTGGGGCCCTTCCTTCAAACCAGTCATGCGGAGATCCATCAATTTGAACCAATTCTCCAAATCGTGACCTTCTCTCTCGGCTCTGATGAATTCTCGCTTTCTTCCTTTTTTTTCCTTTCCATATATTTTCTTCCATCATCCACTGTCGTAGAGTTTCTTTACTTATTTGGAGCCCATAATTTTCCTTTAATTTTTCTGCAGCAAATGTTGGTCCAAAATCATGATATTTTCCACGTATATACTTTAAGACTTCTTCCTTAAATTCAGCTCTAAATTTTTTATTTCCATCTTGTTTTTTTGCAACGAGTCCTTCCCATCCTTTTTGTTTGAAGTTTTTTATAAGTCTTCTCACTTGTCTCTCTGTTAATTTAAGTTCTTCTCCTGCTTCTGCTTGTGTCATTTTTTTGTCGACGACTCTTTGCAATATCATTACTCTATCCATAATGTCCTCTTGTATTACGATGTTTCTTTTCATCAGAGAAATCCTTTCTTCCATTTCTTTTTTCATACAAAAAAATGGTTAGCAGATTTTCTCTTCAAGAGGACATTTCTAACTTGCTCAACAGGACATTATCATTTTGCTCCTACATCATTCTTATTTTTCTTGACTTTTCCCTTGCCAAATTTGATCAACGATATTTGTAGCCTCGATGAGTTGCTTCATCTCTAGGTGTGCATACCGTGTGGTCGTCGCAATATTCTTATGACCGAGTAATTTAGAGACTGTATAGAGATCGACGCCTTGTTTTATGGCGAGGGACGCGAACGTATGACGCAGGTCATGTATGCGTACGTCATTAAGGTTTGCTAAGGAACGGATTTTATACCAAGCGGTGTTAAGGGTCGTAAGGCTAGATCCTGGTTTTTCTCCCACGAAAACATAGGGATTTTCTTTTTCATACCTCAAGTTGGTTAGAATAGCTTTCGCAGATTTATTAAGAGGGATTGTTTTTTCTCCTGTTTTACTGTCTGGTAAATAGAGATACCCCTCTTTTAGAAAAACCTCCTCCCACTGAAGGTTGAGGACTTCTCCTAACCGACATCCTGTATACATCAGCAATCGGATCGCAGCGAGAGAATAGGGAGAACTTACTCCAAGGACTTCTTCCCTTTTCAAAACTTCATCTAGTTTTTCAAGTTCTGCATTTGTTAAGAAGCGCTCTTTTTTTTTCTCTGCGTACTTCTGGATACCACGGCAAGGATTGCTATTTTTAGGGCGATATCCCCAAAGCTCTGCAAGATTAAATGCTTTACTTAAAAGAGAGTGACAACGGTTAAATTGACCTGGCACATTTTTTAATTTCTCTTGGAATTGTAAAATATCTTCTTGAGTAACCTCACTTATTTTTATTTCTCCTAGAAAGGGAACAATGGAGCTTCTTATGCGGTTGAGATCTCTTTGAAGCGTACTAGGTTTATTGTGAACCTTTTTATACTTTTCCACAAAAATATCGAGAAACGTCTTAATCATAATGTCTTGCTTTTCCTCCGTTTTCTGTTTTTTATTGTGGTCTTTGGGATTTATTCCCCTGGCCACATCACCTGCCCAGCCCCGGACAATTTCCCGTGCAATTTCACATGCGATGCTCCCATGCACACCCACTTTAAGTCGTTGCTTCGTGTGATCTTTGCAACGATAAAGAAAATAGTAGGTTTTTTGACCTCTCGAGGTTACTCTACATCCAAACCCTTTAAGCTCACTATCCCATACTTCATATGGTTTTTCTTGTGTTTTTAAACCATCCACGTAACTTTTAGTAAGCTTTGGCATTTTCATTTCCTAAACAAAAAGTGTACCGTATGTGTACCAATAAAGAGAGAATGAGAAAGATCTTGATGAACGCTAACGATAAAGATGTACCAAAAAACTTCAGGAAAATCAACAAAAAATAGACTTAATAAGATTGAAGAAGAAATATTGAAACCCTGATTTTACGGAATCATAATCCGTGTGTCGGGGGTTCGAATCCCTCCTCCGCTACCAAAGCGTTGTTTTTGACGCTTTCGTAACTTACAAATGAGTCTTTTTAATTCTTCTCGTTGCGCATTTGCAACAAACTTATGAAAATAATTGTTTTGTTTAAAAGCGCAAGTTTATTTAATTTTTTAACTTTTTCCACTTATTTTCTGTCGTTTTTTCAAGGTTAGATTTCTTTAAAGATAAAGTGAACCCTCTCTTTATCAGCGTTAATTTCAAAAATTTCTTTTCTCTTAATCGTTTTAATCTTTTCAATCTAAAATGCGAATGATAGGATCTATTTTGTAGAGAGAAGATGCTTAACTGGTTACTCTCTTGTAATTTTAGGCATCGTCCGAAAATGTAAAATGTTGATTTTTACATGGGGTGGGGCTACAAATTAATTTAAAGACTTCTGAAGTCCCCTCCAGAAGTTGTGGAGTGGCCGTTCTTAATAAATTAACATAAAGGGATAGAAATGAAAAAACATTTAGTTTTAATATGTGCAAGCGTTGCCTTTGTAGCATCCAGCGTTGACTATGCAGGTGCAGCAGTACCATCAGTACAAAGCTCAAAAAATACGAATGAAAGAAGATCTGCTGGATCAGCTGCTCTTGCAAGTTCACAAGAATTGTCATTGTTGCAAATCATTAGTCTTGATGATGTTGCGTTAAATGACTTTCTTAATTCTTCAGCAAACTCACCAAACGTTACAGCTAAAGTCATGGCTGCGGCTAAAAAAGATGACCGCGTTATGAATGCTCTTTTAGCAAGACTTGAAAACAACATTAACTATCGCGATCAAATGTTGGTTACACTTCTTAAAGATGCAGAATTCTGTGGTATTGTAACATCACCAAAGTTTTCTGGAATGTACCCTAAAACTGCTTCCACATTGGCTCAAGCAGCTCCACAAGCAGCTTTTAGCAACTAAAGAAGTTGGACTTTTTAAAAACCGCCCTTATGATTTAGGGCGGTTTTTTTATGTTTAAAATGGGGTATTCATCTCTTTTTCTTCAATGAGAGAAAATTTAAAATGAAAAAACTTTTAATCGTTACATGTATTGGGACTACACTTATATTTGAGAAGACGGACTGTTTTCAAACAGAGAAAAACAAATATCCTAAAGCTCTAAAAATGTTGAACGACTTCAAACGAACAGCTTTAACGAAAATGGTTTAATTTTAGAGTTTTTTGCTCACGACAGGGCAAAAAATTATTCAAATCAATCTGTTGTCAGATAGTGAGCAAAAAAAATTAAAGTGAAAGATTTTTATATCCATGGATTAAAAAAAAGATTACACTGCGCTAAGGTACCAAAAGTAAAGACTTTTAGAGAAATTTTATATTTACTGTACAATATTTATATTAAGAGGATAGAAAGAGATGTCGACAGATGATAATTCAAGGTTTGAACCTCGGTTTTTTGATCCGAGGAATGATGTCGCCTTCAAAAAAGTCTTCGTTGACCATGTTGATCTCACAAAAAGCTTCCTCAATTCAACTTTGAGGCTTGAGGGTGAGAAAAAGATTAAAACCGTTGAGTTTCTTCCAACGGAACAACTCCCAAGAACATCAGAGTCTAAAAAATCAATTTTGGATGTTTTATGCACGAACGAAAGAGGCTTTAAATATATTATCGAAGTCCAGAATAAATACATGCAAAACTATATGCAACGTATTCAATATTACATGTCCCATCTTTATGCCAATCAATTGAAAGAAGCCGGGAAATACCTTCATCTTAAGCCAGTGACACTTTTAAGTGTTTTGAATCATTCTATTTTTCCATCTCAAATTAATTATCTAAGTTTTCATGAGAATATTGAGAAGGAGAGTCAACAGAGTTACTTAAACGATATGTCATATGCTTTTATTGAACTTCCCAAGTTTAATAAAAAAGAAGAAGAATTGGAAACAGAAGAAGACTACTGGATATTTATGATGAAGGAGGCAACTCATATGAGAGAAATTCCCAAAGATGCTCCTGAAGAGGTAAAAAAAGCTTATGAAATACTGGAAAAGCATACATGGACGCGTGATGAGCTTTTTGAATATGAAAAATCCAAAATAGCTCTCATGGACGATATGGATGCTATCATAACCGCTAAAGAAGAGGGAAAAGAAGAGGGAAGAGAAGAGGGAAGAGAAGAAATAGCTCGAAAAATGATTAAGGATAAGATGGATATTGAAAAAATCATTAAATTTACAGAACTTCCACGAGAGAAAATAGAGAGACTCATACAAGAGGAAGAACCGTCAGAAGATGAATAAAGGGTACGCATCAAAAAGGTAGCAAATGTCAGTCCTTGTTCATGGATTGCGGTGCTGAGTACAAAAACACCCTAATTTTATGAAAAAAAAGATTTTTAGTGGTTTTGTGGAGAACATAACAAAAAAATCATTTAAATCAATCTGTTGTCATGTATGAGAATTTTTTCATCTCTCTTTAAAAAAAGCGTCGTTCTTTCAAAGCCGTCATAAGCGTCCCATCATCTAAATAATCAAGCTCTCCCCCTAAAGGGACGCCATAGGCTAAATGTGTTATTTTAAGATTAGACGCTGCATTCTGAGAAATGTACTCTTTCAGATAATGTGCCGTCGTTTGTCCTTCAATCGTTGCATTCAGAGCAAGGATAATCTCCTCGAACTGAGACTCTTTAATACGGCGCACCAAAGCCTCAATTTTTAAATCTTCAGGACCTCTTCCATCTAAGGCAGATAAAGTACCTCCCAGAATATGATACGCTCCTTTGTAGGAGCCCATTCTTTCAAGGGCCCATAAATCAGCCACACTTTCAACAACACAAAGAAGATAATTTTCGCGTGTCTCTGACCTGCATAAAGAACAAAGGTCTTCTTCATCCCAGTTTCCACACAAAGAGCATTCTTTGATCGTATCTGCTGCAGATTTTAAAGCCTCTATCAAGGGGTAAGCCAAACCCTCTCTTCTTTTTAAAAGATGTAACGCCATTCTGCGTGCAGAACGTGGTCCAAGACCTGGAAGCTTTGAGAGATATAAGACGAGTGTCTCTAAAGAGGATATTTTCATGTTAAAAAGGGAGAGAGAGTCCTCCCAGACCTTTCATGCCACCCATAACCTTTTCCATCTCATCTGCCATCATCGCTTCAGCCTTATGTTTACCATCTGAAAAAGCAGCCACAAGAAGGTCCTCGAGAACATCTCCCTCGTCGGGATTTAGGAGACTTGGATCCAGAGAAATGGAGAGAACATCTCCTTTTCCATTAAAAAGGATTTTAACAAGTCCGGCACCAGAAGATCCTTCAACTGTCTGTTGCGCTACTTTCTCTTGTATAGACGCCATATTGGACTGTAATTTTTGAGCTTCTTTCATCATCTTTGAAAAATTTTGCATTATTCCTCCTTAGGTTCATCAATAATTTTTTCAACACGGGCCTCTTTAAAGGTTTTTAAAACTTCTTGGACAAGAGGATCTTGCTGAGCTTCTACAAGACGCGCTTTTTCAAGGGCTTCTTTTTTTTCACGTAAGGTAGCCTGACCTGTTTCTTGGGACAAGTGAACTGTCCACTTGCGATGGGTCAAGGTCGTCAACACACGTGCTAATTGTAAATGACTCTTTGTATCCTCTCCAAAATTAAGACGCAATGTTAAGCTTCCGTCTTTCATTTCAATAAGATGCGCCTCTTGATACAACAGTGTATACAACCGAATCTCTTTATGTTTCAACAAAAAATCGGAAATTTCTTCCAAATTCTCAAAAGAAATTATGTTTTCGCCATTCTCAATGGGCCTCTCTTCCTTAACTTCTTGAGATTCTCTTTGAACAGGGGTCTCCTCAGAGAGATCCACCGACATCTCTTTCGTGTCCGCTTTTGTATCCTCTTGTTTCTCGATTTGAGAAAAAGAAGGCCAACTGTGAAGGGGAGGAAGATCTTGGATATAGCCAAGGCGCATCAACACCATCTGAAGAGCAAGCGCAGCAATGGGAGACGACCGAACTTCTTCCCATCCCTTCGAGAGAATTTGCCACGTTCGCTGAAGAACGGGCACAGAAAGGGCCTTAGAAAGAGCCTGTAAATGGGCTTGATCTTCTTTTGTCCTCAGCCCTAAATCAAGCATGGGATCAACTTTAAGGCGTGATAAAATATAGGTTACATCGAGTAAATCTTTCATCAATCGAGCGGTATCTCCACCTTTTTGATAAAAGTTTTCCGTCATCTTTAATGTCTTGCTTATCTCCCCCCTATGAAGAGCTTCAAACAACGTGATGATTTCGGCATTTTCAAAAGCCCCCACCATGTCTCGAACATGATTGGCCGTCAGGAAAGAAGTCTCAGCTGATCCCTCACCCGTTCTTTGAAACATATTAAGAGCTTGATCGAGAAGCGACATGGCATCCCGTAAAGATCCATCCGCAAAACGCGCGATAAGCGCAATCGCATCGTCCTCAACATTGCTTTCTTCTTGGGCCACCACTGACTTTAAATAAGTCCCCATGGCTTCTGTTGAAATGCGCTTTAAGTCAAACCTGCAACATCTTGACAAAATTGTAATGGGAACCTTATGAATTTCTGTCGTCGCAAAAATAAACTTTACATGGGGGGGCGGCTCTTCCAACGTTTTTAGAAGCGCATTAAAGGCATTCTTGGAAAGCATATGAACTTCGTCGATAATGTAAACTTTATAGGCTGCCGATGACGGGAGATATCTGCAGGACGAAATAATCTCACGAATATCATCAACACTGGTGTGACTGGCGGCATCCATTTCAATCACATCAAGATGACGTTCTTCTAAGATATCCACACAAGGACCACACACGCCACAGGGCTCCACCGTATCCTTCAGAGATCTGCCCACACAATTAATGGCGCGGGCTAAAATACGTGCTGTCGTCGTTTTTCCGACGCCACGCTCGCCTGTTAAAATAAACGCATGCCCCAAGCGATCACTCTTCAGAGCATTCGATAAAATTTGAATCATAACCTCTTGACCAATGACATCCTTAAAAGCTTGAGGACGCCATTTACGAGCAAGCACCTGATAAGAGCCTTTAGACTCTTGAGAGATGGGGGGAGAATTTGAAACTGAGGAATTTTGAAGACTCAACCAAGTCACCCTAAACGCTATGAGAATGGGATAAAAACATAAGAGAAAAAGCTAAAGAAAAGGCCAGAGAAAAGCCCCAATAAAAGGAATGAGCCCCATGACCCAAGGGATGCTTTTTACGGCTGCTGCCTTTCGGCCCTGACCGGGTTTCAAAGCCCTCTTGCCCAAGGGACCCATTCCCATCTTTCTTATATCAAACTCTGAGCGCTTTAGGATAGCTTTTTTTCTTTAAAAAAAAAGAAAACGTTCATAGTACATGACACAACTCCAATTTTTCAAAGATAGCCTAAGGAAAAAAGGAACTTATCCGACGGCGGTTGTGGATAAGGAGAGAGGAGAGGAATCA
>NCGZ01000044.1 GCA_002257235.1 Alphaproteobacteria bacterium 16-39-46
TTATGAGATTCGATCCAATCGAGAGAGTGGAGAGGGCCGTTATGACTATGTGATTATTTCAAGAGAGGATCAAAAGCTGAGTATTCTTATGGAGTTCAAACAAGTTAAAGAGCCGGAAGGTAAAGTACTTTCAGAGTCGAAGATGAGAGATCTCCTCAAACAAACAGCAGAAACAGCTCTCGATCAAATTTCTCAAAAGTCTTATTGTACTGAAATTGAACAACGGGGCCTCACGCGCGTCTTAAAAATAGGCCTGGCGTTTTCGGGAAAGAAGTTTTGCTTGGTGCATGTACTCTCCGGGGTGTAGGATCTATTTTTGGCTCTAGAAGGGGTTGATTCTCTCTCTTAAATGTGGCCATATATCCTCATAAATCAATCTTTTTAGAAAGCATGCTTCCCATGTCTCAACCTCCTTCATTTATGAATGAAAAAACGACTCCTTTTCCAAAAGGGACGCTTGGTGCCGAGACCTTACGCGAAATCCCAAAGAACTATGAAGCAGAGCAAGCGCTCTTGGGGGCTCTTCTTCACAATAATGCTTCTTTTGAAAAAGTCTCTGAATTCTTAGAGCCAGAGCATTTTGCAGATCCCATGCACGGACGCATTTATGATGCCATTGGATTGCTCGTCGGGCAAGGACATGTGGCCGATCCTATTACCCTCAAGAATCACTTTATCAGTAATAATGCTCTCGACGATGTGGGGGGCTGGAAATATCTCGTGACCTTAGCCGCTTCTGTGGTCTCTGTTCTTAATACACATGAGTATGGGAAGCTTATTTATGATTTGTATTTGAGAAGACAATTGATTGCCTTGGGGGAAGATATCGTTAATGAAGCCCATACCCCGAGCCTCGAAGAAACAGCCCTTGATCAAATGGAGAAGGTGGAGCAACAGTTGTTTGAATTGGCAACGACCGGGAACTTTGATCGGGGAATTCATACCTTTGCATCGGCCCTTACAACAGCCCTTGAGAATGCAGAAGCTGCCTTTAAGAGAGATTCCCATGTGGTTGGGGTGACGTCGGGTCTTGAGGATATGGACAAATGGCTCGGAGGGCTCCATCCTTCAGACCTTATCATTCTTGCAGGGCGTCCCTCCATGGGAAAAACGGCCCTTGCCACAAACATTGCGTATAATGCGGCCTGTGCCCAGTTAAAAAATAAAGATGGGGCTGCTGTTGCTTTTTTCTCCCTTGAAATGTCCGCAGAACAGCTTGCAACCCGTATTCTTGCGCAAGAGACCGCTGTGGGATCCGATCGGATACGGCGCGGGGAGATTTCTAAGGAGGACTTTGTTAAGTTTACGGAAGTGGCTCGGACCTTGTCTCAGCTTCCCATCTACATTGATGATGCCCCCGCTTTAAGTGTTTCTGCCTTAAGAACACGCGCCCGTCGTCTCATGCGTCAAAAAAAAATAGGGCTTATTGTTATTGACTATCTTCAATTGCTTCATGTCTCTGGGTCTAAAAAAATCGATGGACGTGTTCAGGAGATTTCAGAGATATCGCGCGCGCTGAAGGCCATTGCAAAGGAGCTCAACGTTCCAGTGTTGGCCTTGTCACAGTTATCCCGGGCCGTTGAACAACGCGATGACAAAAGACCTCAGCTCTCGGACTTAAGAGAGTCTGGATCCATTGAGCAAGATGCTGACGTGGTTCTCTTTATTTTTAGGGAAGAGTATTACGAATCAAGACGCAAGCCTCCAGAAGATACTGAAAAGCATATGCAGTGGGTTCAAAAAATGAACCAAATCTATAACAAAGCAGAAGTCATTGTCGCAAAACACCGCCATGGTGCTGTGGGCACTGTTAACTTATTCTTTGATGCCAAGGTAACCAAGTTTGGGAACCTCTCCAGCAAGGACCTTCCTCAGAACCATTGAGCGGAAGGAAATGGCTTATTTGTTTGATTTAATTGTTGTCACAAAGATATGAACCGCATCTGCGTGTTCTCTAAGTTCATTTGCCCGAGCCTCTCCGTTTGCCTCCGCAAGGGCAGCAATGAGCTCAAAATGTTCTTCAAGTTCCTCAGCCGTTTGAAAACGTATGCCATGGTCTGCAAACAATTGTGCACGATTCAATCCATTGGGTTCGATCCTCAAGAGGGATTTTGATGCATTAATGAGAGTGTTGTAGTAGTTGTCTTTGACAGCAGCTTTAGCCGCTGGAATTGCATTCGCAACAAGCGTTGTTAAGGCCGTCGTATTGTTAGAAGCACCTCCTCTGAGTGTCCAGAGTTCACTCAGAGGAGCATGGTCAGGGCGTGTGTCGGCCAAGGCTGCTCCTTTTGCTACATCTCGATTTAACCGATCTAGATTTTGAAAGAGAGTAATGTTGTCTCTTCCTTGTCCTGCGAGCCCATTTATTGCGCCAAAAACAGGAGCTTCAACCCCAATATGTTTCGCAGCCTTAATGTGGCGGGCATCGACGGCAGGGGCAACAAGTGCAAGAGTAGCGTCCCTCAGATTGGCTTGATTCACAGCATCTTGAAGCGCTGCCACGCGTGTCACAGCTTTGACATTGTCAACAGCGTGATTGAAATTGTGCCCAGTCCCATCATTAATACCAGCTTGCCTTAGATCTATTAAACGATGTCCAACATCTATAATTTGCTGCCCTGTGGGAGCGTAGATATTTACGGTTCTCATTTGACGGACAGAGTCCAAAGTCAGGGCATTGACCTTAACTTGTCGGTCTGCAGCAACGGCGACAGCTGTCGCATTATTAATGTTAAAGGGAAATTGAATCCCATCCATTGGGTTTATGAGGCCGCCATGAAGAAGAATTAACCCCCTGTGTGTTGCCTCTATGTTTCTGGGTGAGAGTGGAATACGCGCCTGAAGAAGAACTCGAGCAGGTGTTATTTGAGCGCCATTGGCAACATCTAATCTACCTCCTATCGCTCTCATGAGCTCCCTCACTTGAAATATGTCTGGATTTGCAATCGGAAATTGCCCTGTGGTGAGAGCCGTTAATGCAGGTTCTAGGTGCACTATTGGAAGATTAGGGTTATTGGCAAGGAGTATTCTGGCATCAGGATATAGGGCCACAGGAAGTCTATTTCGGCGCGCCGCTACCATATGTTGGATTTGAGGGGCAGTTGGGTTTTCAATGGCATTAGCACCGTCCTTAAGGTAATAAGTTGCCACGACATTTTGTTGTGTAATATCCATCCCTCTGTTGGCAAGGACCACGGCTGCTGGAACAAAAGGAGAAGGATTTCCTCCTCCGTTATTTCTTGCGAGGGAATCTATCAATTGCCGAACAGCGTTGATGTTTAGCGCTGTAAGAGGGTATCCTCTCGCGTTTAAGAGCGCTCTTGCTTGTGTTTCCTGTGGGCTCATTTGAGGCACAGCAGCGGGAGATTGTTGAGGGGTAGAAGTTCTCACACGCGATTTTGATTCATTTCCCCAAGTAGCTGCTTTAACGAAGGAGGGTGTTTCTGTGCGATAAGAGTGAGAAGGATTTTCTTGTGATGAGTCTCTTTGAGAAAATCGAGAGGAGGAAGCATTCTTGTCCGGGCGCGCAAGGGCGGCCGCTTGCACGGGTCCTTTTTGATTTTGGACTGCTTTACGAGAGGCTATTGAACCGCTCAAAGCGGTTGCTTTCTGAGCGGTGGGCCCTATCGGAAGAAGCGGAAAACCGTGTTGTGAGACGGAAGAACTGGTTCCAATATTAGGAATAGGATTTCCGGCTTCAAGGGCTTCCCCAAATGGATTTTCTGCATCTAAGAGATCCTCGTCCAGGAAGGCTTGGGATCCTTGAGTATTTGATGAGGAAGCCTGTGGTTCCAAAGAAGAAATGGCATTGGCATCAAAGCTGATGACTCCCAAAAGACTTGAAAGAAGGGCTACTGTGGAAAGAGGATGCTTAAACTTCATGACGATCGAGGCTCCCTGGTTTTGTTTATTTTTTTAATGCATTATTTTAAGTCTCATTTATCAAGCTAACTCAAATGTTTAAGAATCTCAAGAGGAAACACTTGTTTCAAAATTTTTAAAAGGCTTGAGTGAGGGGTTGATTCTCTTTTCTAATTATGGGCATATATTGAGGGGTTTGAAAGAGGCTTTCTTGACGATATTTTTTGGAATCTGAGGAGAAGATGATGGTTGTTAAAGAGACGTCTGATGGTTTTCCCCTTGAAAAGGGAGCACTCTTGCTCATTGACCTGAAGGCTCTTCAGGACAATTATCTTTTTATGAAACACGCCTCCTCGAAGAGCAAAGCCGCCGTCGTTTTAAAGGCAAATGCCTATGGATTGGGTCTCTGCCCCATTGCAACAGCCTTGTTCAATGTCGGCGTGGAAGATTATTTTGTCACCACGATTGAAGAGGGAATGTTGCTGCGAAAAGCCTTGGGATCTGTTCGTATTTATATTTTGAATGGTGTTTTTAAAGGCACAGAAGAAGTTTTAAAGGACCATGATCTTATCCCGGTTCTTTTAAGTCTCGAACAACTTGATCTTTGGCGTTCCTATTCTCAAAAAATACAAAAAAAAGGATTGGCCATTCTTCAGGTTAACGCTGGCATGGGCCGATTTGGAGTATCGCTTGAAGAGGCAGAAGCCCTGGCACAAGATCCAAATTCTTTGGATGGGATAGAATTGCTTTATATTTTGGGGCATTTGTCGTCTGCGTCTCTTTCAACCCATCCCAGCAACGATACAGAAAGAAAAAACTTTGAAGCTTTTTTGGCTCTTTTTCCAAAAGTTCCTGCAACGTTCGCAAATTCTCCAGGTATTCTCCTGGGAGATCAATTTCGGTATGATATGACCAGGATGGGCATTGCGCTTTATGGAGGAGCGCCCCTTGAGGATCAACCCAATCCACTGAAGCCTGTTCTTTCTTTAAAGGCGCGCATTCTCCAAGTGAGGTCTCTTAAAAAAGGAATGACCGTTGGATATGATGGAACCTATACACTGCCCGAAGATGGCTCAATTGCCACTGTTAACATTGGGTTTGGAGATGGGTTTCCACGGGCTTTAAGCAATAAGGGGTATGGTCTTGTGCATGGTGTTAAGGTTCCCATTGCGGGCCGGATTTCCATGGATTGGATGAGTTTTGATGTCACCCATGTTCGAGAAGACGTGGTTCCTGGAGATCTTGTGACGCTTCTCGGGGGTCCTCTGACCATCGATTCTGTGGCAACCTTGGCGGGAACGACCTCCTATGATCTCATCAGTGGGCTTGGGGCCAGGCTCCACCGAACCTACGTTGGTTAAAGAAAATTAAGATTAAATTATCTTCTTAAAAAAGGTTTTTCTGAGGTAGATTCGGAAAGATTCGGAAAATTGTTTTGAAGATTTCTTAAAAAAGAAAAGTGATAAAAAGAGGGGCTGCCTGGTGCGTTCATTAAGAGCATTTTCGGATAAAATTCTCGATCATTTTGGGGTTTCTCAAAAGAGAAATTTTATCTGTGTTCTTACCATTTTTGCATTGTTTAGCATTATTTTTGCCTTTGTTTCGACGTTTATGAATCTTAAAATTCAAAATTTGCAGGTGTTTTCACAAAACTGGATGCCGTTTGTTTTGGCATTGCCCTATGTGGGGAGTTTTTGTGGAACACTTTTTTTTTCTTATTTTGCAAAGAAGTATTCTTTGAAAAAGATGATAATTCTCGCTTTCTTCTTTTTATGGGGGGGATACTTGAGCCTTTTTTTTCTTTTAGAAACGTATGCGGGTGGTTTCCTCTTGTTTTTCTTTGGACTGCTCTATAGATGGATTTTTCTCGTTTTATATGTTTATCAGGGAAAACTCTTCGCAAGCATGTATCAAGCACGTCTCTTTTCATTTGCAGGTCTCCTCTACGGACTTGCTGTCGCCTTTGGCTCCTTTGGGATTTCTCAAGTTTCCTTTGAAAAGGGAATAATTTTTGCGATTCTTCTTGTTTTGGTCTGCCTTCTGATCTCCTTTAGAATAAAAAAAGACCCCAAAAAAGAGCCTGCTTGTCCCTTAGAAGAAAGTTTAACGCGCGAATTTTCATACCTCAAAATGATTTTGCAAAATCCTTTGTTTTTTTTAATCGTGTTTGTCGGGTACGTGACGTTCTATGGGTTTTCAACCTATTATCCTTTTTTTGGAGAACGCTTGGGACTCACCGAAGCTGAGGCCGGGTCTTTCTTGGCCTATGCCCAATTCTTTGGGCTTTTTTTAATGCCTATTGGAGGATATTTAGGCGATAAATATGGACATGAAAAGAGCATTTTTTTTATTATCCTTCTATCGTTCGGGGTCATAGGGGCGTCTTTTTTGACGGAAAATGTCTCTCTTCTTTCTGTTCTTTTTTCCATTGCGCAAGGGGGAATGTTTGCTTTTTATACGCTGACGACGGCTTGGGTCGCTTTTCTTTACCCATCGTCAAACCTGATAAAAGGCATGGCGGTTCTAAATCTCGTTGGACAGGCGGGAGGTATGATTTCTCCTTTTGGAATGGGGGTCATAATGCATTTTTTTGGAAATGAAGGATTTATTGGTTGGTTCTTTATGGGGACAGCTGTTGTTTTAGGGCTCCTTCTTATGAGAATGATTTCTCACAAGAAAATGAAAGGAGGGTCTTAAAGTCGTTTTTAAAAAAGGTGGCTTGGAATGTTTTGAGTTAAGATGTACAATTCTTTTAAAAATCGAGCTTCTCAAAAACTTTCATAAGAATTTAGAGGGGCGGCTCTTTAAAGAAAAGGAAATTTATAATGGGGTCAGTCAATCAAGCTTATACTAAAATACTCGATCATTTTGGGATTTCTCAAAAAAGAAATTTTATCTGTGTTCTTGCAGTTTTTACCCTCTTCAGCAGTATTTTTACCTTTGTTCCCACATTTCTAAATTTAGACATTCATCATTTGCATTTGTTTTCACAGGACTTGACGTCTCTTGATTTTGCAATGCCCTATGTTGGGTGTTTTTTCGGAACCCTTGTTTTTCCCTTTTTAACGCGAAAATTTTCTATAAAAAAAATATTGATTGTTTCTTTTTTCCTTTTAGGGATGGGGTATGCTCTCATCATTGTTCTTTTGAAAACAGATTATAACCTCGTTCTTCGTTTCTTCTTTGGCTTGATCTACATAACTATTTTTCTTGTTTTATATATGTATCAAGGAAAAATTTTCACTTCCTCTTATCAATCGCGTTTATTTTTGTTTGCAGGCTTGCTTTCTGGGGTGGCATATTCTTTTGGATCTTATTTAAATGATTTGATTTCACAGAATTTTTCTGTGTGGGGAACAGCTCTTTTTCTGATTGCTTCTTGTCTTTTAGTTTCTTTTAAAATTGAAGATGATAAAGAGGAAAAAAAGAGTGAAGGTTCTTCTCTTAAAAAGGATTCTTCTGGAGAAAAGTCTTATCGAGAACTCATAAAAGAAAGCCCTTGGGTTTTCTTAATTGTTTTTATGGGCTACGTAACTTTTTATGGGTTTTCAACCTATTATCCACTTTTTGGCGAAAAGCTCGGTCTTACTGAAGGGAAAGCGGCCTCTTTTTTAGCGACTGCTCAATTTTGTGGCCTTTTTTTAATGCCCGTGGGGGGATACTTTGGGGATAAATTTGGCTATGAAAAAAGTACATCTCTCATAATTATTGTGTCCTTAGGGATGATTGGAGCTTCTTTTTTTACACAAAATGAAACGCTTATTTCTGTCTTTTTTTCCGTCGCTGAAGGAGGGATGCTTTCTTTTTATACACTTACAACAGCTTGGGTGGTTTCTCTTTATTCTCATCATAATTTGGCAAAAAGTTTGGCTCTCCTAAATTTTATAGGGCAAGGGGGTGCTATGCTCTCTCCTTTTGGGATGGGGGCACTCTTGCGTTTTTATGGGAGTGATGGCTTTATTGCTTGGTTCTTTATTGGGATGAGTCTTGTTTTAATGCTTCTTCTTGGGAGAAGATTTGTTAAGAAATCAACTGATTCTTAAAGCGCGAGATTTAGGCTTCAGAAAGCTCATGCAGGAGACACAATTTTTTCCCAGAAAACGCTAACCCAATTTTTAAAACACGTGTAAGCCCCCGCTGTTTAATCTCAGTACAATAAGACTTTTCGGAAATCTGGGCCAAAGCAGTTTCGGCCGTTTTCTTGAGAAGCTCTGTCATCTCTGAATCCGAGAGTGTTGTGCCTTCCGGCTCCTTAACCTGCTTGAACTCCATGATGATGCTCAGCTTTTGAGCTTCTCTTGAAATGATCGCATAATCATAACGCCCCGAGCCACTCTCGCGATTGGACCTAATTTCATAGACAGGAGATGCATGAAGACTTGCGGTAAGTCCAACCATGAGTCCATGATAGAAAGCTTCAGGACTTCTGCCTGTATCATGGACACTCACGGTGTGTTCCATAAGCTGCTTTAATTCTTGGGAGAAGCGCTCTATGTTGCCTGTGAGCAAATAATCTAAAAATTCATTATACCACTCGAGACCATAATTCCCTGAAAACCATTCTTTAATAATTTTCTTAAGAAGAAAGCTCACTTCTTTATTGGGGATAGAAAGCGCACATAAGGGTCCGTCTTCTGTATAGTGATGTTTTAATGTTGTTAAATATCCCGTCATCAAAAACAAACTCCAAATAGAAGTGGGATTGTTTGTTTTGAGGTCAGAAAAAACAATGTTTTCATCCCTTGAAGAAGATCATTAAATGCATTTTTAAACGACACACTTGATTTGGAAAGAAGTGTTTTAATAAGATTATTATCGGAGGTATTCACCCAATAGGGCTGAAGAATCCCTTCTTCTTGAATGAAATTAATAATAGACCAGGGATTATAAAGGGTCGCCACTCCCATATGATAACCGTTGTACCAATCTTTTACATTTGGAAGGGTACTGCCCATTTTAGCTTGAGTCAGGAGTTCTGTTACTTCAGGTTCTGTAAACCCAAAATAAGAACTGTATTTTGGGTTTAAAATCGAGTAAATTTTCAAATGATTCACCCCTGAAAACAAACTCTCTCGTGAAACCCTTAAAATGCCTGTTAGGACGGCTTTGTATAAAAGGGTGTTATCCTTAAGGCCTGCACTGAAAAAACTGCGGAAGAATTTAATGATTTTGTCATAAAATCCATTAAGATACCCCGCATGAATGGGCGTGTCGTACTCATCAATGAGCACAATAGGCATCTGACGATGATGAAGAAAGAGATACTCTGTGAGCGTATCAAGAGAATTTTCAAGTTGAGCTTGATTTGCTTCTCGTCTTAAAATTCGGGTATATAAAAATTTATTCTCCTCAGAGAGAGAATCACTTTTTTGAAGATATGAAAAACGGTTATAGAGACGCACAATAATTTCATAAATTTTGTCATAGGCCAACGCAAAATTATTTTCCTTCACATCTTTAAAAGAGAGAGAAATGACAGGATATTGTCCTTGGTATTCCTCATAAACAGATTCCCGAGATATTTTAAGCCCATCAAAGAGTCCATTCGTAGGAATAGAATTAACGTCTTTTGCAAAGAAATACTGAAGCATAGAGAGGTTTAGCGTTTTTCCAAACCGCCGTGGACGCGTGATGAGAATGACTTTGGCAGAATCCTCAATAACATCTTTGATGAAAAGTGTTTTATCAACAAAGTTAAACTTTTGATCAATGATTGTTCTAAAATCACTTTCGCCAATGGGCAGTTTCATAGAGTCCTCATTTTCTTATCATATAAAGCAGCAGGGTAATTAAAGTAGCTTTCAGATTTTTATCCTATCTTAAATCAATTTTAAACGGAATCTTTATCCGACACCCCGGAGAGAACATGCACCAGACAAAACTTTTTCCCAGAAAACGCTAACCCAATTTTTAAAACACGTGTAAGCCCCCGCTGTTTAATCTCAGTACAATAAGACTTTTCGGAAATCTCGGCCAAAGCAGTTTCGGCCGTTTTCTTGAGAAGCTCTGTCATCTCTGAATCCGAGAGTGTTCTGCCTTCCGGCTCTTTAACCTGCTTGAACTCCATGATGATGCTCAGCTTTTGAGCTTCTCTTGAAATGATCGCATAATCATAACGCCCCGAGCCACTCTCGCGATTGGACTTAATTTCATAGACAGGAGACGCGTGGAGACTTGCGGTAAGTCCAACCATGAGTCCATGATAGAAAGCTTCCGGACTTCTGCCTGTATCATGGACACTCACGGTGAGCTCCATAAGTTGTTTTAATTCCTGTGAGAAACGCTCTATGTTGCCTGTCAACAAATAATCTAAAAATTCATTATACCAGTCAAGTCCATAATCTCCTGAAAACCATTGCTCAATAATGCGTTGAAAGAGAAAACTGACCTCCTTATTCGGAATGGAAAGCGTGCACAAAGAGCCTTGCGGTGTTAGGTGATGTTTTAATGTTGTTAAATATCCCGTCATCAAAAACAAACTCCAAATAGAAGTGGGATTGTTTGTTTTGAGGTCAGAAAAAACAATGTTTTCATCAGCGTTTTAATCAAATCATTATCGGAGGTATTCACCCAATAGGGCTGAAGAATACCGCCCTTCTGAATAAAATTAATAATAGACCAAGGATTGTAAAGGGTGGTCTTTCCCATATGATAACCATTGTAACAATCTTTTACTTCGATAAGTTTTTCTTCCATTTTAGCTTGAGTCAGAAGTTCTATCACTTCAGGCTCTGTAAACCCAAAATAAGAACTATATCGAGGACTCAAAACAGAAAAGACATCTAAATGATTCAGTCCTGAAAATAGACTCTCCCGAGAAACCCTCAAAATTCCTGTTAAGACAGCTTTGTGTAAAAGCGTATTATCTTTAAGACCTTTACTGAAGAATTTCCGAAAAAAAGTCACAATTTCATCATAAAACCCATTAAGATACCCGGCATGAATCGGCGTGTCATACTCATCAATAAGAACAATGGGCTGCTGCCGATGATGAAAAAATAAGTACTCTGTAAGCGATTTAAGAGATTTTGCAAGGTCTGTTTCGTCTGCTTCTCTTGTTAAAATTCGATTGTAGAAATCTTTTTGAGTTTTTGAAAGAGAAGCGCTTTCTTGAAGATAAGAAAACTCCTCATACAAATCGATAATAATTGAGTAAATCTCTTTATAAGCTGAAGCAAAGTTATCTTCTTTTACATCTTTAAAAGAGAGAGAAACAACGGGATGCTGTCCTTGGTATTCTGCATAAACTGATTCTCGAGAGATTTTAAGCCCCTCAAAAAGTCCCTGTGTCGGAATTGAATTCACATCTTCTGCAAAAAAATACTTAAGCATGGAAAGATTAAAGGTCTTTCCAAACCGTCTTGGACGCGTGATAAGAATAACAGCCGCAGGCTCATCAATAATCTCTTTAATGAAAAGTGTTTTATCCACAAAGTTATATTTTTGATCAATGATTTTTTTAAAATCACTTTGGCCAATGGGCAGTTTCATGAAGGTCCTCATTCTCTTAACGCGTGATATAATAGATGCTTCTTAAAATCATTCAGATTATTATCATATCTTAAATCAATCTTAAACGAAATCTCAATGTTGCCGAAGAGTTCTTAATAAAAGGGAAAGGGGGGAGGTGCTTTTTTAATAAATCAAAGATAGGGCAATTCCAAACATTGTGCATCCAATGAGAAAGTCTAAAATTTTCCACGCCATGGGTTTTCTGAAAAGAGGTGCTAAAAACCGGGCACCATAGGAAAGAGAAAAGAACCATAAAAAAGAAGCCAGGATGGCTCCAAGAGCAAAAAAGAGACGGCTGTTTTCTTGAAATTGAGCACTGATGCTTCCCAAGAGGACAACCGTGTCAAGGTAAAGATGGGGGTTTAAAAAGCTTAAGGCACTTAAGGTCAGGAGCGTGGCTTTAAGAGAGGGGTGCTTTGTAGATGTGTGAACATCAAGACTTTGGGTTGAAAAGACAGCATAAAAAGATCGTCCTCCATAATAGATAAGGAACGCAGCGCCGCCCCAAGTGGCAATATTTAACAAAAGGGGGCTCTGAGAAACAACCTGTCCAAATCCTAGAACGCCCACGGCAATTAAAAGAGCATCGATCAGCGCACAAAAAAGAGCTGTGGCAAAAACATGATTCTTAAGAAGCCCTTGTTTGAGAACAAAAGCATTTTGAGCGCCAATGGCAATGATAAGACCAGCTCCTGTGCCAAAGCCTTCGAGAAGAGGAAGCCAGCAAGGTGAAGTTGTCATGTTTAGCCTTTCTTAAGGAAAGAGACGGCCCTTAGGGCTTACCAATATCCTAAGAACTTCCACCAAAGTCCACCGACGACACTCCATACGAGAAGTGTGAGAAGACTACATAGGAACCCAAGACGCCACCACGTCCGTACGGGAATAAAGTTTCCCCCAAAGAAAACAGGGGCAGCGCCCGTACCATAATGGGTCAGCCCAGAGGAGAGACTCGCGAAGACCGCAAGAACAAAAGTTGCAAGCGGGGCTGGAATACCTGTGCTCACGATGGCAATGAGAAACATGACATAGAGGGAAGTGATATGGGCTGTTCCACTGGCAAAGAAATAATGGCAGTAGAAATAAAGAATGGAGAGAACAGCAAAAGCAACGGGTTTGCTTAAGAGTCCGACAAAATTTTCAACGCCACTTCCAAACCATTTTATGATGCCATAATCTGAGAGGGCTCCAGCAAGACCCAGAAGAATGGCGAGCCAAAAGAAAGTATCCCAAGCTGCTTTTTCTTGGAGGAGGTCGTCCCAGGAGAGAACACCTGTGAAGAGAAGAAGAGAGAGACCCAGAAGGGCGGCTGTTGTGGGTTCAACACCAAAATTTCCCCCAAAAATCCAAAGGACAAGGAGAAGCGCAAAAATGAGCAACATGGTAATTTCATGAAAAGAGAGAGGACCCATTTCTTTGAGTTTTTTACGCGCAAGTTCAGGAGCTTCTGGCGTCTTTTTGAGAGTTGGAGGATAAATGAAAAAGAGAAAGAGAGGAAGGAGAGCAAGATGAACAAGACCCGGAACAATTCCAGCAATGGCCCATGTTCCCCAATTCATGATAACGCCGACTTCTTTTGCAAGCTTAGCGGCAAGGGGATTTCCAGCAAAGGCCGTTAAAAACATGGCACTTGTGACAAGGTTCGCCTGAAAAGCGACTTGGGTTAAAAAAGCCCCAATTTTTCGTTGAGAGTTGGTGTTAGGAGAGCTTCCATATTCATTAGAAAGGGATTGAACAATTGGAAAAATGATGCCCCCGCCACGTGCCGTGTTGCTTGGAATAACAGGAGATAAAAAGAAATCCGTTAAAACAAGTCCATAGGAAAGACCAAGACTGCTTCTCCCCAGAAACGTCATAAAGTAATAGGCAATGCGAGATCCAAGACCTGTCTTAACAAAACCGCGGGCAATAAAAAAGGCCGATAAAACTAACCATACAATAGGAGAGCTAAAGCTTGACAAAGACTGTTGAAGTGGAATCAAATTGGTTATGACGCATAAGCTTAATCCCAACGTCGCAATAGCGCCCATGGGCAGAGGCTTTAAAATAATTCCAATAATGGTTCCGAGGAAGATAATTAAAAGGTGCCAAGCGCTAACTTCAAGTCCCGTGGGAGGAGGCATAAACCAGAGGGCAAAGGCGGTGATCAAGATAATGAAAGAGGGTGCGAGTGCTGCACCCGTCCAGCTTTGAGTCTCTTGAGGGGTTCTTTTCCTTGCAAAAATTTGAGAAAGTTTTAACATATAAAAACGCTTTCCTTAAGAAAATGATAAAAAGAAGACTTTCCTTTTTAACCATGAAATGCGTTCTTGTTCAAGAGAAAGAAGAAATTCTTCAAGAATTTTTCAAAGACGCAATAAAGAGAAGGGGGAAAAAGTGCTTAAAAATACAAAATTAAGCTGTCTTAATCCTACAGCCCATGGGCTATTTCAACAAAAAATTATTGACTTTAATGCGTAATATTGTAGACTTTCTTTGAAGGTAAAAATTATTTTTTTTGAAAAAATTGAATGAGAGAAGACCATGGGTCATAAAATTATAAGCTTTGATTATGCCATTAAATACCTTTTACGTGATAAGGGAGGGTATGATATCATTGAGGCGTTTATTTCAGCTATTTTAAAAAATCAAGGATATGGCCCTGTCAAGATCGTGGCATTGCTTGACACAGAAAGCAACCGAGAGGAAATGAATCAAAAGAGAAGTTTGGCAGATCTTATTGTGGAAGACGAGCAAAAGCAGAAGTACATTATTGAAATCGAGCGCCAACAGGTCACCAACTATGCTCATAAAGCTTGTTTTAATACTTCACGCCTTATTGCGGATCAGTTGCCCTCTGGGACAGACTTTCTATCCTTGAAAAAGGTTTTTCATATCTCCCTTCTCTATTTTAAAATTGGAAAAGGCTCTTTGTTTCATGGAAGAACCGTTGTTAGGGAGGTTGAAACGGGTGAGAAGCTCTCTTTTCATATCGAAGGACCTGAACAGCGTGTTATCGACGTTATCGATATTTTTCCAGAGTACATTTTTATTGCTATTCCAGATTTTGATGACGATGTTCAAGAAGAGCTTGATGAATGGCTTTATGTTCTCAAACATGCAGAAGTAAGAGATGATTTTAAGTCGGATATTATGAAGCGTGTTGCAGATAAATTGAGTGTTCTTCATATGACGAAAGAAGAAAGAGATGGGTGGATTAACTATAATAAGTCTATTGAAACTTTTAAGGATGCCACAACTCTTCAGTATGAATTGGGTAAAGTTGAAGAAAAGAAAAATATTGCGCATAAGATGATTCAAAGGCAAACAGACATTGAAACAATTATTGAATTCACAGATCTTACACGTACAGAGGTAGAAGCTCTTATTAAAGAAGTTAAAAGTCCAGAGTGAGCAAATTTTTTAGAACTGCTTAAGGATTGTAAAGCTTTGACTTCTGAAAAATAATTTTTTCAGAAATAGGCCCCTTTTCTTAATTTGTTCTTTTCATCTTTCCGAAAATTTCATATAAGACAAGAACAGGAACAGGGATTAAAAATGCTTCTTCTGGGATTATGTATTGTTGCTTGGTCTTTCTTGGGTTTTTTCAAGGGGAAGAAAAATGCCCAAAAACTTAAAAGCGAAGGATCTTTAAAGGAGCTTCCGCTTTACTATGGCTATTATGTGGCCTTGTGGTCTTCTCTTCCTCCCCTTTTTATGATTTTAATCTACTTTTTGCCCTTTCCAATATTTTTTGATGTTTCTCAAGAAGTGCGGGAGTACTTCCCGTGGATCTTTTTAAATCTTGTTGCGCTCTGTTGTTTTTTTTATGCGTCGCACCGTATCAAACCAAACTTTAAAGCGCGGCGGTTGATTGAACGGCTGGTAAAGTTCTTTTTTTTCTTGACGGCGCTCGTTGCAATTTTAACGTCTCTTGGCATTATATTGTCCCTTTTATTTGATGCCCTTCGCTTCTTTGAGATTGTGTCTCTTCAGGATTTTTTCTTCAACACACAATGGAGTCCCCAATTGGCGAAGCGAGATCCCGCAAATGCCTTTGGGATTTTGCCGCTTTTTTCAGGGACACTCCTTATTACCGGAATTGCACTTTTAGTGGCCATTCCGTTGGGGCTTTTTTCAGCGATTTATTTGGCAGAGTTTGCACGGATTTCAACACGTTCCTTCTGTAAACCTTTTCTTGAAATGCTTGCAGGGGTTCCGACAGTTGTCTATGGATTTTTTGCCGTTGTTATGATTGCGCCTCTGCTTCAAGGCATTGGAAATTTTTTTGACATATCCGTTTCTTCTGAAAGTGCTCTGGGGGTTGGAATTGTCATGGGAATTATGCTTATACCTTTTATTTCTTCTCTCTCGGACGATGTTATAAGGGCTGTCCCAAGATCTTTAAAAGAAGGCGCTCTGGGAATGGGGGCTACGCCCGCAGAGGCAATTTGTCATATTGTAATACCTGCAGCCTTTCCTGGAATCGTAGGAGCGGTACTTTTGGCATTTTCCAGGGCCATTGGTGAAACAATGATCGTTGTTATGGCGGCGGGACTTTCCGCGCAGATGACGGGGAATCCATTAAAATCTGTGACAACGGTTACGGTTCAAATCGTGAGCCTTTTAACAGGAGACCAAGAATTTAATAGCCCTCAAACCTTAGCCGCTTTTGCATTGGGACTTGTTCTTTTTATTGTTACATTGTGTTTAAATATGATTGCCTTAAAAGTCATGAGAAGCTTTAGGGAGAAATATGACTAAGCCCGGTCTTTCTCCAACATCTGTTTTTAGACCCAAACCTCTGGAAATTTCTCCTCGGTTATTGAAGCGTCGTAAACTCGGAAATGCAATTTTCCTTTTATGTGGGAAGGCATCGGTTATATTTTCATGTGCCCTGCTTCTTGGGATATTAGGATCGATTGTTTATTGGTCAATTCCTGCTTTTTTGAGCGTTGAGCTCAAATTAGTCGTGCCTGTTTCGAAACTTCTAAAACTTTCTCCGAACCCTCTTAAAGAGAGAACATTTTTGCTAAAAGAGTCTCTCAGCACCACCTATCCAACATATGAAGATCCCTCCCAAAAACGTGAGATACAGAGTCTCTATAGTCTTCTTGCTCAGAAAGAGCTTCGAGGCCTTTTTAAAGACAAAGAAATTTTAAAAGAGTCTTCTGATACTCTTGTTCTCTGGGCTCCAGCCCAAAAAGACGTGGCTGCATTTTTAAAGCACTGTCAAAAAACATCTGATGTTAAAAATAATAAAGCTTTTCGATTAACAGAGTTTCAGTGTCAACTGCTTGAAAAGTTGCAAAAAGAAGGAAGTGTACGCTTTCGGTTTAATTGGGGATTTTTTAAATTTTCTGATTCTCAGACACCGGAGCTGGCTGGAATTTATGGGGCGCTCATTGGATCTCTCTATGTTTTGGGCATTGCTCTCTTATTTTCGCTCCCCGTTGGGGTTATAACGGCCATCTATTTAGAAGAGTTTGCGACGGATTCACGCTTAAGTCGCTGGATTGAAATTAATCTGAATAATCTGGCTGCTGTTCCCTCGGTGGTTTTTGGACTCTTAGGACTTTCTGTTTTCTTAAATTTTTTTAAACTTCCCCGTTCTTCGTCGCTTGTGGGAGGACTCACCTTGGGACTTATGCTTCTCCCCATTATGATTGTGTCGTCCCGAATTGCTCTCCGTTCAGTCCCTGCGTCCATACGAGATGCAGCACGTGGGATTGGAGCCTCTTCTGTTCAAGTGGTTTTTCATCATGTCGTTCCCCTTGCATTTCCAGGAATTTTAACAGGATCGATCATCGGTATTGCCCGTGCAATGGGCGAAAGTGCTTCTCTTTTAATGGTGGGTATGATGGCTTTTATTACAACGAAACCTCAGGGGATTTTGAGTCCTGCAACGGTTCTTCCTGTGGAAATCTATCAATGGGTGGAGCGTCCAGAGCGTGGTTTTGATGAACTGAGCTCTGCGGCAATATTATTTCTCCTGTGTATTTTAGGGGCCTTAAATTGGTTTGCTCTTTTTTTAAAGCATAAATTTGAAAAAAGATGGTAAAAGAAAAAGATGATTGGAAAAAAAAATCTATGCGAGAGACAAATTTATGTTAGATCCTAAAATTCAAGTGCATCACTTAAACCTTTTTTATAAGGCTCATCAGGTTCTGCATAATATTTCTTTAGACATTTACCGAAATCAAGTAACGGCGCTCATTGGCCCTTCTGGGTGTGGGAAAAGTTCTTTTTTAAGATGTCTTAATCGGATGAATGATACGATTGAGGGCGTTCGTGTCGAAGGCTCTATTTTGCTCGATGGCGATAACATTTATGGTAAATCTATGGATGTGGTGCAACTCAGAGCGCGTGTGGGAATGGTTTTTCAAAAGCCAAATCCTTTTCCAAAATCAATTTATGATAACGTTGCCTACGGTCCTCGGATCCATGGGCTTTTTCAAAATAAAAGTGCTCTCGATGGTATTGTGGAGCAAAGTCTTGAAAGAGCTGGGCTTTGGAAAGAAGTAAAAGAGCGTCTTCATGAGCCAGGAACAAGTCTTTCGGGAGGTCAGCAACAACGTCTCTGTATTGCCCGTGCGATTGCTGTAAAACCCGAAGTTATTTTGATGGATGAGCCTTGTTCAGCGCTTGATCCAATTGCAACGGCAAAGATAGAAGAATTGATCGATGAATTGCGTGATCGATTTACAATTGTTATTGTGACGCATCATCTGCAGCAAGCGGCGCGTGTCTCTCAGTATGTTGGGTTTTTTTACGCAGGCGCGCTTGTCGAATATGGTGAAACTGGAGATGTCTTTACAAACCCAAGGGACAAGAAAACGCAAGGGTACCTCACAGGACGTATGTAGAAAGAAAGAAGAAAATGTTAATTACAGATCACATTGTAAAGTCGTATGACGATGAATTAAACCGTCTCACAGCTATGATTCTTGAGATGGGTCAACTTTTAGAAGCGCAGCTTGAAAAGGTATTAGAATGTCTTACAAAGGGCGACAATAAGATTGCTCAAGAGATTGTGGATAAAGATATCGAAGTGGATCGCCTCGAGAACAAAATTGACACAAGTGCCGTTCGGCTTTTAGCCCTGAGACAACCTGTTGCAAGTGACCTCAGAAACGTGGTCGCTGCTTTAAAAATCTCGGCCCATCTTGAACGTATGGCAGACTATGCTGTGAATGTATCAAAACGCGTTATTGCACTTAATCAGATGGGACCCATTAAGTATGTGAGCTCCATTACGCGTCTTGTTCGCTTGGTTCAAGAAATGATTCGAGATGTTTTAAAAGCCTATTCCCAACTTGACGATAAGGCCGCCCATGAGATTTGGAAAAGGGATGAAGAAGTTGATGAGCTTTATAATGGATTCGTGCGTGAACTTTTAACCTATATGATGGAAGATCCTCGAAACATTAGCCCCTGTATTCATATTCTTTTCATCGCAAAAAATATTGAACGCATGGGAGATCACGTTACCAATATTGCAGAACATATTCATTATCTCGTTCATGGGACACTCTGGTCTGAAAGCCGGAAATAAGAAGGTCAATTAAGAGATGTTTTTTTCAAATACTGGAAAAATTGTATTTCTAAAAAACTCAAAATAGTTCTCAAAATTTGGAAGAGAAGACAGTTGATGCTCTAATTGATCTTTCCACCCGATGCGACATCCTTCAATTTTTGAAGAAGAAAGATTTTGGATATCTACATTTTTAAAAGCACATTTTTTTCGAAAATGAGAGTTAAGAGACATGACATTTCTTAGAGCTCTTTCTTCTCGTTTCCATATTTCAACGACATCAAAAAGATCTCTGGGTCTGGTACGTTCAAGAAGTGCTCTGGTTTTTTCTATAAATAACTCTTCTATTCCATAGGTTTGAATGAGGAGATTTTCGAACTCAGATGCATCAGAATATTGATGAAAAATAGGGTTGGAGATTGGATTAAATATGAGAATTTCATCATGCGTTAAATCAAATTTAATTCGGGGCCATTGCCGATGCGCTGAAGGACTGATCGGGCCTCTATAAAAGATACGGCCCTGTACGATGGTTTGTCCCGATGGATTTTCTAGTGTTTCAAATAATGTGCGTTTTGAGTCAATTTGAATGCCGCTTTTTTCATAAACAGTTTGAATAATTTTTATAAATTATTCTTGGATAAATTTGTTATCTAAATATTCTGACGGATCTTCCTCTTAAAAAAAAGCGGAGAACTAGTCAAACAAAGGATTTTTTGATATTTTACCTTAATTTTGTAGGCATGTAAATACAATTTTTATTATTGACTTTAATGATTTTTATTGTATTATTTGAGGCATGTATATTGCAACTGTTCCGAACCGTAACTCCAAACCTGCTATTCTTCTTCGAGAGAGCCATCGCGAAGGAAAGAAAGTTCATACCAAAACATTAGCTAATCTTACCAATTATGCTCCAGAAAGAATTGAAGCTTTAAAAAGAGCGCTAAAGGGAGATTTTGATGGTATTGGCGTTGCGTCTTCTACGACCCCTAAAATTGGAAAAACCTATGGGACCTATTTTATTCTCAAATATCTTGCCGATGAAATCGGTGTTACGAAATCTCTTAAGGATGATGTTTTAGGAAAGCTTTCTCTCTTTCTTATTTTAACGCGCATTGCTCATAGAGGGTCACGTCTTTCTGCTGTACGATTTGCAGAGCAGCATGCTGTTGAAGATATTTTAGGATTAGAGACCTTTGATGAAGACGACCTTTATAAAGCCTTAGACTCTCTCTACCTTCATCAAGAAGAGATTGAGCAAAAACTTTATAAAACTTACCTTAAGAATAAAGGAGGCGCTCCAACCCTTGTTTTATATGATGTCACAAGCAGCTATTTTGAAGGAGAGCAGAATGAGCTGGCTGCTTTTGGATATAACCGAGATGGAAAAAAAGGAAAGAAACAAATTGTTATTGGCCTTCTTGCGGATACAGAAGGAGAGCCTCTCGCCATTCGTGTTTTTGAAGGAAACACCTCTGATCCCTCGACGGTGACAACACAAATAAACCTCTTAAAAAAACAATTTAATATCCAAGAGGTCATCTTTGTGGGAGATCGTGGCATGGTAAAAACAAAAGCTCAAGAGGCTTTAAATTTTGAATCTTACGCTTATATTACGGCTCTAACAAATGCTCAAGTTCGGACGCTTTTAAAAGAAAAAATTCTCCAATATGATTTTTTTGATACGCCTTTACATGAAGTAGAAGCGGAGGGGAAGCGCTATATTCTTATGCGGAATGATGCCGTCTGTTCTAAAGAAAACAAGAGACGTGACGATAAACTCAAAAAATTGAAAATTTTAATTCAAACAAGAAATGACTTTGTCAAAGAATCTTCTCGAGCCTCCGCTGAAGGCGGTATGAAGACGCTTCAAGCTTGGCTAAAGAAATATAGGATGAATACATATATAACCCTTTCCCTCAACGAAAAAGAAATAAGCTACAGCCAAGACCTTGAGGCTCAAATAAAGCACCATATGCTGGATGGTTGTTATGTTATTGTGACTGATGTTAAAAAAGAAACCTTAACAGCTAAAGAAGTCCATCAAAGCTATATGCAACTTCAACGGGTTGAGAGAGATTTTAGAACTATAAAAACAGGATTTTTAGAAGTCCGTCCTATTTTTGTGCGAAAAAAAGAAAGAACAAAAGGACATCTTCTCGTTTCGATGCTTGCTCTTAAAATTGTGAGGCACTTTAGAAAAAAACTCGAAGAAGCCGGGTTTCCTTATACCTTGCAAGATGCCTTAGATGCTTTAGAACGGTATGTATTTTTAGATCAGGAGATCTCGGGAAATATTACGACTTTGTTGCCTCAACCAGATTCGATTCAAGCTCAAGTTTTTAATGCCTTGGGGATAAAGCTCCCTTTAAAAACGGCACGTCCTCCAAAAAAAATGTAGGCAGCAGTGTTGACAAACGTAAAATCTTAAAATCCTTACTCAGTAAGGCTTTAAAAAGGATTATTGTCTTTCAAATCTAGGAAGATCCGTCGGGCTTTTTCATGACTTACATCCCAGATGGATTGAGCTAAGGCAATGGTAAGAACGGCGTTTCCGCTTCTTAAAAGCGGCGTTAGGTGCTCTCTTGAGGATGAAAAATTCGCTCTCATTTTGCTCTAATGACCTCACAAAAAGTATATTGTAACAGTAAATATGTATCTATATTAGGGTATAATTCAAGTTATAATATACTTAATCGTTGGCATCCCGTGATTTTGAACGTATCCTCTCTTGTTTTTTTTCATCAACTGTCTTTTTAGCTGTTAAATTTGCTATGTATTATTATTTTATTTTTCTTCTAAAACTAATTTAACAAGAGAAAGCGTCACTTTACGGTGGGTCGATAAAGCTGTTTTGTTTAGGTTTTCGCAAAAATTTAAAATAGTTTCAAAGGATCTTTCAAGACGTAAAAGCGCAAATTTTAAAAGATCATCACTGACATAAAGACGAGCTGCTTCAAAATAACGTTGCATTAATTTCAACAGAATTTCTTCATCCGGGCTTTTGATTTCAATGGCCCTGAGAGATTTAAAACGGGATTTTAAATCATTTAACGTATAGGTCTCTTGAGAGAGTGGGGTTAATGACGTGATGAGCAGGAATTTCTTTTTTTCAAGAATCCAATTGTAAAAATCAAAGAGAAATTTTTCATTTTTCGGAGAGAGGCTCAGATTTTCAAGAATAAAATGAGAAGAAGGCGTTTCTCTTAAGTCGGAGGAGAGGAGAGCCTGTCCTTCTTCAATATTTATAAAACAAGCCAGTGACCTTAGTTGCCAAAGATGGGAGAGATATGTTTTTCCAGACCTTTTGGGGCCGTAAAGGGATAAAATGGGAAAGGGCCAGTTTGGCCAAGCCTTAATTGCAGAAAGGGCCTCCTGATTGAGGGGGCTTTCAATAAATTGGTTAGGCGCGTAGCTGGGCGCCGGGAGAATATCCAAGATTAATTGAGATGTATGATTCTGAGAGGTCTTTTGAGAGGGGGATTTTTTGTCATTCATCGCGAAGACTTTCCCATGGCCTCTGACACAAAAAATCTTTTAAGAGACGGAAGAGAATTGATCATGAGAAGACCATTTTCTCTCAAAAACCTTAAGATTTTTGAATGATTTGAAAAGAGACGAATGAGGCCGTGGGTGATGCCTAAAAGGCTTAAAATGTCCATGCGCCTGGACTTCTGATAGTTTTCAAGGAACCCTAAAGATCCAGGATCTAGCCCTAACGAAAGAGCTTTGGAAACTTCTGAGCTTAAGCTTTCCACATCCCGAATACCCAGGTTAAGTCCTTGGCCTGCAACAGGATGGATACCGTGGGCGGAATCTCCCAAGAGAACAGCCCGCTCTGTTATGAATGTTGGCGTCACATGGGCTGAAAGAGGATAGGTCCACCGCTTGGAGACAAGATGCGGTATGCCATAACGATGGGGGTCAAGCTTGAGAGAAAGAGCCACATTGAAATCTTTTGGATCAAGCGTGCTAAGATGTTTAATTTCTTCAGGGGAAGATGTCCAAACAAGTCCACTTTGATGGGGAGCGTCTTCAGTCCCTTTTAAAGGAAGGACGGCAAAGGGACCTTCCGGATAAAAGGCTTCAATGGACCATCCTCGGTGGGGATAAGTATGGGAAAAGTGACAGACGAGCGCGTGTTGAGGATAGGGAAAATGAAAGACGTCGAATCCCAAAAGGTTCCTCACTTTTGAATTCTTACCATCGGCGCCTACCAACAATCGGGTTGTGAGCGTTTTACCTTCTTCCAAAAAAAGAGTTACGTGAGACGTTTCTTTCTTTAAGGAAACTAATTTAAAGGGTGCTAAAAACGTAACATTTTTGGTGTTTTGAAGTTTAAAAAAAATCTCTTTTCTGAGAAGAGAGCTCTCAATAATGTATCCAAAAGGTCTTTGGACACTTGCGTGATCATAATGAAGGCCCTCCTGACAATTTCCTTCTGTTACCAGGATATTTAAAATAGGGGAAGCTTGAGCCGAGAGATTTTTCCAAATATCTAATTTTTGAAGGAGATCATAAGCAGATGTTGTAAGCGCAAACGTTCGACCATCTGTTTCTGGATTTAAAAGAGTCTCAAGGGGTGTTTGGTCAATGAGGGCGATCTTATAGGGGGGCGTTTTTTTAAGAGAGCAGTCATGGACCAGACTGAGTGCAAAAAGGGCTCCGATGGCGCCTCCTCCAATGATGGTAACGTCAAAAGAGTTTAGGGATGTGCTCATGATAAACAACGCATTGTGGACGCTTTGAGGTCAAAAAAGGAGAGAAGATAGAGGAGAGGCCTCTTTGAAAAAAGACCGTACCATACCCCTCGATTGTTGGGTAGATGGAATTATTGTTCGAAATTTTAAGAAAAATGTCGTGATCTTTTAGAATGTTAAAGCGATTTTGTTTCAATAACAAAACAATTACAGGGAGGAGGAGATCATATTTTTGAGATAGAGAGCTTTTTCTTCAAGAAGAAGAAGGATTTTGGGATAGACTTCGTTTAAGTAAAGGACATCATAGGTTGCATATTTTAGCTGAGATTGCGTGAGAGGGCGTTTTGTCCAATCAGAGAGTTGTTCTGACTTATCCTGAGGCGCACGAAAACTTCTTCCTTTAGGTGGGAGATGAGAGCGCCTCTTTCTAATTTTTTTTAAAATTTCGGAAAAATAATTTTTAGCCCATTGTATTGAATTTGTTCAAAAAAACATATTATTATTCTTGAATGAAGATTTTAAAGGCTTTTTACTTTCGATTAAAACCAAGCGTTGCCCAAGACCAAATTTTGCGCAAATATATGGGGTGTGCGCGTTTTACCTATAACAGGGCTCTCGCTCTCCAAAAAGAACTGTACGAGAAAGAACAAAGGAAGCTGAGTTACCCTGAAATGGCCCATCAGCTTGTTGTTTGGAAAAAGGACGTGAAAACGTCATTTTTAAAAGAAGCACCAGCTCAAATTCTGCAACAGAAGCTGATGGATCTTGAAAGGTCCTATGTAAATTTTTTCAAAAGAGGATTTGGGTTTCCGAAGTTTAAAAAACGCGGAAGACGTGAGACTTTCCGCCTTCCAGATGCGCATCAAATAACACTCGATCAAAAGAATGGGCGCGTTCAACTTCCGAAAATAGGCTGGCTCAGTTACCGTCATAGTCGGGACGTTATCGGAACCGTTAAAAACGTCACGATTTCATTTGAGGCAGGAGCGTGGCACATCAGCTTTCAAGTTGAGCAAGAAGTTGATACTCCCATTCATCCCTCAAATGAAATGGTTGGTATTAATTTGGGAATAGCTCAATTTGCAACCCTTTCAAGTGGGGAACATATCCCTGCTTTGAATAGCATAAAAAAACATGCGGCATCTCTCAAACGCTGTCAAAAGAAATTATCACGCAAAAAGAAAGGAAGCCAAAACTGGAAAAACAGTGTAAAAAGCTTGTACGGAAGCATAAAAAAATAAGCAACTGCCGTAAAGATTTCCTCCATAAAACCTCAACAATGCTCAGCAAAAACCAAGCGATCATTGTTGTCGAAAAGTTGAAGGTTGGCAATATGTCACGATCAGGCAAGGGAACTGAGAAAAAACCTGGCCGCAATGTACGAGCAAAATCAGGTCTGAATCGAGCCATCCTCGATCAAGGGTGGGGGAAGTTTCTACGGCAATTAAGCTATAAACAAGAGAGACGAGGAGGCTTATTGATCTCTGTTAATCCCCATTACACAAGCCAAATGTGCAATTGTTGTGGATTTGTTGATTCTTCCAATCGCAAATCTCAAGCAGACTTTAAATGTATTGCATGTGGACATGAAGACCATGCTGATGTGAATGCAGCAAAGAACATATTAGCGGCAGGGCATGCCGTGTTCGCCTGTGGAGAAGAGTTAAGACCAACGCCGTCAAAAGCGGTTAAGGCATCTTCGATGAAGCAGGAACCATTCTTAGGCCAACTTGTTGCTTGAGTTTAAGGAATCTTGTTCCTTTAGGGACGAGAGGATGTCAATATTTTCTTAGATTGTTTGGAAAAACGATTGAAATATGGTAAAATGAAAAAATGATAAAATATAAAAAACCAAAGGACATAAAAAATGATAAAATATAAAAGGTTCCTGATTCTTTTTTCTTTTCTGTTCGCAGGCGCAGGAGATGTAAAAGCAGTTAAAGAAAATGAAATGAAGGCTTACAAAATGGAGACGAGTGCCCAAAAGGTAGTTGAGAATCAAATGAAAATGAGAACAGCTTCTCACGTTGGCAGTGCTAACGCTGTGGGTAGCCTTCAAGGAGAGGATATGCAGAAAGAGGATAAAGATGCAGCAGTTTCCGAAGCGTCCTCTGCGGAGGTACAAGCCAGAAATCAAGGAGTTAGTGGCGCCGAAATCACGATGGAAGCTGCGAGGAGCTCTGTTTCTGAAGCTGCACAGTCGATGAGGCAGATGGTTCAGTCCACACGGTCGTGAACATTATTCTTGTGAAAAGGGGTCGATGATTTTTTTGAACATGGATTTTCATTACGATATTTGATGTAGCAAAATCCTCCCTTTTTTCTAAAAACTGACAGCAACTTTATAAAAACCTATTGAAAATCAATGGGTT
>NCGZ01000045.1 GCA_002257235.1 Alphaproteobacteria bacterium 16-39-46
TAAATCACACTAAAAATTAAAAGTTTACGAAAAATAATTCTTTTTTTCTCTTAAAATCCCTTGTTTCACTCATTTATTTTTTACGCCGGGAATCGCTGTGCTTTTGTCTCAAATCTTGCGAAAAGGAACTCTTATTTCTTTCAAAATCTTTAGAAGCCAACTCATTATTGAGAGGTCTACTCATTTCTCTTAAATTTCTTTCAGAAAATCCATGATGGTATTCGGAAAATGACGGGCTAAATGTTGTGCCAAACGCTCTATTATCGATTTCCCCCCACACCTGTTTCTTTTGGAGTTTGATCATTTTCTGACCATATCACCAATAAGATTTATTTTTTGAAATTTGTATGCATGATAAAGCGTCTTACTTAAATAAGGGATAGGATCTTGATTTTTTAAATGCTTCCCGATAGGATCCCAAAAGAGAAAAAACCTTAAGAGGGTTATCGCATTATTAGAAATAGAAATTGAGAGAAAGAGGTAAAAATGTCAACAACGCCCCCAGTAGATCAACCAAATCAAGATCTTAATCAAGCTTTAAATACGCTTCTTGCAACGCCTCTTCAGGTTCAAGCCCAATATATTAAAGACCTTTCCTTTGAAAACCCACGTGTGCTTGAAGTCTTAGGAAAAGGTCTCACAACGCCTCCTCAATTAGCGGTTAACATAGAAGTGCAAGCGCAAGGTATTGGCGAAAATCATTATGAAGTGATTTTGAATACGAGTGTTAAAGCGGGTGGTGTTGAGAATGCGGATCAAAAAAAAGAAGACAAAGATGCTGGAGCTGCTGAGGGACTTTTTTTTCTCATTGAGCTTTCTTATGGCGGTGTTTTTTCGCTCCCAAAGCTTCCTCCGGAAGTCTTAAAGCCTTTCTTATTGATTGAGTGTCCAAGGCTTTTGTTTCCGTTTGTACGTGGCATAATTTCGGATATAACAAAAGACAGTGGGCTTCCCCCCGTCCTTTTGGCGCCTGTTAATTTTCTTGAGCTTTATGAAAAAGGGGCTCAAGCTTCAAAAGAAGCAGAGACACCCTCAAAATCTTAAGCTATCTGCCATATCTTAGGTCTTTGACAAAATTCGAAAGGCCGATTTGACGGGATTTTCGAAGCCGTTCTCCTTGAACAATGGATTTTACGGCTTCAATGCTATGGTCAAGATTTTCATTGACAATGACATAGTCATACTCAGCCCAATGGCTCATTTCATCGGCTGCCTTTTCCATGCGTTTTGCGACAACGTCATTGCTATCTTGCGCCCGTGTTTTAAGTCGTTTTTCAAGCTCTGCTGTTGAGGGAGGGAGCACAAAAATACTCACGATATCACCGCGTGAATGATGGGCGATTTGTTGTGTTCCTTGCCAATCAATGTCAAAAAGGACATCTTGACCGCGTGTGAGGGACTCTGAAATAGGAGCATGGGGAGTTCCATAATAATGATCAAAAACCTTCGCATATTCTAAAAATTTATTTTCAGAGATCATCTTTGAAAATGTCTCAGGGTCAACGAAGTCATAATCCAATCCATGAATTTCCCCAGGCCTTTTCGCTCTGGTTGTCATGGAGATAGACATTTTTAGGTTGTTGACACTCGTTAGAAGCGCCCTGGAAATGGAGCTTTTCCCAGCTCCTGAAGGAGATGATAGAATGAACATAATGCCACGTCGTTGAATTGGAATCGACACGGAAGAGGAAAGAGAGGCGTTAAACATCGAAAAGTATCCAATTGTATATCTTAAAATAAAAAAAGGTAGATAGGGCAAGAAAAGAAATCTCAACCTATTGTCGTTAGAATACCTGTCTTGATGTGTTTTGAAAATCCTTAATCTTGAGAAGGGGCAAAAGTTTTTCGAAGTTTTCGAAGTTCATTATGATGTTTTGCATGTTTTGTGTATGAATGTGAAAAGTGATGTCCACCCGCGCCATTTGAGACAAAAAATAATTCTTTTGTTGCAAGAGGATGTAAAACAGCTTCGAGGGCAGATTTACCGGGGTTACAAATCGGCGTCGGTGGGAGTTTTGAGAGCAGATATGTATTATGAGATGATTCTTGTTTCAGATCTCCCTTTAAAAGAGAACGATTGAGGAGCTTTCGCCCAAACGTTAATCCATAAATAACGGTTGGGTCTGCTTGCAGCGGCATTCCTTTTCGAAGTCGATTTAGAAAGACGGCGGCGATGCGTCGTCGCTCATCTTTTTGACCTGTTTCTTTTTCAACAATGGAGGCAAGAATGAGAGCTTCTTCTGGAGATTGCAGGGGAAGGTTTGGATCTCGGCTTTCCCAAAGTATTTTTAATGTTTCTTGCATGGCTTTCTCCATGCGATTTAAAAGTGTATGTCGATCTTCTCCATATTGAAAAAAATAAGTGCTGGGAAGAAGGGTTCCTTCAAGAGGAACATCAATGATATATCCGGAAAGAGTGGGGGTCGCATTTAATTTTGCAACAATTTCAAATGTAGAAAGTCCTTCTGGCACCCGAAATTTATGAACCACAACGCGCCCTTCATTTAAAATCTTGAGGACTTCCCAGGCACTGATCCAGGGATAAAAAGTATATTCTCCTGCCTTGAGAGGTTCGTGGTTAAGACGGGATAAAAAATGAAAAAAATTTGGGCTATCAATAATTTTGTGCTCTGCCAGAAGACGTGCAATTTGGGTTGTACGGGTCCCTTTTGGAATAACAATGGTTAAGGAATTTTTTAAAGGCCCTGGTGCAAAGGTTTTCTTATAACAAAAAAAAGATGTCATCAGAATAATCGTAAAAACAAAGAAGGAGGCTAAAATGTTTCCTTGAATCTTATAAAGTCTTTTAAAGTATGGAATTTTAGGGAGAGTATCCATGTTATAAAATCCCAGTCCCTTTCATTTTTCTTTTTTATCTCAATAAGTTAAGAGGAACAAAAGCTCTGTAAATGTTCTTGAGAAAAAAGGAGATCTTATTATGACATTTTTCCAAGAACAAGAGAAGCATTTGTGCCTCCAAATCCAAATGAATTTGAAATTGCAAATTGAACTTTTCTTTCTTTTGCAAAGAGAGGAATAAGATCAAATCCTTCAGCTTCGTCCAGAGGATTTTCAAGGTTAAGGGTAGGTGGAACAATCTGATGTTTCAGGGCTAAAATGGTAAAAATAGCCTCAACACCTCCGGCTCCTCCTAAAAGATGACCAATGGAGGATTTCGTGGAGGATATGGAGACAAGATGGCGGTTTTCTCCCATTAATCTTCCGACAGCCTGGAGTTCAGCGCGATCTCCAGGAGGCGTAGACGTTCCGTGGGCATTGATATAATCAATTTTTTCGGGAGAAATATTCGCATTTTTTAAGGCATTTCTCATGGCTCGAAAGGCACCATCACCGTCTTCTGCGGGAGCCGTTATATGGTGAGCATCTCCAGAAAGCCCATACCCTAGAACTTCAGCATAGATAGGAGCTCCTCGCTTTTTAGCATGTTCAAGCTCTTCAAGAATGACGATGCCGGCTCCTTCTCCCATGACAAATCCATCATGTCCTTTATCCCAGGGACGAGAAGCTTTTGTGGGCGTATCGTTGTATTGAGTGGAGAGGGCCCGCGCTGCATTAAATCCTGAAATCCCAAGTCTACAAACTGTAGACTCAGAGCTTCCGGCAACCATAACATCAGCGTCTCCGTATTGAATAAGTCTTGCTGCATCCCCAATGGCATGAGATCCTGAAGCGCAGGCTGTTACAACGGAATGATTGGGGCCTTTAAATCCGTATTTAATGGAAACCTGTCCAGAGGCAAGATTAATAAGGGAAGAGACAATAAAAAAGGGGCTAACCCTGCGAGGCCCTTGAGAATCAAGAGCAAGCGCATTATTTGCAATTTCGAGAAGACCGCCAATGCCGGCGCCAATAAGGACCCCTGTGCGCTCAAGAGACTCTTGATCTTGTGGCGCCCAATTTGCATCTTTTAAGGCTTCGGCTGTTGCTGCAAGAGCGTAGAGGATAAAATCCCCCATTTTTTTTTGATCTTTAAGGTTGACAAAATCTTCAGCATGGAGAGATCCAGGCGCATTTCCTCGGGGAATTTGCCCCGCAATTTTAGTTGCGAGATCCTCAGTATCGAAAGAAGTAATTTTTTGAATCCCTGAATCTCCAGAAACAAGACGTTTCCAAACATGAGGGACACCAACTCCAAGGGGAGTAACAAGACCAAGGCCTGTGATAACAACACGTCGCATGATTGTTCCTTAAAAAATAAATACTCAAAACCTAAGGACACCTTAGAACGCTTCTGATTAAAAAAATTGAATCCAAATTTTTTTAATCAGAGTTTTTAAGTATATTTTCCCGTGAGGATTAACAAATGGGACTTTTACTTTTGTTCTAAGAAGGCAATAGCATCTCGAACAGTTAGAATTTTTTCAGCAGCTTCATCGGGGATTTCGCATCCGAATTCTTCTTCAAAGGCCATGACAAGTTCAACGGTATCAAGACTATCTGCTCCCAAATCATCAATGAAGCTTGCGTTTTCCGTGACTTTTGAGGCATCTACACCTAAATGTTCAACAACAATATTCTTGACTCTTTCAGTAACATCACTCATCTCGTTCGTCCTCTTTCATTAAAAATTGTATCCATGCCGAGTCTTTTAAATCTTAGCAGTTAGAGTGTTCTAAGCAGCTTTCACGCTTAAGAAATGTAAAAATAATTTAAGCATATTGCCTTTTATGACGCTTCAAATGCTTTTTGTAAAGACTTTTTAAGTCAGACTTCATCAAAAAAAGAAAATTATACCATCAACATGCCGCCATTTACGTGAAGTGTTTGCCCTGTTATGTAGGATGATTCATCACTTGCAAGAAATAATGCCGCATTTGCAATATCTTTTGCAATGCCCATTTGACCCAGGGGAATCGATTTAAGAATCTGTTCTTTTGTGGTTTCTGAGAGAATGGATGTCATAGGAGAGTCAATAAATCCGGGTGCAATGCAATTTACGGTAATGCCACGTGAGGCAACTTCAAGGGCGAGAGATTTAGAAAATCCAATGAGACCTGCTTTGCTGGCAGCATAATTTGTTTGTCCTGCATTTCCAGCAACGCCAACAACAGAAGTGATGTTGAGAATGCGGCCAAAACGATTTTTCATCATCGACCTTAAAACGGCACGTGTGAGTCTAAAGGTTGCTGTCAAATTAACTTCCAAAACGCGCGCCCAATCTTCATCTTTCATGCGCAAGAGAAGCCCGTCAGCCGTTAGCCCCGCATTGTTCACAAGAATATCAATATGTCCGACGCTTTCTTCTGCCTGCGCAATAAGAGCGTTGGTTTCTTCTTCCTTTGAAAGATCACAGGGCAAGACGAGAACACGCTCAGCAAGCGTTTGAGCCAGAGAATCAAGGGCTTCTCGGCGCGTTCCAGAAAGGATAACAAAAGCGCCTCTTTCATGGAGAAGGGTTGCAATGGCAGCGCCAAGAGACCCGGAGGCACCTGTGACAAGGGCAGTTTTATGAGAAAGATTAAACATGAGGTTCTCCTGCGTTTATAGAGGATGTTAAAGGGTTTTCAAAAAGACGTCGAGATCTTGAGGGATATTGAGAGAAAAGGTTATGAGGTCAGGGCTGATGCGTTTTGTAAGGCCTGTAAGGACTTTTCCGGCGCCGACCTCAACCAACGTTTGAACGCCGAGGGCGTCCATATTTAAGATTGTCTCCCGCCATCTGACGCGATGGGTGATTTGTTCATAAAGAAGCGCGCGAATACGCTCAAAATCTGTGACGGGTTCGGCCGTGACATTCGAAAAAACGGGAACGATTGGGTTTTTTCCAGAAACTTGAGAGAGAGCTTCTTTCATTACCAAAGCGGCTTTCTCCATTAATGGACTATGGAAAGGGGCGCTCACCGGGAGTAAGATACATCGTTTTGCGCCCCGATTTGTGGCTTCCGTGAGAGCTGCCTCAATGGCTTTTGTATGGCCACTGATGACAACTTGACCAACAGAATTATCGTTTGCAATGACGCAGAGTTCATTGTTTAAGGGAAGTTTTTTCAAAAGGTCATCCACTGTTTCAAGATCAAGCCCGAGAAGAGCCGCCATGCTTCCTTCTCCCAAGGGAACCGCCTTTTGCATCGCGCGCCCTCGAATTTGAAGAAGTTTGGCCGTTTCTTTGAGTGAAAAGGTTTTAGCAGCGCAAAGGGCAGAATATTCTCCTAAAGAATGGCCTGCTAAGTACTGGACATGCGTTTCAAGGTTAAAATTTGAATTTTGAAGGACACGGAGAATAGCCAGACTTACCGTCATGAGGGCGGGTTGCGCATTTTCTGTTAACGTCAGTGTTTCTTGAGGACCCTCAAAAATCAATCGTGTGAGATTTTGTCCCAAGGTATCATCAACCTCTTGAAAAACCTCACGGGCTTCTGGAAAAGCATCGTAAATTTCGCGTCCCATCCCCACGGTTTGGGATCCTTGTCCTGGAAAAACAAATGCACAGCTCATTGTAAAGATCTCCAAAATAATTCCAAAATAATAAATGTCCATAAAGTTATGAACTCAAATTACGTCTTCGTCAGGCTTTTGTATCCTATTTTAAGAGCGTTATATAGAGGAAAAAACTTCTATTTTAAGAGGCGTTTTTTAAGTTGTTCTGTGTTCATCGTGAATCCTTTGTCAGCATCCGCAAGCCCTTTTCTAATGGATTCGACGAAACTATTCTTTTTAAGGGTGCGACCATCGTCAAGAAATGATGCCACTGCACTTGCGGATTTGCCATTTAGGTTAATCATGATGCGAGTTCCTTGATATTTGGTCTCTGATTTTTACACATCTTCTCTGATAAGTGTTTGGATGAGTATTTCAGAAAGCCACCGCTCGTAATCTTCTGAAGTCCATCCTTGCTCAATAACGAGCATTCGGTACATATCGCGTCCCGTGAGTGCCCAAAAGATATCATGCGCTTTGGATGAGCTCAGTCCTTTTGCAAGAGTTTTTTCGTTTTCCATTGTTTTGACGCTCTCTTCGAGTCTTTTGTAACGACGCTGTTCTCTTTCTTTCTCAAGCTCTTTAAACTCAGGGGCTAAAACAGAAGCCCCTCGGAAGATATCGAGTTGAGCGCGCTCTGCATCGTACATTTCTCTTGAAATCTGAGCTGCGATCTTAAGGCGATTTTTGACTGATTTTTCTTGGGTAACCTTTTCGACAAGGGCTTCACGCTTGGAATTCGGAAGAGCCTCGTCCATGAGAGCACGGAGAATTCCGCGTTTTGACTGAAAAAGTGCATAAATCGTAGGTGCTGAAACTGCTGCCAATTGGGCTATTTTTTCAATGGTTACATCTTCAAAGCCATCCGTCTGAAACAGCTCCTTTGCAAAGGCAAGGATACGACTTCTCGTTTGCGCTGCCTGCGCCTCTCTTGTTTCAGAAAAATAGGGTCTCTTTTTTGGGTTTGACATATTAAATATAGTTTACTATAACCAATATAGCGTGTCAACAAAATTTAGGAGATAATTATGAGCATGAATAATGTGGCCATTGCAGAAGCATATTATAAAGCGATGGGAGAAAAAGATCTTGAAAGCATTGGAAAATACCTACATCCCGATGTCCAATTCATCGGGCCTCTTGCAAAGAAGTCGGGAAAAGAAGACGTTCTAGAAGCTGCAAAGAATTTTTGTGTGCTTTTTAAAACAGTCACAATACGCGCCAAGTTAGGAGAGGGAAATGTTGTTATGTTGGTCAATGATTTAGAATTTCCAGATCCCGTTGGAACGTTTCCGACAGCTGTGCTTATGAAATTTCAGGAAGGGCTTATTGAAAGAATCGAGCTTTTCTATGACCCACGGCCTCTTCTTGAACATAAAGATAAAATTTTCTCTTGAGTATTTTATAGGAAATTTTTTCAATGGATGGGAGAGAGTCCCTCTCTCTCCTTTTCTTAGGGCTTAATATCAAAAGTTGTTAAAAGGCAGACTTCTATATTTTCAGTGCGTTTATGAAAAGTCGGCCTTGTTTCACGGATGGGTCCATCTATTTTTTAGGATTTTTAACTTATTATGTAATTTCAGCATATATATTAGGGGTCTAAAAAACTTTGAAAATTTCCAAATGGTCCAAACGATGAACATCGATCTACAATTGACGTACGTATAAACGTATGTTATTTTTTATCCCTACGCTTGAAAATTTCTCCCTTTAGGGGGAAGCGGATGTCAATAGATGTACTTTAGAAAAAATGGAGAAATATGATGACCGTTCTAACAATTACTGAAGTAAGATCTAATCTCTATCGACTCGTCAATGAAGTTGTCGAAAGTCATATTCCTCTTCTCATAAAAGGAAAGAAACATAATGCCATCTTAATCTCTGAAGAGGACTGGGCAGCTGTTCAAGAAACACTCCATTTGGTTTCCATTCCAGGAATGATAGAATCTATTATACAAGGGGGCAAAGAACCTCTTTCAAAATGCTCACAGGAGATTTCATTTTGGCCTGGAAAATAGTTTTTACGTCTCAATCTCAAAAAGATAGTAAAAAAATTCAGAGTGCAGGTCTTCATACAAAAGTGTCACAACTTTTAGACATCCTTTCAAAAAATCCTTATCAAAATTCCCCTCCTTATGAAAAGCTAAAAGGATCTTTGAGCGAATATTATTCAAGAAGGATCAACATTCAACATAGGCTGGTATATAAAATTTATGAAAAAGAGAAAAGCATTCAAATTATTCGCATGTGGACACATTATGAATAGAGAAGTTATCGAAAAATTAAAGCTCTATTTGCTTCAATTATAAATCCAAAACCCCCTCATAAAATGAAAATGCGGCCAAAAAATTCTCTAAATCAATCTTTTGTCAAGTTGTAAGGTTTTTAAGAGAGAGTTTTTAATTTTTAAAGGTACGGCGGACGCGTATAATTTTTGGGAGAGAGCGTAAATATCTCGACGCCTGTTTTTGTAACGCCGACCGTATGTTCAAATTGGGCTGATAGGGATTGATCTCTTGTGACGGCCGTCCAACCATCTGAAAGAACCTTAATGGGATAGCGTCCGGCATTCACCATAGGTTCGATGGTAAAGAACATGCCTTCTTTTAAAACAATGCCAGCGCTTTTTTCGCCATAATGGAGAATGGTAGGGGCACCGTGGAAAAACTGACCAATCCCATGGCCACAAAAGTCTCGAACCACAGAATATTTATTTTCTTCAACATGCCGTTGAATGGCATATCCAATGTCGCCAAGGGTATTTCCGGGTTTCACCATTGAAATCCCTCGCATCATTGCCGTATAAGTCGTCTCCACAAGACGCTGCGCTTTTACGCCGACGTCTCCGACGTAAAACATGCGACTTGTATCGCCATGCCATCCTTCCAGAATAACCGTAACGTCGATGTTGAGAATATCACCGTCTCTTAAAGAACGCGGTCCTGGAATACCATGACAAACGACATGGTTTAAAGACGTACAAATGGACTTTGGAAATCCTTTGTATCCTAAAGGAGCTGGAATGGCGTTATGATCTAGAATAAAAGAGTGACATAGAGCATCTAAGTGTTCCGTTGTAATATCGGATTTAACAAAAGGAGTAATGTAATCTAAGACCTCTGCAGCAAGGCGACCTGCTTTACGCATGCCTTCATAGTCAGAGGCAGGATGAATAATAATCTGGCCTTCTTCATATAAAAAAGTATCAATGTCAGCGGGGGTATTGGTCATTATGCTTTCGGAAATTTAAGAGTAAAACACAAAAAACACGCTGTTTTTTGCTGATAAAAGTTAAGTATTCTTAGAGTATCCGCTCTCAAAAAGTCAATAATTTTCTACCGTTCGGGTAAAAAGGATGGCAGAAATTTTTTTAATTTATTTTTTTTTGAGATTAAGCCTAACACCTTCAAGCTTTTCAAAATGAGTTACACCCCAAATAAATCCGAGTGTTACGGGGACCAGAAGCATTGAGAGTCCCCAATATCCAAAGGCATCGGTTAAAAACACGAGTCCAAACGCAATGATAATAGACATTAAAGCGCGTGCAAGGGCATAAATTATGCTTGTATACCGAAATCGTTGATAGATGGGGTATTGAATAATAAGTGCCGCAACTGCTGGAACGGCCGTTAAGATCAGGGAGGCGCCGATAAGTTGAATCATAAAAAGAAGAGAGGGAGAGAGAGGATAGGTCATCAAAAATGGGAGGCTGATTGCAAAAAAAAGAAAAAAGATTGATTTTACTTTAATAATTTTTAACGGATGAATGCGCGTGCTCAAGAGCACCGTCGCCAAGAGAATGACGAACTCAATAATTGAAATAAGGAGATTTTGTTGAATAATTTGGTGTCCAGTTTGTCCCAATTGTTTTAAAAGATCTGCGCAAAAAATATAAATAAAAAAGAGACAAGCAGGGGGGCCCGCATAAATTAAAAAGGATGCCATAATGAGTTTGACGTCTACCTTTTGAGGCGAGGGGTTGAGTTTAAAATCATTTTTAGATTCAGAACGCTTCCCAGCTAAGAATTCAGGGGTTTCTCGGAGTCTCATTCTTGAAACAGATCCTATGAGAGCAAGTCCCGACCCTGCCCAAAACGCATAGCGCCAATTAAATAAATCATGAGAGGTCATGAGCATTGCAACGGCTAAGGCTGCAACCATTCCCAAACGTGAGGCGCAGCCTATAAGACCAACAATGCAGTATCTCAAGGGAAGAGGGATAAGTTCTGTGAGATAAATTTCAGCACCAATAATTTCTCCCATGGAAGAAATACCTTGAATAATTCTGCATGCTGTGACGAGCCATGCGGCTGTAATACCAATCTGATCATAAGTTGGAAGACTCGCGATAAGAATACAAGAGATTGCCATGAGCATCATTGTTAAAATGACGGTGGTCTTCCGGCCAATACAATCTCCAATGTAGCCAAACAAAAGAGCGCCTAAAGGTCTGAAAACGTATGTGGAAGAAAATGTAAAAGCCATTAAAAGACTTGCTGTTTTTGGGTCTGTTTTTGGAAAAAATAATTCGTTTAAAACAAGAGCCATATGCACATAAAGCATCAAATCGAAATATTCTAAAAAAGTTCCTATCTGTAAGAGCCCTGAGGCTTCTTTTTGTTCTTTCGTCAGAGATAAAGAGAAAGTCATTTAATGTTCTTTCTATCCAAGAGGGATTTTAAGAAAATTTAAAAATTTTGGAAAAAGCTGATTTTTTAGAAATATGCTCAAGTTCTTCAAAATGAGAAACGCCCCATAGAAATCCGATAGCGACTGGGATCATAATGAAATAAATTCCCCATTGTCCCATTATGTCGGTTAAAAAGACGAGGCCAAATGAGGTTAGAACCGCCATAAGCGCTCTTGAAAGAGCGTAGATAAGGCTTGCATAGGTAAATCGTCTAAATACAGGCATATGCTGCATAAAAACAGCTGTTGCAGGAATGGGCGTCAACGTTAAGGAAACGCTTATGCATTGCATCAACAGCATAACAAAAGAAGAAGTAAGATCATTTGTGACAAAGGGAAAAGCAACTAAAAAGGGGAGAAACAAACATACTTTGAATTTTAATATTTTTAAAGGATGTATGGTATAACTGAGGTAAACTGTTAGGACCATGAAAAGAAATTCAACTGCAGAAACAATAAAATTTTGTTGAATAATTGCTTCTGGAGAGAGGCCGAGAACATTTTTTAGAATGCTTCCACAATGCATATAACTAAAATAAAGACATACGGGCGCACCGGAGTAGCAAAGAAAAATAGCTAAGAGTATTTTCCACCCTAGGGTGTCTTTTTGAAATTTTTCCTTTATTTTCAGAAGCTCTTCAGTTTTTCCAATTCCGTGTTCTTTTGCTTGTTCTAGAGCTTGGTTAACACTCCGTTTCATGTCGACAAAATCAGGTGTTTCTCGAAGCCGTGTACGGGCAACAGAGCCAACAACAGCAATGGCAGCGCCGATCCAGAATCCATTGCGCCAATCAAATCCAAAAGATGTGACAAGATAAGCAATTCCTAAGGCAACCATTGTTCCAAAGCGGGAAGCACACCCAATGAGTCCAACGGCTGGATATCTTACGGGGGGTTTTGTAATTTCCGTGACGTAAATTTCAGCACCAATGATTTCTCCCATAGAGGAGAGACCTTGAATAACGCGGCAAATTGTAACCAGCCACGCTGCAGCAATGCCGATTTGAGCATACGTCGGAAGAGTTGCCATAATAATGCAAGAAGTGGCCATCATCATGGTTGTCATAATAACGGTCGTTTTACGTCCTATATGATCGCCAATATATCCAAAAAAAAGAGCTCCAAAAGGTCTGAGAACGTACGTTGAACAAAAAGCCAAAGCTGTTAGAAGTCCCGCTGTTTTAGGGTCTGCTTTTGGAAAAAAGAGATCATTTAAAAGAACGGCCATATGAACATAGAGCATCAAATCAAAATACTCTAGAAACGTCCCAATTTGTAAAAGTCCAACAGCTTCCTTCTGCTCTCGGTTAAGAGCTGAAAATATAGACATAAAAAACCTCTTTATTCATTCAATATTTATACGTAATTACTTCTTTATCGCGTGATTTTTCTAAGAAATGTTTTAGTTTTAAGGAGATATTCTTTAGTTTTTACCGGAATTATTAAGAGACATCCTAAGAGATGTTTTAATTAACGTCAAGAGGGGTTTTTTGAAAAATGTAAGGCGTCCTATTCTTGATATTTAAGAGTGGCTAGGTTTATGGTGCGTTGGCCAAGAAATGTTTTGATCGCCCAACAAAACCAACATTTTTTCAACACTGAGTTGAACCTGAATATTGTTAGAGAAAGTGAGAATAATAGTGTTATCTTCAGAAGTGACACATAAAAGATTTAAAGTTTGGTTTGGATCATGAGGATCTTTTAATCCTTTTTTTTGAACGTTTTTCACATGATGGATATTTAAGAGCGCGTTAATACGTTCGTAGAGTGTGCTCCCAGCCTGAAGGACAGGATTTTTCTCCCATCGGAATCGATGCGTTAGGAGGGAAAATGTCTGAGTCTTTGGGTCATGTGTCATGCCAATGAAAGGAACAAGAGCATCTTGAAGAAATGTTGAGATAATGGTGAGATCTTCTGGATTCTCTGCTCTAAGCTTTAAAGGCTCTTTGTTCGGAGAAGTATCTGAGGGATCCGGAGAAACAGAATTTTTAAAGGTCATGATCAGCCTATATGTTATTTTTCTTAAGTGTGGATCCGCTCAATTTGAGCGCCACAAGCTCTTAGCTTAGCTTCCACATATTCGTACCCGCGGTCAAGATGGTAAACACGATTCAGAACAGTTTCCCCTTGTGCTACTAGTCCCGCAAGAACAAGAGAAAATGATGCTCTAAGATCTGTTGCCATAACTTCTGCACCCACAAGATTTTGGACGCCACGAATCATAACAGATTTTCCTTGCGTGCTGATTTGTGCTCCCATTCGCATTAATTCGGGGACATGCATAAAGCGATTTTCAAAAATTGTTTCTGTTATGAGAGAGGATCCCTCTGCGATACAGAGGAGGGCAGTAATTTGAGCTTGTAAGTCTGTTGGAAAGCCTGGAAAAGGATCTGTTGTGATATCGATGCCTCTTAGAGAAGCATTTTTTCCAGAAACGCGAAGGCCATTTGGAATCTCTTCAATGCTGACGCCAATTTCTTCTAGTTTAGGAAGAAAAGAAGGAATAAGAGATTTTTTTCCACCCAAAAGATCGAGCTCACCTCTTGTAATAGCCGCTGCAATTGCATAAGTCCCAAGCTCAATACGATCTGAAACAACATGATGGTGCGTTCCTTTTAAGCTTTTTTGACCTTCGATAATAAGAGTATCTGTTCCAATACCTTCAATATGAGCTCCCATACTGATGAGACAATTCACAAGATCTGAGATTTCAGGTTCCCGTGCAACATTAATGAGGCGTGTGGTTCCTTTAGCCAAACAAGCGGCCATAAGAAGATTTTCAGTGCCCGTGACGGTGACCATCGGAAATGTAAAATCTTTCCCCTTTAGGCCTTGAGGCGCTTTTGCATGGATGTACCCGTGTTCAAGAAAAATTTCTGCGCCTAAGTGTTGGAGTCCTTTTATATGAATATCAACAGGTCTTGTGCCGATGGCGCACCCTCCTGGTAAAGAAACGGTCGCCTCCCCCATTCTAGCTAAAAGAGGGCCTAAAACGAGAATAGAGGCACGCATTTTACGGACAAGATCATAGGAGGCTTTAGAGTTTGTTATGTTTTTGGCAGAGAGATTTAAGGTTTGGCCTTGTGGCAGAGAATTAGAAGATGTGGACTCTTCAGTCAATGTTGCTTCAGCGCCTAAATCTTTCAAGAGATGTATGAGAGAATGGATATCTGCAAGTTTGGGAACATTTGAAAGAATAAGGGGATCTTCCGTCAGTAAACATGCTGCCATCAAGGGGAGGGTGGCATTTTTAGCTCCGGCGATTTGAATAACACCTTTAAGAGGGATGCCCCCTTGAATATGAATTTTGTCCATGAATGAGATCCTTTAAAAAAAATTAAGAGGGGGTTTTTAATTTTGGGAGCGTAATTCCCCGTTGATGCATATATTTTCCAGCACGGTCTTTATAAGAAACATCACAAGGTTGTTCTCCTTTAAAAAAAAGAAATTGGCAGACACCTTCATTTGCATAAATCTTTGCAGGGAGAGGGGTTGTATTGGAGAACTCAAGAGTTACATGTCCTTCCCACTCAGGCTCAAGGGGGGTGACATTAACGATGATGCCACATCGGGCATAGGTAGATTTTCCAAGACAAATAACAAGGACATCTCTTGGAATCCGGAAGTATTCAACGGTGCGTGCCAGAACAAAGCTATTGGCCGGAATAATACAAACATCTGTTTCACGGTCGACAAAGCTTGTGGGAGAGAAGTTTTTAGGATCAATGAGAGCGTTGTCTACATTGGTAAAAATTTTAAACTCTGGGGCAACACGTGCATCGTAGCCATAGGAAGAGAGGCCAAAAGAAATCGTATTTTGGGCGGTTTGAGATTCTACGAAAGGTTCGATCATCCCATGATTTAAGGCCATTTCTCGTATCCAACGATCGGAAAGAATAGACATGAAAATCTCCTTTAAGATTGAAGAGAATTAGAAGCGCAAGAATTATCTGGCTTCTTAAGGCGCGCGCGGGTTTGTTCTTTGCGACGCTGTAAATTTGCACGCAGAGCGGAGGCTTCACGTTGTTTGCGATCTTTGGGGAGAGGCGGCTCTGATGTCATCGAGAAACTTTTTAAGTTAAAGTGAGAAATAGAGAACTTCGAGGAATTCACAAATTGAATTCCTTCTCAATATATACAGATTAAAAGACCTTTCTGCAACCAAGAGATTTAAGACAGATGTCTTAAATCTAAGTATTGGTTTTGGAGCTCAAATTGGTTTTTTCCATGAGACTTTTTTAGAAATGAGAAGGCTTTGTTGCACAAATAAAAACAAAGGCGGATTGATCCACTTCCTTTTCTCTATTTTATATTTGATACGTTGCATTTTTTCCTGTCCTCTGAGTTTTACTTTCTTTACAAAAATAAAACTATAGGTTTTCAGGGGGTTATGCAACGTTCCTCATTTTAAAAACCGATTTTATTTGAAAATACGAGTAATAATATATATGTACTTGGATATCGTAAGAAGTAAAATTTTTTAAAGACAATTTTCCTTGCTACCGGACAAAAAATTCATAAGTGAATCTATATAAAAATTGGAAGATTTTCGGGGATCAATAAGCTCAAAAAGCCCAAAGCTTCTTGAAATGA
>NCGZ01000046.1 GCA_002257235.1 Alphaproteobacteria bacterium 16-39-46
TTTATTACAGCAAAGAGGGATGATCATCGCTACGGCGCTATTTAATGGCGCGCTCCGCTCATCCCTCTTTTGTCTCATTTGTATCTGAACTCGGACAGAACAATTTTTTCAATGATTTTAATCTCCATCTCTTTAAATAATATAATCATTCAAATTTTGTTATGACTCAGAGCCAATAGGATCGCTTTTTGAAATATTTTAAAAAACGAACCTCAATCAAAGAGCTTCACAAAATACTTTTTTAGTGGCATTAAAGAGAAAAGAATTTGAAGATTCTTGGGCCCCTATAAAACTGTAAGAGGACATCTAAAATGGCAGGACATTCACAATTTAAGAACATTATGCACCGTAAAGGGGCTCAAGATGCAAAGCGCGCCAAGATTTTTACAAAAATTATTCGAGAACTCACAGTTGCAGCACGGGAAGGCGGATCAGATCCTCATTCAAACTCCCGGTTAAAATCAGCCATGTTGAGCGCCCGTGAGTCTAATATGCCTAAAGATACGATGGATCGGGCGATTAAACGCGGAGAGGGTGGTGAAGATGATGCAAACTATGAAGAGATCCGTTATGAAGGTTATGGCCCAGGAGGGGTGGCTGTTCTTGTTGAGTGTTTGACGGACAACCGAAATCGGACAGCCGCGGAGGTTCGTTCTACCTTTACAAAATGTGGGGGTAATTTTGGAGAAACAGGAAGTGTCAGCTTTATGTTTGATCATCTCGGTCTTGTGCGTTATCCCGAAAAAACGGCGTCTTTTGATGAGATGTTTGAAGTTGCTGTAGAATTGGGTGCCGAAGATGTTAAAATTGAAGAAGGATTTTATGAAATCTATTCTGCCTCAGACTCTTTTAGTGCCGTTCGAGATGGGTTGATTGAAAAATTTGGAGATCCTGAGAGTGCGCGTTTAACATGGATTCCAAAAACAATAACAGCCCTTTCTGGGGATGAGGCGAAAAGTTATTTAAAATTTATGGACACACTCGAAGATAACGATGATGTTCAATCAGTTTTTGATAATGGTGATGTTCCAGAGAGCTTGATGGCAGAGTTTACATAATTTTTTAATAAGAAAAGGTTGGGGTTTTTAAAGTGATACAGTCTCATGATAGAGCTTCAGACGGAGTGTCTTCAGATATTCTCTTAGAGAAGGAAGATAACCTATTCGTGAGGATTTCTGTACCTGATAGAGGAATTGTTTCGTCAAACCAAAATCGGATTGAGAGAATCAGCAGTATTCTTGAAAACAGAGACGTATATGAGGTGCCGTGGGGACCTAAGATTTATACTGGCTTTTGAATCATAAAGTTTTTATGGCAAGTGCTCCTGTTGGAAGTGGCTCAGGGTTGATGTTTACCGAGCTTTACTCTGCAGGGCTCACTATATTGTGCGATATGGTTCTGATGATGTCAAAAGTCCTGTGTCTGATGAAAAAAATCTAATTAAGATTATTGATGAAACGGATAATCTCTACGGATTTGAACGCGCAAGTGGTCTTGATCCGAGTGAGTGTGGAAAGACAATATTAGCGTCTTCAGAAATCATTTCAGCACTCAGTGAAGAAGCCTTGAAAAGAAACCTTATGGTTGAAAAAAGAGTCTGCCATCATCTTGAAAATTATCATGCCTTAAGAACCCCTGAAAAGTTCTCGCTAAAAAGAAGAGAAGCACTTGAAAATCAATTGAAAGCCCTCAAAAGAGACGATAAAAAAGAGAGTTTCGATATGGAAAGTGCTGTTTTATTTAGGGTGGCCAAAGATTTTAAGAGACATGCCGCGGCAGTTTTACAAACCGTTGATAAAGAAAATAAAAACCAGGGTCCTTATGAGGGAGATAATAAAGCACAAGTTCTCGAGATGGAGACTGTTTTTACGGATTATGTTCTCTCGGCATTAATTCGTCTTAATGGGTCTCTATTATAATTGGACCTCCAAAAGTTATGGAGATCTTCTTATCTTAGCTATCAACCTCGACTGCTCTGAGGCCTATTTCGTGAAGTAACTCCCGTTCCAAATTCCTTTAAAAAAGAAAAGGATTTTCAATATGTTATAGGGAGTTACTCGTAAGATAAATAGAAGAGGAGGCTCAAGAGTGTTCAAGTATAAATTTTATAAGAAGATCCTTCATTGTTTTTTGTTGAATGAATGCTTCCCAATCTTTTTTAAGTGTAGCGGCGTCGTATTCTTTTAAGAAGGTATCAACTGAAATGATCTTTTCTTCTTCTCTACCCCCTATACCTTGGCTTATGACCTGAATCTCTGCTTCTTCAGCGAATAGGGAGGCTTTATTGAGTTCTTGTGCAAAGGTATAAAGCTGATAAGGATGAGGAGAATAATGTCCTGAATGATTAGATAAAAAGAAAATTTTACCCTTTATGATTAAAATCTCCCCTGCGCACCAGGCAGCATAACCTCTCAGAAGGATGGGGTGATTTCCATACTTGCGACCTTCGATATAAAAATCCCAATTTTGTGAGATGGCGTAGATTCTGTGCTCACGCACAGTTGCAACTTGTCCATCCAGTTGAAGAGTTGAATCTTTAACTGAAAGATATTTTCGAACGTCTGAGTCGGGTCGGAGATCTCTATAAGAATTTTGTTCTTGGAGAGAATGGTATATTCCATTTAGCATTTCTTTTAGCCAGCCAATCTCTCTTGGAGCAGGATTAAACTTAGAAATATCGAGAGAGACAAAGTGGTCTTTTACGATGTCTAAATAAGACTTAAAATCCATTACCTCCATATTAAAGGTCATCGGTTTTCCAGTTTCGTCATCAAATCCTAGGTTTTTTTTTGTAAAACCAAGATATTTTTTGCAAAACCAAGAGGCGAATATCGTCATATTTAAATCTTTGCCATCGAAGCCGAGAGTGCTTACAAAATGTAAGGCTTCTCCTTCCGAGTAAGGTCTCGGAAAGACCTCGTCTGATATAGCGGCAGAAGGAGCAGGAACAGAAGCTCCATATTCTAACTCGGAAGATTTTTTTTGTTGAAGGGCATCAGGGATTTTTTCTTGAGACCGTATAATGTCAAAATTCATTATAAAAGGGGAACTCATTCCGGGTGTTGAATTATCTTTAAGAAGCCACTGAGCTGTCAAAAATATCCCAGCTTCATGTGAATAAATGCCAGTAATCGTGATGGGCCCAAGGGGTTCATATTGGCGATAATCAGCTGTACGACTGCGATAGAGGGATTGGTTTTGAGAGTGGAAGATATAAGGTCCTGACTCAAAATCATTCTCTTGGATATGATGAAATACTTTTTCTGGAGTACCAAATGTAGATTGGAAAAACCCAGTGAAAGATTCTCTAATGTTTCTTTCATCTTCAACTAAGGGGAAGGCGTGAACATTTCCGATTAGGATAAAAAATGATACGAGGAGATTTAAAAAAAAGAATGGGAGATTTTTTATGTGAAAGCATCTTTTATTTTGAGTTTTAAAATTTAACATGTTGATTTATTTCTCTTGATTTAAAATGAGCGTAAAAAATGAGCGTAAAATTCGATTAATTCTTATATAGGAATTATTCTCTATAATTCAAGGGTAATTAATTTCTATTTAGAAAATCAAAGAAATTCCCTTGTTTTAGAAATTTTAAGGGCATCTGTGACGTTAGCGCGCGATGGGAAATTGGATCTTTACAAGAGGATTCATTAAGAAGTCCGGATTATATTTCCTCGGCGTTAATTCGTCTTAAATGATGATTATTTTCATTTCATCTCCAGAGATTAATAAAATTTGTATATCTTGGAAGATCAAATTCAAATGATTTTTGAAAAAAATCTTAGACGTTTCTCAGTTTTCTTTGAGGACAGAAATTAGACTAAAGCCTAAACTCTTTTTTGGACTTTAAAAAAGAAAGAATCTTACTTTTTCTTTCGTTGTATCATATTTATGCTGTGATGTGAGAAGACTCTATCATGGCCTCTATGGCTTCAAGAATACTTTCCACCTGCGCTTCGCATCGTGATATCTCTTCTGAAGGTAATCCTGTCATTTCGCTGTCACGATTAAATCTAATGCCTTGTGATCCATTTGATTCGATCGTCAAGCAGTCTTGGAGGGATTCTAGAATTTCAGATTTCATAGGAATAGCAAAAGGCAATGAGAGAGACAAGACAAAGGCTTCCATATTGGAAGTTTTCAAATTTTTCACAACCTCAAACATCTTCCTTTGGTTGCAAAAATATCCTTGAAGAGGAACAGGAAAAACTTTTTCGGCTAAAAAAATCAACCGGGCTTGTGCTTCAAGAGAGAGGGACTGAAGATTTCTTAGTAGTACGTTAAGATCATAGACATTTTTAATACGCCACTTGTTGTTAAGGCGCCCTATGGTTTCAAGAACCTGCTCTATATCAGAGATGCTTTTGAGCGTTTCTGAGAGCTCAAGTTTTCCTCCAACAGAGCTCTCTTCCTTTTCTTCACAAAGTCTAAGAACTGAAGATACAATAAAATCTCTTTTCTCAGGGTCAATACTACTTAAAATTTGACACCCTTTTCTCAAAACATTTTCGGCACCTTGATCTCCAATACCCCTCTTCGTTGCTTCAATTATTCTTGCAAAATTTTGGGTAATGCTTAGGCGGTCTAAAGGGGGGATAGTCATCAATATCTTCATCGTTGCCTCAAATCCGCCTTCTTCGTGGCGGTCTGGATACCTTTTTTCTTTATCCCAAAAGGGGTGAGTTTCATAAGTTTGGTGATCAAGGACGGGTCTAAAGCCCGCTTGTTCCACGATGGGACCCATCGCGATAATTAAACTTTCCCGCTCTTGAGGAGGCATTTTTTTAAGATCGACCATGAATGAACTCCCCGAATACTCCCGTGAAGAGAGTGAAATCTTTAAAAGAGGGAGCATCAATACCCTCTCTTGGAGAGAAAGAGCCACAAAATCCGAAGCTATATATCCAACGCCATAGGAGACGAGGTCATCATGGAAGCTCTTGCGTAATTCTCTCCAGTCTCTCGTTATGTTTTCTCTTACAGTCGGATCTACTTGGGCCAACGCTACGAGAGCGTCAAAGTCATACTTATCCCTCTCAAAAAAAGAAGAAACAAAGCTTGGAAAACTTTTGAGTGACGAAACGTCTAAGGCACCAACCTCAGTAATCAATTTTCCAATCGTCCAATGTCTTCCTAAGGAGGGTATCAGCTCTCTTAGAACCTGTACGACACTGGGTCTTTCAGAGGGAGCAATCAAACGAAAACTTGCCCAGGCTTGTACTTTCTCGGAAAGAGGGAGGGTGGATCCAAACTCTATCGCCTGGCTCATGCTTTCTGGATCAATTTCTGATCCATGGGCTGCTAAAATTGACATCCACGATAAATGAGTCGTTTGCCAGTAATGTGTTGACACATCAACGGATCGATCCTTTTCTGCGACGCTTTCCAAAAAAAATCGAGCAAGATGAAGAACGTTCGACCGAGATGCAACAGGTGTTTGAATCACGTTACGGACAAAGTTCACTTTATGATCAAAAGATAAGGTTTTTCCAGCAGGTGTAATCATAAAAAGAGAGAGGCCACTTTTGTCGTCACTTGAGAGAGGGTCATGGGCTGCAAGTTCTTTTCCAAAATAGGATATAGAACGCCCATTTGAAAACTCGAGAGGCTGACCTCCCGCAATGATCGTCAGTGCATCTATTGCATGGGCTCGGTGAGCGCTTGGAAGAGCTGCAATCTCCCTAATGAGAGATACTTTATCAACATTTGGCTTCAAAAGAAGCCTATATCTTTGAGCATTTTGAGAGATGCTTTCACATTCCGAGAGAGATACGCCACCAAATGCATCCCGAATTTTTTGTTTGGTTACATCCTTCATTTTTTGGGAAAAAAAAGGACGGGCGTGAGGCTCCACATCTCTGTAAAATTGCCGACTATATTTATCATAGTCCCCCATCCCTTGAGCCTCATGAACAAAGACAAGAGAGAGTAAAAACCACAAAATACTTTTCATAAACTTCTTCTCAAAAAAATCGAAAACACATTCAACATTGTTTAGCTTCGTCTAAAGGTTGTTAAAAAATCAAGTACCTTATTTCATCTTGAGGCTAAGAATTATTCATAACCTTTTGTTTTTAACAGTATCTTCAAATTATCATTAAAGCAATTGAAAGGAGATCTTCCCAATTTTAAATTAAGACTTGTGTAATTTTGTTAAAACTTTTAAAAATTAAGAGGACTTTTGATAAAATTACGTTTGAAAATGGGTGAACAAACAAAATGTATTCTGTGTTTTTAAGAGGAGTGGTCTTTTTTTCAATCCTTGTTGCGTGTCTGGCAGGGAGTTCTCTCGCGCGCGCCGAAGAAGTGTCTTCAATGATGAATAAGATCGAGAGACTTGAGCGTCAATTGAGCACATTAGAGCGCCAGGTCTATCGGGGTGAGGTTTCAGTACCTAAGGTCCCTGCTGGTCCTGTTTCTCAAGGACAAAATCCTTCTGTCTTTAATGCTCCTGGAAAATCTCTCAATGCCTCCGAAATGCAGACTCTTGAGCAAGAGGTGCAGCGTTTAACCTCGTCTCTCGAAGAGGCAACACACAAAATTGATCTTCAGGGGCAGGAAATTAAGGTTCTTAAAAACGATGTAGAATTCCGGATTTCTGAGCTTGAAAGTCAAAAAGAAAAGGCTTTGGTTGCGGATAAAAAAGAGCCTTCTTCTGACGCAAAGAAAAAACCTAAAGTTGTCGATAAAAAATCTAAGGATCTCGACGCCCAGAGAACAGAAAAGAAGAATTCGCAATCTTCTTCGAAGAAGTCTTCCTCAGGTGAAGGCGAGAAAGCAGCTGGTGTTAGTGCTCTCAAAGAAAAATCCTCGTCTCAGAATGAGCCTATTCAAGAGGACTCAGAAGAGGATTTTGTCGAGCCGGAAGTTATTTCTGAGCCAGAAGCTGTTTCAGGGGATGTTGCTGAAGAACAATATAAGACTTCTTTGGACTTTTTGAAGAAAAAAGAGTATGGCCCAGCGTTAAAGGGATTTGAATCTTTCTTAGAGCATCATAAAAACAATGAGCTTGCTGGAAATGCCCAGTATTGGATCGGAGAGGCTCATTTTGCCATGAATAACTATTCCAAGGCGTCTGTCGCATTTTTGACGGCTTATAAGGATTACCCCAAGAATACAAAGCGTCCTGATAGCCTTCTAAAATTAGGCCAGTCCCTTTCCAAACTTGGGAAAAAGAAAGAAGCATGTGCAACGCTTCAGAAGCTTTTGACGGATTTCCCGAATGCCTCTTCTGCCGTTCGGAAGATGGCCCAAACAGAAAATTCTAACAATGGATGTACGCCTTAGACCATTGCCCATCGGGGAAGAAGAATTTGATCGCTTAATGCAAGAGGTGGGGCCTTTTGAAACCTCCCCCTCTCTTGCAGTTGCTCTTTCAGGGGGGCCAGATAGTCTTGCTCTAGCGCTTCTTTTGGACAGGTGGGTAAAAAAAAATTCTGGAGCCCTTTTTGCTGTGACGGTAGACCATGGCCTGCGTTCTGAATCGGCTGAAGAATCTCAAACTGTGGCGGGATGGATGCAAGAGCTTTCCATCCAACATGCCATTTTAAAATGGACTGGAGAGAAGCCTTTCACGCATCTGCAAGAAAAGGCACGCAAAGCGCGGCATACGCTTCTTGAACGCTATTGTCAGGACCATCAGATTCAGCATCTTTTTTTTGCGCATCATAGGGAAGATCAAAGGGAAACATTTCTGTTGAGGTTTCTTCAAAAAAGTGGGGTTGATGGTCTCTGTTCTATGTTCTCTCTCTCTGAAGGGCCTTTTGTTCGAAAATTAAGGCCTCTCCTAAAAATTCCAAAAGCAAGACTTTATGCAACGTTAGAGGATTTTGAACATCCTTTTTTAGAGGACCCCAGCAATGAAAATTTTAAATTTCGTCGGGTGCAACTTCGGGCGCAAAAGGATAATTTTGAGGCCTTGGGGATGTCAACAGATGTTATTGAGAGTATGATTGAGAAGAGTTCCTGGGTCAGGGAATCTCTTGAAAAAGAAACAATTAAAGCTCTTTTTGAAATTGTCTCTGTCTCTGAATTAGGGTATGCAACTCTTGATCTGAAAAAATTCAGAACCTGTTCTTTTGAAATTGCCCGGCGTGTTTTGGAGCGTGTGGTTCTCCTGATTGGTGGAAAGTCTTATGGCCCCCGATGGGAAAGTCTCATTCCGCTTGTAAAACGCTTACAGAAAGACGCACAAAGTTCTTTGGTTAAAACGTTAAATGGTGTACTTCTTAAGAAGAGGCATGATATTTTGTTCCTTTTAAAAGAATCTAACAATTTTCAAAAAACCAGTCTTCCTGCTGAAATCGATGATAATGCTAATCAAGAGGGGTTTATGATTTGGGGAGGCCGGTTTTTAATTGAAATTTTACAAAGCGACGCCCAAAAATTTCCCCAAAAATTTCCCCAAAAATTTCAAGGGCGATTTCTACAATCTGTTGGAAAAAAAGGGGTCCTCTTCTTAAAGCACCAGGGAATTTTGACTGAAGAAAGAAGGATTGTGGATAAAAGGGTTCCCCAAGAGATTTATGATGATATTCTTGCGACACTTCCTGCTCTTTGGGAAAATGATGACCTTTTGTCTGTTCCTCATTTAGACTGGGGACTGCTTTTTTGGCAAGAAAGTCGGCTTAAAGTCTCAAAGATTCACTTTTTTCCAAAAAATTCTCTCGCTCCTTCTCTTATTCATGTAAATTTCATGGAAAATAACTTTTAAATAATGCTATAGTACTTTCATCATTTTAAGGAGAAAACTTCGTGAGCAATTTTAACCGTAATTTAGTCTTGTGGATTATTATTGGGCTTTTCTTAATAGCCGTTTATAATATTTTCCAGGGAATGGGAGGAGGAACTCCTTCTCAACAGCTTGCATTTTCCGACTTCTTGGCAGATGTTGATCGCGGGAATGTGGGAGAAGTCCTGATTAAAGGAAATCATATTACCGGGCAACACAGTAATGGTAAGACATTTGTGACCTATGTCCCTAATAATTCCAATATCGTTGATAAATTAACCGATAAAGGAGTGCGCGTCTCTGCAGCGCCTCAGGATGAATTTTCTTTCTTTCAAATCTTATTGTCATGGTTTCCGATGCTCCTTTTAGTGGGAGTGTGGCTTTTTGCGTTGCGTCAAATGCAAGGTGGTGGCGGCAAAATTATGGGATTTGGCCGATCGCGTGCGCGACTACTTTCTGAGAAGCAAGGGCGTGTTACCTTTGAAGATGTGGCCGGTATTGATGAAGCTAAACAAGAGCTTGAAGAAGTTGTCGACTTTTTAAAGGATCCTAAAAAATTTCAGCGTTTAGGAGGGGAAATCCCAAAGGGCGTTCTTCTCGTTGGTCCTCCAGGAACAGGTAAAACACTTCTTGCCCGGGCAATTGCGGGAGAAGCAAATGTTCCGTTTTTTACGATTTCAGGTTCTGATTTTGTGGAGATGTTTGTGGGTGTCGGTGCAAGCCGTGTACGTGATATGTTTGAACAAGCCAAGAAAAGTGCTCCTTGTATTGTTTTTATTGATGAAATTGATGCTGTTGGTCGCCAACGTGGAGCTGGCCTTGGTGGGGGGAACGATGAGCGTGAACAGACCTTAAATCAGCTTCTTGTTGAAATGGATGGATTTGAGAGTAATGAAGGGGTTATTTTAATTGCGGCGACGAATAGACCAGATGTCCTTGACCCGGCTCTGTTACGTCCAGGTCGTTTTGACCGTCAAGTGGTTGTTCCTGTTCCTGATGTTGTTGGACGTGAAAAGATTCTCTTAGTTCATATGCAAAAAGTGCCGTTAGCGTCAGATGTCAATGCAAAAGTGATTGCCCGTGGAACGCCAGGTTTTTCAGGCGCAGATCTTAAAAACCTTGTGAATGAAGCCGCTCTTCTTGCCGCCAGGCGCAATAAACGGTCTGTCTCTATGTCAGAATTTGAAGAGGCAAAAGATAAGGTGATGATGGGCGCAGAACGCAGATCTATGGTCATGACGGAAGAAGAAAAGAAGCTTACAGCTTATCATGAGTCAGGCCATGCGCTTGTTGCGATTAATATGAAAGAATCCGATCCTATTCATAAAGCAACGATTATTCCAAGGGGACGTGCCCTTGGCATGGTGATGCGTCTGCCTGAAGGAGACCGCTTGTCTATCACGCTTGCAAAGTTGCGTGCAGACCTTGCTGTTGCCATGGGGGGACGGGTTGCAGAAGAAATTATCTTTGGCGAAGAGAAAATTACAACAGGCGCTTCTTCTGACATTAAAATGGCAACGGATATGGCCCGCCGCATGGTAACAGAGTGGGGGATGAGCTTAAAATTAGGACCTTTGAGTTATGGAGAGGCTGACCAAGAAGTGTTTTTAGGGCATAGCATTGCGCAACGAAAACAGATGTCTGACTCAACGGCAGAAACCATTGATCAAGAAGTACGTAAGATTGTGGATGTGGCTTATGATAAAGCTCGGAAAATTCTGACAGAGAATTTAACAGATCTTCATACGTTGGCAAAGGGGCTCCTTGAGTATGAGACATTGAGTGGAGACGAGATAAAAAGTGTCCTTGCGGGTGAGATCCTTCAGCGTCCAGATCTTTCTAAAGTGGCGACGAAGAAAAGCTCTGTCCCGACATCTCCTCAAAAACCATCATCGCGCAAAAAAAATTTAAAACCTGAACCAACCCCCGGGGTATAAAAAGGTTATAAAAATGGGAAATTCCCACGAAAAGATTTTTGGAACAGATGGTGTACGTGGGAGAGCAAACCAGTACCCTATCACGCCTGATACTGTTTTAAAACTTGCACAAGCAGTGGCTCAAGAGTTTCAGAAAAACCCTGGGAATCATGGTGTTGTGATAGGTAAAGACCCCCGTCTTTCTGGATATATGATTGAGTCAGCGTTGACGGCTGGTTTTATTTCTATGGGAATGAATGTCTTTTTGGTGGGACCTCTGCCGACACCTGCGATTTCGATGTTAACGCGGTCTCTTCGGGCCGATTTAGGGGTGATGATTTCTGCATCGCACAATCCCGCTGAGGATAATGGGTTAAAATTTTTTGGTCCCGATGGCTTTAAATTAGATGATCGGGTCCAAGATCGTATAGAGGGTTATTTTAAAGAGAGCAAACCCAATGGCCTTGCCTCCCCTTTGAATTTAGGATACGCAAAGCGGATTGATGATGCTCAAGGCCGTTACATTGAATTTGTAAAAAATGCCTTTCCAAAAGACTTGAGACTCGATGGTTTGAAGATTGTTGTTGATTGCGCGAATGGGGCAGCTTACAAAGTAGCCCCGACCGTTTTTTGGGAACTTGGCGCTGAAGTGATTTCTATTGGAAATGCGCCGAATGGGATTAATATTAATCTGCATTGCGGTGCTATGCATCCTGAACTCTTAATTGAAACGGTGAAAAAGCATCAGGCAAATATTGGAATTGCGCTTGATGGAGATGCAGATCGCGTTATTATGGTGGATGAGAACGGGACTCTTATTAATGGAGATTTTCTCCTTGCAGCGATTGCCACTTCGTGGTCTGCGAAGAACAAATTGCATAAGAGTGGAATTATTACAACGATTATGTCGAATCTTGGCCTTGAGCATTACCTTGAGTCTCAGGGACTTCATTTAGTCCGCACAAATGTGGGAGACAGATATGTCTCCGAATACATGCGCCTGCATGGGTATAATGTGGGGGGAGAGCAGTCAGGTCATATCATTTTAGGAGAATCTGCGACGACGGGGGATGGTCTTATGGCCGCTTTGCAAGTTTTAGCGCTTCTTGTGGAGGACAATAAACCGGCAAGCTATCTCTCTTCTCTTTTTACACCTTATCCTCAAATCCTTAAAAATGTCAGGGGGATTAAAAAGTCTCATTTGCAAGATTCTAACGTTGTTACGATGATTAAAGACCTCCAAGGGACGCTCGGTAATAAAGGTCGTCTTATTGTGAGGCCCTCCGGAACAGAAGATATGATCCGTATTATGGCAGAAGGGGAAGATGCTCAGATGATTGAGGGATTTATAGAGGCTCTTGTTGATGTATTAGAGGAAAAAAGATCTTAAAACGATTTAAAACTCTTAAAAGAAAAATGAAAAGAAAGGCGGAGAGTTGAAAATGTGGAGAGGATGTAAGTATTGGGTCGGCGGGGTCTTGTGTTTAATTTTATCTTCAGCGGTCACCGCTGAGCCTTCCGAAAAGATTCGTTTGGCAACTCAAAAAATTCTCCAAAGCTTGAGGACGCCCCATATGGATTTTACGACGGATTCTCCAGAAGACCCTTTTGCGATTCAGATAAAGACGGGAAAATTTAATCTTGTTGGAAGTGTTTCTTTAAACATACTTCTTGGAGAGTGCTTTTCAGAGGGCGAGAAGAATGAATTCAAAAAGTTTTTCACAGAAAAGTTTTTAAGAGAACACCCCAATTGTTTGATTGAAATTATCAGTAACTCATGTCTTTCTGAGTCTCCTTTAAAAAAAGCTGTTTGTTCTTTGCAAAGAGTTCCTTGCAGCCGCCAAAAATATGGTGAAATGAAAGTTCAACTAAGGTGCCTGCTCCCGATTGAAGATGTTGATTTGTTTTCAAAAGAAGAAAGAGTTTATCAATAATTTGAGGGGATGATAATTTAACGTCCTATCATTTTTCTTGAAGCTCTTCTTTTATGTCCATGCCATAAAAATCTTTGGCCCCTTTAAGAAGCGTCTCAAACTCTTCTTCGTTGGGTGTTTCTTTTGTCGCGCCTTCAATAAAGGTGCCTCCAATAACCCCCACATCATTGGAGGAGGTATTTGGAAGATGTTTTGGAAAAATATAAAAAGAGCGCTTTATCTTTTGACCAGACTTTGTTGTTCCTTCCTTAAAATAAACAAGGATCATGTACTCTAATTCTTTTGGATCTTGATCTTTAAGCATGATCAAATGACCTTGAATTGAAATCATCTCAGCATCATTATTAAGTTTTCCAGATCCAAGTCCACTGCAGTTAATGATGAATTTTCCTTTCAGATCAGAAAAGGATTCTATTTTTTTCTGGATGAATTTAACTTTGTTCTTTTTTAAATAAGTTTGAAGTTCCTTCATCATTTTTGCAGTATCCATAAAAATGCCATCATCATAGGCGACCATGTTGCGGGTCGTGCCGTTTCCAAAGTCGAGGGTGACATCTTTGGAAGGCTGCATGACTTTCCCGACGTAGGGCTCGAGGCCAGACTCTTCTCGATTTTGAAAATAAGTGGGAACAATAACAGCGCCCTCTTTAAAGTGAGGATGTTTTTTCCGAGCAATTGATTCATAGAATTTATAAGCCTCAATGCCGATTTTGTCGATCATCTCTTGTATCTCGGGATGATTATCCATGGAAACGGGGGCGAGAAGGCCTCCTGCATTATGGGATGTAAGACCTTCAAACTTTTCGGCAACGATCGTGATATTTTTAAAGCCTCTTTGATGGAGATCATAGGCAGTAAATAACCCTAAAGCACCCGCGCCAATAATGGTAATGGGCGTCTCTTTTTTGAGATCAGAGGCATATGATGCGAGCAACAAGCTATTGACGTATTGAGCAGATCCTGGCCCCAACGTCCAGCCACTTCCGCCATGCCCATAGTTATGCGCTATAATCTGCCCGTTTTGTTTTGTAATGCTCATGTTAGGAGCGCCGTGTCTCATTGGGCGATGGCATGTTATTTTTTTACCCAAATGAAGAGAGTCTAATTTTGGAGGCGTAATTTTACGAACGTCAACGGGTGGCATCGCTATAACGGGGGTGAGCGCAAGAAAAGTCATTAAACAAATGAGGTTCAATTTTTTGACGAACATGATTTTTCCTTTTAAAAAAGAGGGCGTATCTAAAGTGCATTTACGGAGGTTTTTTATAAGAAGCGTCTTGATTCTCAGAAAAATGCTTTTTTGTTTTTATTCTCGAAATAAGAATCTCTTATTTTATCTTTATTAGCAAGGAATTTTCACTGAATGTCGGTAGCACATGGTATGGCCGATAAAGTTAGCACACGAGTTGTCCGAAAAGTAGAGTGTCCTTGAAGGAGGACGCAAAGATGAAAAAGAGTCGGATAATAGAAGGTGTAATGAAAATGAAATTTGAAGAAATAAATGATAGATTTCAGGAAAGAAGGCTGACGAGCGAAGAGGCAGCAGAGTTATTAGGAGTAAGCGTAAGGACATTTTTACGAAAAAGGAATCGGACTGAAGAAGAAGATTTTGAAGGAACCTTTGACTTACGATTGAATAGACAGTCATGGAAGCGAGCCGAAGAAAGAGAAGTACGACGAATAACGGCATTATATGAAAAAGTTTACCGAGGATTCAGTGTTAAGCATTTTCATGAATTTGCGCAAAGAGAGCATAATTTAAAATATGGATATACATGGACAAAAAATACATTGGAAAAATCAGGATTAATCCGAAAAGGAAAAAGAGGAGGAGATCATAGACTGAGGAGAGAAAGAAGGCCTATGGAGGGAATGATGATCCATCAAGATGGATCGACGCATAGATGGATAGAGGAGTTGGAGTACAATATTGATTTAATCATAACGATGGATGACGCAACCTCAAAAATAACGTCAGGATTTTTTGTAAAAGAAGAAGGGACCGAGAGTAGCTTTAGAGGGATCATGGAAACAATAGAAAAGTATGGACTTTTTTGTTCTTTTTATACGGATAGAGGGTCGCATTATTGGTATACCCCCGAAGCAGGAGGAAAAGTGAGTAAACATGAATTAACGCAGGTTGGAAGGGCGTTGCAACAGCTTGGGATAAAACATATAGCAGCAGCCCGCAAGCACGAGGGAGGTCTGAAAGAATGTTTGGAACGCTTCAAAATAGATTGCCAAAAGAGTTTGAGCTTTATGGGATTCGGACGATAGAAGAAGCAAATAAATATCTAAAAGAAATTTATATTCCAAGACACAATGAGCAATTTAGCGTGAAAGCTAAAGAAGAGAAGTTAGCTTACGTCTCTTGGAACCGGGATGACCTTAAAGAAATCTTGTGTATAAAAGAGGAGAGACAAGTGCAGCATGATAATACGGTAAGCTACAAGGGAATACATCTCCAAATTCCCAGGGACGATTTAAGGCATCACTATGTGAAAACAAAAGTAGAGGTCCATGAGTATGCAGATGGAAGTCTGAGTCTATTTTACGGTCCGAGATGCTTAGGAAGATATAATGCTCAAGGACACTTAGAACGAGAGGATTCTTTATGCAAAGCTGCATGAAATTGGAAGAAATTTACCCTCCCCTCTGTGTACACAGAGGGGAGGGTAAATCGGACATATCATGTGCTAACTAACCCGGTCATCTTTATGTGCTATTGATAGGAATTTTCACTGTTTTGGGCTTATTTAATCAAGCCCAAGCGTATGGAGGATTTTGAGAATGGACGCAAGTGTAAGCGTTGTTTTTCCTTGCTCAAAGCTGTTCAGCGTAGGTTTTCTGACGCCGGCCAATATGGCGAGCGCCTCTTGTGTGAGACGTTGAGATTTGCGACGTTTTATATTTAGGCGCTCGAAAACTCCTTTCTTTAAGGAGGAGATGAGAGCGCCGATTTTAATGTATATTTGTATCATTCACAATTTCCTCAGTAAAGAAAAATGACATTCTCCGTTCAAATATTTTTTGTCCGAGTTCAGATACAAATGAGACAAAAGAGGGATGAGCGGAGCGCGCCATTAAATAGCGCCGTAGCGATGATCATCCCTCTTTGCTGTAAT
>NCGZ01000047.1 GCA_002257235.1 Alphaproteobacteria bacterium 16-39-46
CCTTTTAGACCACGCGTTTAGTCACATAATTTTTGGTGCGGAAAAAGATGTTACAGTAAAATGTTTATCTATTTACGCATGTTTGCCGGAACGACACACCTTATTAACACATGTTCGAATCTGTTGGCCAACTTTGTCAACACTTCCGAGCGTTGCAGCAAATATTGGTGTGACCGAACCTATTGGATGGGCCAAACTTAAACGTGCCTCCCTCCAGAAATGCTCCTTATGTTTGCGAGCATCGTAAGGTTTCTGCCCTTCCGGTATTGTTGTTTTGGTGATTGGGATCATGGTCCCATCTGTCTCTGCTAAAATGATGGGATGGATTCCTTTTGAAGGGATCTTTACCTTTTCTTTTTCTTGCTCATACATTTCATGAGCGTGCCGTTGCGTGATCGTGCGGGCACTACTCGTCGGAACAGTGATTCCGTAATGTTCTTTTAATTTCATTTCAACTTGTCCAAATGCATTCTCTCCACCAAAATCTGTAATGGCCCTCTCGAGAGCACGCGAATACCCTCGACAATAAATCCGTGCAGAAGTTGAAAAAGCTCGTACATGCTTTTTTAAGCCTGGTTGATAAAAAATCTGTTCCTCTAAACTGACGACCCCATATGTTGTATACCAGTAGAGTTTTTTTTTACTTTCTTTCTTACAGCAACCCCGCTCTCTAAGATCATGTGTTCTCGTCTTTGCTCCTCGTCCTGCGCCCATTTCTCCATGACTTCTTTACCTAATTCCCTCATTTCTTCTATAACACATTCTTCGGCATCATCCGCTAAAGTCGTTCGCCCTTCCTTGTTTTCTACTATTTCCAATAGTCGCCCAACCCGTTTCAGCAATTCAGGGCTCTGCGATAACTTGTTTATTATTTCTTCTGCTGTCATAGCCATAGGGGATCCTCCTTTTTTGCTTAAAGAACTTTCTTCCCCTTTATCCTATCTTGCTCATCTCGTCTATCCTAAAGTCTCACTTTTAATCGCACCCGTTTCTTTTGGAATAATGAGAAGATCAGCACGTCCCTTCCCAGTTTCACGTTCCTTTTCAACAAAGTAGTCTTCGTTAACGCTGCTGGCAAAAAGACCCCACATAAATCCATTGTACAAAAGCTCTGCTTGTTTAGGGCCTGAGTCAAAATAACTTGCAGAAGCACCAAGATAAGATTTAAGAGTTTCCATAAATTTGGGAACGTCTCCTCTAAGAAGATGCGTAACAAAGGCTTTATAGTCACGTGCATCGGTTTTGAATTTGTTTTCAATCCACTGAATAGCAGATGTCATAAAAACGCCTCGGACTTCATAATTCGGGATCTTGACACTGCAGAGATAAGTAATGCCATCCATCGCCAGTTTTGCTTTTTCAGCCGTTAAATAGCCAGAAAAGAGCAAGAGGTTATAAAGTGCATTGGGAGACGATTTAATGTCTGCAAAGACCATTTTAGGATCTGCAATCATATCGACTTTTTCTCCTTCAATAAGCATCTGCATCTCTTCTTGAAACTTATCCAAAATAAGGGCATTCTCGATGAGAGTGGTGCTGGCCGTTCCCACCCAATAGGCTTTAAACGCCCCTTTATTATTTAAGCAATTCATGATGGACCAAGGGTTATAAATCGTGAATCCACCGATATTGTATCCATTGTACCAAGACTTTAAGGTCTGAGCTGTTCCAGGGTTTTGATCCAGACCAGACTTATAAAGAAGAGAATTAACTTCTGTTTCTGTAAATCCAAAATGCTCTGCATAATTTTCATCTAAAATCGAATCTTCGCCAAAATTATTGAGTCCCGAGAAAAGACTTGCTTTTGCAACGCGTAAAATTCCTGTTACAACCCCTTTTTCAAGAGAGTCATTTCCTTTCAGTGCGCTGCTGAAAATGCCCCTGAAAAGATTTAAAACGTTCTGAAAATACATGTCCTCTGTATCGGAAAGGGTCTCTCGCGCCAATTGGAGGGCATACCAATCGTTTAAGGGGGTATCATATTCATCGATCAGAATGAAAACTTTTTGATTAAAGTGTTTAAAAAGAAAATAACTCAGCGTTTTTAGGGCCTTAAGAATCATAGGGTTTGTAAGAGGACCTGTAATATATCTCTTAAATTCATCTTTATCAATGTCATCAAGTTTTGGGCTTTCGAGAAGATACCGATGAGATTTATAAAGTTCTTGGATGAGATCAGCGATGTTTTCTTGCATTTCCTCAAAGGTTGTGGCTTTCGCATCTTTAAAACTGATAAAAATGACCGGATATTTTCCACAGTATCCCTTTATGATATCTAACTGTTTTCCAATCTTTAATTTTGAGAAAATGTCGTGCTTTTTTGATTGTTCTTCTTCATCGATCTCTCCATTACTTTTAACTGGTATGGAAAAAAAATATTGAAGCATCGTCATATTGAGAGTTTTTCCCCATCTTCGTGGACGCGTGATAAGCGTCACATGGTATCCGCTCTCAAGAAGTGTGGAAATAAAAGACGTTTTGTCAACAAACAGGGTTGTGCTCGTCGCCATTTTTTTAAAATCATCAACACCAATATTTATGGTGTATGGTTTCTTTTGGAGTTCAATCATAATCCGTTGTCCTTAATGTGTCAGCATAATATATCATAAATTTTTTATTATTCTTCATTTGTAATCACCCGTTCTTTTTATAGCTTGGCACCAAGTAATGTAAAACTCTGATAGTTTGTTGTGTGCGGTTGTGAGATGTTGTCTCTTCAAGTTCACTTGCAGCTTTCTGAAGCGCAGAAAGATCTGGAGGAGAGGATGATGATGTCTGCGACTTAAAAAGTCCCTTGTAAGGAGTTGATTGACCTACAGAAAGAGATGAGCTTAAGAATTGTTGGGACATTTTTTCTCCCTTTCGGGCTCCAATAATTTTATATTTTATGTCTTTCTGTGGTGTAAATCCGTTTAAAAGGCAGATAAAATCTGCGATATCTTTTATTTTTATAGGCGTACCTACGCGTGCCTGATAAATGGATCCTGTTTCTTGTGAGGAACTTCCCCCGAGCGCACACGCCTTTAGAAAAAGATTTACTGCATCTTTGAGTGGGATAAATATACGTTCATCATCAGGCCTTGTAAGAAGCAAGGGGCCTTTATGATGAAGCTCTTCCTCAAACAGAGAGGTTACAGAACCTGAAGATCCTATAAAATTATCAAACCGACAGACAATAAACCGGGTTCCTTGAGGAGAAATTCCCTGAGCTATGTCATAACTTTGGAAAAAAATTTCAGAAATACGTTTCGTTACATCTAAGACATTTTGAGGGGTTGAGCAGGAAAATGAAGACGCCAGTGCAACAAGCTTGACATTTTGTGAGCGTGAGGCTTCAAGAACATTGCGAGTTCCAAGAATATTCGTAAGGGCTGCTTGATCGGGATTTTCTTCTGCAAGGGGAACGCTCTTTACAGCAGCAAGATGAAAAACATAGTTGGGTGTCTCTTGCTCAAAAATCTTTAAAAGACGCTCTTTGTTTGTAATATCTGAGAGAAGGTAGGACCGCGAAAGGTGAGGGTAATGCTTAATGGCCTCTAATTCGAGTTTTAAAAGATTTTCCTCGGAATGGTCTATAAAAGTAAGATGTTGAGGCTTTAAAGGAGAGATTTTTTGGATGAGAGCTCGCCCGAGAGAACCTCCTGCTCCTGTAATTAAAATACGTTGGTTAAGTATTAATTGGTGCAATGTCTCTGAATCAAAAGAAGAATGGGTAATTTCAAGAAGATCCTCAAGAATGACAGGACGGAAAATATGAGGGAGATGATCCGCGTGAATAGAAGATTTTAAAACCGTTGGTATTAAACGTTTTAAAGGTATTTTGAATGCATCAAGGGTCTTTAATAAGAGACGAAGTATTTGAGGGGATTCTTTTAAGTCAATTGAAAACACGCCGTCGAGTTTGATACCATGTTGAGACAGTGTGGTGATGATGGAAGAAAGATTTTCGATATCTCCTAAAAGAGGAACTTCATCAAAGTTTATCTCCTTAATAGAAGCTGTATCGGCAATATATCCAACGATTTTGAAGAGAGAGTTTTCATGGGAACACGCCTTTAAAATGTCTTCTAAAAAAGGACAAGCGCCAACTAAAAGAATATTTCTCTTAAGAGATGAAGAGGGTTGGTCAGAAAAAATTCCTCTCTTCATAACATCAGAAAGAGAAGAGTCTTGAATAAACCTCGACTTTTTTTCAAAAAATGAAAAATATAAAACTCTTGGAAGAAGAAGACCTGAAAGAAAAACAAAACCAAGCGTAAAAAGAAATGACCCTGGAAATTCTATATCACGGGTTGTTATGAAAAATAGGGGAGCATAGATAAGACAGCTCAAAATCGCAATTTTTGTGTGCTCTAATATTTGAAGAGAAAGAGGGTATCGAAAAGGTTTTCCATAAAGACCGTATAAGAATAAAATACCCGATGTTGACAGACCAAATAAAGCTTCTTCCAAAGAAATTGTTAAAAGAGGGAGGGTTTTAACAAAGTGCTTTCCATAAAGAAACAGTGTTATCAGAAAAGAAAGGAGGGCAATTGCAACATCATGAAAAAACGCAACCGCGCGTAGTTGAAAGGCCCCTTTAAAGCATTTCAAATGAAGGAGTGTTTGCGGAATTTTTTTGATTTTTTGCCATATAAATCTTCCAAATAAAAAAGAGACGCGCCCTAAAAAAATAAAGCGCCGACCCATAAAAGTGGCTGATTTTTGAATCATCAAGAGAAATTTCAGGATAGATAAGGTTAAAAAAGATTTCACGGGGACCCTCTAACGTTAGACAACCCGTATAGTTATACTGTAAAAAAGGGTTAAAACAAAACATTTTCTGAGGATCTTCCAGAAATTCTCAGGAAATAATTGACGTGGGACAGAGGGAGAGATTTCTCCCCATTTGCCCACAGAACCGTCCCTTTGGGTCTAAGCTAACCCAAATATTTCGGTCATTCCAGTGGTGGGGTTATGAAAAATTCCCATTTTTCTCCTCAAAAAAACGCATAATCTCTTGATTTTTGAGGATTAAAAATAGCGTAATAACTGAAAGTACGATGAACCCACTGATAATAATTCCGATATTTTGGAAAGATCCTCGATAAAAATAACCCGCCAGCTGAAGGCTAAGAGCCGACAAGATGAGATGGGTTCCTCTGAGAGTCGCGGAGACGCGTCCTTTTGCTTTCGGCATAAAGTTGAGACAGATAGGGTAAAGAAGAGTAGAGGGGATTACGCCTGCTATAATATAGGGGATAAAGGACACTGTAATAAGCAGAGCGTTTGAGCTGTTTAGAAATGTGATGATCGTGATGCAGATTAACCCAACTATGAGAAGGTAGTTTGAGCTGTACAACATTTTCTTTTGGTTATACCGGTTAATAATTAGGCCAAAGAATAAGCTTCCCAATGCAAATACGGAAGCGAGTGCTCCTTGATAATACCCAAAGTGAGAAAGACTCACGCCTAACGCTTCCATGTAGAGAAGAGGAGACATCCCTACAAAGATCCAATAAGGAGTCCAAGAAAAAACCATTTTCAGAATTAAAAGAACCAAAGACTTTGATTTAAATATGGGAAGGTATTCTCGAATCGAGAATGGTTCTCTATGTTCAGGAGCTTTCGTATGAGGAATGAATATCAAGGTCATCAAGAGCGTTACAACTCCAAATAACAAAAGAGTTATAAAGGTGCCCTGCCAGTGAAAATAGAGGCTTACATAACTTCCAATGACAGGCGCCACGCCCACAGAAGCATTCATAATGCCATTGAGAATAGCAAATAAAGATTGTTGTTTTTTGAGAGGGTAAGAATCCGCAATAATCAAAAAGCTGAGGATGGCAGGGGCCGCTATCCCGGCCCCTTGGAAAAAGCGACCGAAGAGAAGGATTGAATAAGACGGTGAACTGAGACACAGGAAACTACTGATGATAAATATTAGAAGCCCAATCACGATGATGACCTTACGACCATAGCGATCCGCGAGACTTCCCACAAAGAATAAACTCAGACAATAACCTATGAAATTGACGGATAAAAGAGCTTCAACCCAAAAAGGTGTCAGACAAAAATGAGCTTGGAGTTCAGGAAAGCTGGGAGAAAAAAGGTCAAATTCCATCCCAGCAAGAAGATCCATAAGGATTATGGTGAGGAGGAGGATTCCTTTAGAAAAGGTTTGTGTCATTGTGTTAAAGTCCTCTGGGGTATTTATATTTGTAAAGTCTTATTTTAGAGTTTATACAAAAATGGTGCATCCTTTTTGTTCAAGCTCATGAAACCAAGAAGGTAAAATAAGTTGTTTGTTGAATCTAAGGTCCAATTTTTCAAGGCTTGAAAGTGATTGAAGAGAAGAAGGAAGGATCGTTAACAAGTTGTCCCTTAAATCCAAGAGTCTTAAAGATGTGAGGTTTCCTATTGCCTTTGGTAAACACGTTAGTTTATTTGATCTAAGGTCTAAATCCGTTAGATGACAAAGATCTCCAATTGTTTCAGGAAGGTATTCTAGAACGTTATTCTGAAGAATAAGTTTCCGTAAATTTATAAGATTTCCAAAAGAGATGGGAAGTGTTTGTAATCGATTATTCATTGCATGAAATTCTTTTAGAGAAACAAGCTTTCCAAAAGACTCTGGAAGAGAAGAAAGAGAATTTTCATAGACTCTTAACTCGATAAGGTTTGATAAATTTCCTAAAAAATCTGGAAGAGAGCTAAAATAGTTATCGCTCAGGTTTAAATATAAAAGGTTTGTTAAATTCTCACAAGAAGAGGGGAGGAAAGTCAGCTGATTATCAGCTAAATACAAGAACCTAAGATTAATAAGAATCCCTAATGATTCTGGAAGGGCTGTTAATTTGTTATGTTGAATATCCAATACTTGAAGATTCTTAAGTTTTCCAATTTCCTCAGAAAAAGAGGAAATTTTATTGCAGCTGACATTGACAGACTCTAAAGATGTGATTTCAAAAAAATTTGCAGGTAAAAATGTAAGAAAATTATGATAGAAACTTAATTTTTTAAGATTTTTTAATTTGATAATATCGTCAGGAACCTCTGAGAGTTGATTTTGATCAAGATAAAGAATTTCAAGATTATTTTGATCAAAAATTTCTTTTGGAAAGAAAGAAAGTTGATGGTTTGTTAGATCTTTTAACTTTTGGATAGAGCTCATCTTTAAAAGGTTCCCAGGAACAATCGGCAAAACAGCCAAAGTTATAACTCTAAGAAGAAGGAGTGGGTGTTTTTTTCTTTAACTCTGAATAGACGCGCGTAAGGTTACAAAAATCCTCCACAGAAAGATTTTCAGCACGAAGGGTTGGAAGTATCCCTGATTTTTCAAAAAGAAGAGCTAAGGGGACGTTTAAATTTTCTAAACTCGATCGAATCATTTTACGACGTTGTGAAAAAGCAGTTTTTAAAACAAATTCTAAATCATCCGAATTAGCGAGATATAATGGTGTTGGATACGGCGTTATTTCAACAACACTTGAGTAAACTTTTGGGGAAGGCCAAAAAGCCTGAGGCGGCAATGTTAAAATGGATTTTACTTTGCAGAGCCATTGGACCTTAACGGAGAGTCTTCCATAGTTTTTTGAATGCGGCAAGGCTACAATTCTATCAGCAACCTCCTTTTGAAACATTAAAATGAATTTATGGAAGGAGGTTGAATGAATAAGCCACTGCATTAAAAGAGGCGTTGCAATATTATAAGGTAAATTTGCAATGACATAACGCGGCGGCTCACCAAGTGTCTGAAGGGGGATCTCGAGAGCATCTGCTTCTCTTAAAATCAAACGCTCTGGATAAAGGTCTTGAAGAGATGAAAGCGCTGTTAAGGCACGAGGATCTTTTTCAATTGCAATAACTGAAAGTGCTTCAGTTTCAAGAAGAGCCCGTGTAAGCCCCCCAGGACCAGGTCCGATTTCGATGACTGTTGCTCCCTTTAAAGATCCAGCAGCTTTTACAATCTTACGTGTAATATTCAAATCCAAGAGAAAATTTTGTCCGAGTGAACGCTTGGCCCACAAATCTGATGATTTAATAACATCGCGAAGCGAAGGAAGGTTCATTGAAATAAAATTATTTTAAATACGTGTTTCAATGAATGCAGCCCGACGAAGGTCTTTGAGAACGCGTCGCGCAACAAGCTCTAATTTTTGATTCATGATTTTCTTTTGGATCATGTCCTTGTCGGGTAAGACACTTTCTTGAACATCTGCTTCCGACCTTTTGCAAACCATGATAAATCCAACACCTTGTTCCGTTGAGACAACTTGAGAGGGCGTGTTTAAAGGCAAATTTTTAATCAGGTTTTGGAGAGGGATAGGGAGCCTGTTTTCTGGAACACTAAGGATAGACTCTACTTGAGCGTTTATTTTTTCAGCTAAAGATTCAAGGTTTTGACATGTAGGAGATTCTTTTTTGAGGGTTTCAATATCATTTTTTGCTTTAAGAGAAGCTTCTTCAGATTTATCTGCAAAAAGACTCACCATCAACTGCTTAAAATCAATCATATTTTGCTTTGATTCTCCAGCCTTCTCAATGTCTTGCACATAAAAAATATAAATCCCTTCTTTTGTCACAATAGGATCACTTATCATTCCTTTTTGTAAGTTTGAAAGAGCTTGGTCTAAGGTCTCTTTGAGTTGACCTTGTTGAACCCATCCGATATCTCCTCCTTGAGCTGCTGAAGGCGCCTCAGAAAACTGGCGTGCAAACATGTCAAAGCTCGCTCCATTCCTTAAGTCTTTAACAAAATCATGCGCTGCCTTTAGAACATCTTTTTCTTTCGAGGGGGTATCTATGGAAAGAAAAATCTCAGAAACGCGTCGTTGTGGCTTGTCAATGGACTTCGAAATCGTTTTAAGCGTATCCTCAACTTCTTTATCCGATACATTCACCGTTGGCCCATAAGCATCCACAATAAATCTAATCCAAGAAATATTTGCATTAACTTGCTTTTCTAAAGTCTGAAAAGGAATATTATTACTTTCAAGAAGGATTTTTAATTGGTCTTTAGGCATATTGTTGCTCTGCTCAATATCCGAGATAGCTTGCATAATATCTTCAGGAGAAATTTTAATACCATTTTTAGCTGCTTCTTGAATTTGGAGTTCCTCATCAATAAGCGTTTTTATAAGTTGTTTTTTTAGGTGTTGAATAGCTTCTTCACTTTTTGGAATGGAAGAGGCAATTAAAACAAGATCAATTCGATTATTTAAATCAGATATTGTAATAATTTTATCATTAACAACAGCCGCAATTGTGAGAGTGTTGTTTTTACTACTTTCTTGGGAAAAACAAAAATTGGAACTTAAGATAAAAAAGATACTAAAAAACCAACTAAGACTTTTTATATTTAGGAAAAATTTCATTTTTAAGCTCTATTCTCACTTTGGGACAAGGTAAAAAAATATAATTTTTTTCTTCTAAATAATGTATATCTTTCCTTTCTCAAAAGAGCAATGTATAAGTTCTTAAAGATGGAAAGTTAATTTAATTTTTGAAGGATTCTGAATGATTCTTTACCGGTACTTTTTTAAGAATCTCCTTTTTTCAATTTTATCCCTGAGTGCGATCTTTATTGGGATATTGTTGCTGACGCAATCTTTGCGATTTGTAGAAATCGTTATTGCACATTCAGATGCGAGTATTTTTAAAAATCTTTTTAAATTTTTTTCCTTCCTCTTGCCTGATATCATTGCTCTTATTCTTCCTTTCAGTCTCGTTTTTTCAGTTTTGTTTATTTATAATAGATTATTGTGGGATCGAGAATTAACGATTATGAGGGCCATTGGAATGAGCAATTTAAAGATTGCTCTTCCTGCAATTGGTCTTGGGTTAATTGTTGCAATATGTATCTTAGCGCTCAATATATTTATCCTTCCTCATTCTACTAAAAATCTTAAAGATTTGGAGCACTCCTTAAAAGAATCAACTTCTATTTCCATTGTGAAAGAGGGTGAGTTCAATAATTTTCCAGGTCTTACTGTTTATGTGAGAGAAAAAAGTAAGAACGGAGAAGTTTATGGCATATTTGCTTACGCTCAACCTTCCCAAAAACCAGGGTATATTTTAATTGCAGAAAAGGGGTTCCTTGAAAAAGACCCTGGTTCTGGAATTTCTCTCTTCCTATATAATGGTATACGTCAAGAAACGAATGAAAAGACCGAAAAACAGAACACTCTTTATTTTAAACAAACAATTGTTTCTTTAAAGCCTGAAAAAAAATCTGAGGCCACGCGGTCACGGAAAACAGGAGAGTTCTCTTTAAAAGAACTTTTTAACCCCGATCCAACAAAATTTACAAAATTAGATATTTTAAAAATGAGAATAGAGGGGCATAGCAGATTGATTACGCCTTTTTTATCTCTTGCCTACTCCCTTATCGCTGTTACCGTCTTGCTTCTAAGATCTTTTCGTAGGACAGGGTTTATTGTTAGGATTATTATTACCTGTTGTGGGGTTCTCTTCCTTCAAATTTTCAGCCTTATTCTTATTAATTTATCGACCAAAATTCCTGGTCTTATCTTTGTTCTTTATAGCATTATATTCTTAATTATTGCTGTTTCTTTTTATTTTTTAAAAAAAATAAACTATTTTTCTGACCTTTTTAAATTACGTAAGCCTAGAATTGAGAGTAAATGATGATCAAAATTCCACTTATAATCTCTCTTTACATAGCACGTATATTCTCCCTCTGGACGGGAGCTTTATTTGGCATCTTCTATTCTTTGATCTTATTTTTTGAGTTTATTGAACTTATCCGTCGATCTTCTACTAAAGCTGATGTTGGATTGCTTCTTATTTTTAAAATGTCACTCTTAAAAACACCCTTTATAATTCAAAAAATTATCCCTTTGATAATCCTTTTTGCAACTGTTTTGACATTTAAAAGACTTCATAAAAACTTTGAACTTATTATTATGAGAACAAGTGGAATTTCGATCGCTCAAATTTTAATCCCAATTTTATCGACAGTCTTCTTATTTTCTTGCTTTGACCTCATTGTTTTTAATCCTTTAAGCGCTGGACTAAAAAAACACTTTGAACGTTTGGAATTGCATCATTTAAAACAAAAATCAAGCCAACTGACATTGTCAGACACAGGTCTTTGGTTAAAACAACAAGAAGAAAACGGATATACGATTATTCGAGCCGAGCGTATAGATCTTAAGTCAAAAAATCTGTCTGGTGTTTCTCTTTTCATATTTAATAACCCCGATATTTTTAAGGAACAGTTGAGTGCAAAGACGGCTCTTATAAAATCCGGACATTGGGAACTGATTTCTGTTTTGGTCAAACCCTCTCATGAAAGCCCCATATCTCTCCCTAAAACTTTATTTAAGACTGATTTTACCTTAGAAGGCATAGAAGATCATTTTACGCCTCCGGAAACGCTTTCTTTTTGGGAGCTTCCTTCTTTCATCAAAATTCTCGAACGTGCTGGTTTTTCCGGAACATCTCATCGTTTCTATTGGGAGTCACTTTTAGTAAAACCTTTTTTTATGTTGGGAATGGTTCTTTTAGCCGCATGTTTTTCATTTCATTGGGGAAGAGCTCAATCATGGGGGTGGGCTATTTTTAAGACAACTTTTGCCGGATTTTCAATTTATATACTAAATGATGTGATGAGAGCACTTGCTTTATCTATGACAATTCCCATAGGATTGGCTCTTTGGATTCCTGCAATTAGTGTGATTATGATCAGCATTTCTTTTTTATTACATGTGGAGAATGGGTAAAAATGGTAATTTTAATGAAACAGATAAAAAAATGTATCATTTTTTCTGTTTGCTTATTTCCTCTCACAAAACACATACAAGGCCATGAATTAACGTCAGCTAAGACAAATTTATACTCAAATCCAACTTCTTTTAATGATGACAACACTCAAGAGGTCCCTGTTTTTTTAGAAGCGGATGAAATAACATTTGATGAAGCTCTTGGGACCACAACTGCACGTGGAAATGTGCGTATTATCCGGACAACACAAGCTGGCATGACTGTTCTTGAGGCAGATACTATTACAGTCAATGAAAAAAACCATCTTGTAACAGCCAGTGGTAACGTGGTTATTTTTGATCCGACTGGAGATGTGTATAAGGCTAATTATATAGAGCTTACGGATGATCTTAAGAAGGGTTTTATCAAAACGGTTCGACTCTTAACAAAGGACAATCGAAGAATGGCTGCGTTCTCTGCCAATCGTCATGAGGAAAAAATTACAACTTTTGAAAAGGCCGTCTATTCTCCATGTAATCTTTGCAAAGAAAACCCTGAAAACCCTCCTCTTTGGCAAGTTAAAGCTGTAAAAGTGATTCGAGATGAAGTCAAAGGAGATGTTGACTATTATGACGCTTGGATGGAATTCTCAGGAACACCCATATTCTATGTACCTTATTTGAGTCATCCAGATCCAACTGTAAAAAGACGAAGCGGTATTCTGACGCCCTATTTTGGGTCGTCTAATGGGCTCGGAGCTTTTACAGGCGTCCCTTATTATTACGTTATTAACGATTCACAAGATTTGACAATTACGCCATTGGTATTGACGAAACAGACACCTGTTTTAATTACTGAATATCGTCAACGATTTTCAAATGGAGCTTGGGAAGCTCTTGGCAGCATCACAGAATCAAAAAGAGTTGCTGAATCAGCTGGGAAACAGGTTCAAAAATCTAAAGAAGTGCGTGGTCATATTCAAAGCAAATGGATTTTTAACCTCGATGAAACTTGGAGAACCGGAGGGACAGTTAATCGTGCTTCAGATCCAACTTATGTTAGACGTTATTTTTTTAATGACGTTGAAACACCTCAAACTTCGAGTCTTGATAGCACTATATATACGGAGGGGTTTTACGATAAAAGTTATGCGCTTATTCAAGGTTATGCATTTCAGCCAACACGTGTTGAACAAACCCAAAGGACCACACCTTTTATTTTACCCTTGGCGTCTTATTCTTATGTCAGCCCGCAAAGAGCAAACGGGGACCATTTTTTTAGTAACAACTCTGTCGTAGTGCTCAACCGGACTGTTGGAACAAATATGAGGCGTCTTTCTGTAGAAGGAGGATGGGAGCTTCCTTTTATGGGAGGAATAGGGGATCTTTATACGCTTACGACGAGTGTAAGAGGAGATGCATACGATATTGATAGGTTTAAAACACAATCAAATTCCAAATCTTTTAATGGTGAAAAAGGCCGTTTATTTCCACAGGCTGCTCTTGATTGGCGTTACCCCGTTTTTAATTCTAATAATTTTTTACCAACTCTTATTGAGCCAGAAATTCAATTTGTTGCTGCCCCCAAAGGTCTTAACAACGTTAATATTCCGAATGAAGACAGTCTTGATTTTGAATTTGATGAAACCAATATTTTTAGTAGAGATCGTTTTCCTGGGTTAGATCTAATCGATAGTGGGCAACGCTTTAATTATGGGTCAACTTTTGAAGTTTATCCTGAAAAGATAAAAAGTGTTTCTTTCTTTCTCGGACAAAGCTATGAATTCTCACGAAACAAATTTATTCCTCAAGGTGTTGGAATTTATAGGGGATTTTCAGATGTTATAGGAAATTTTGTCGTTAATCCAACAGAATATACCAAGCTTCGATATCGTGTTTTGTGGGATAAAGATACTCTACGCGCAAAGCGCAACCAAATCGGGGTTGATATGGGTCCTCCCGTTTTTAGAGTAAGTGCAAACTATTTATTTGTGGCAAAAAATGCCCTAGATACTTCTTTTAATGGAAAAGAACAGGTCTCTGGATCAGTAAGCTCACAGTTTACCACTGACTGGCGTGCCGTCTTTCAAGCTTCTCGTAACTTAGGAAGAAAAAGTAGTAACCTTGCTCAAAGTTATGGAGTTGTCTATGAAGATGAATGCTTTATCTTTAAAACATCTGTTGTTCGTACCTTTTATCAAGACCGAGATATTCGCCCTGATAATATGATTTTATTTTCCTTCTCTTTTAAAACGTTAGGAGATGTTGATTTTAAGGGATTAAAAATTGGGGCGAAAAATCGTCAAGAAAAAGCACAACAATTACTTGGAAAATAAGGAAAATTGTCATTGTGATACAAGTTATTCGACGCGCGTTTTTTAAAAGTTTTTTTTTCTTTTCAGGAATTTTAATTCTCAGCGCTTGCAGTGAGAATTTTGAAGATTTCCCCAACCTTTCTGAATGCGGGGAACGTCCGATTTTTCCTTCTTCAGCGAATGTTCAAAAGGAAATAGGCTCTTTAGAGAAAGATCGTACATTTATTTTGAAAAATGCATCCTAAACAAAATTTTAGAACTATTTTGAAAGAAAAAAAATTTGATGAAGACGTGTTCAACAACTTAACACCCACCGAGGGCTGGAAAACTTTCTCTTAACCCCTTGATAATATATTCTATTGCAATAGCTGAAATAATTATTCCAAAAATACGTGTTAAAACATTTGTCCCTGTAACACCGAGAACTTTAAAAATTAAGTTAGAGGACATTAAGCAGAGATAAGTTAAAAATAAAACAAAAAGAACAATCAAAATAATACTTATTTGATGAAAGATCATCCCTTCAACCTCTCCCATGCTAATGACCAATGTTGTAAGTGCTCCTGGTCCTGCAATAAGCGGTATAGCAAGAGGAAAAACCGATACATCACTTTTTTGAACAGCTTCTTCATTTTCTTGTTCCGTAGTTGATCTGATGCCACTATTTTTTGCAATCACCATATCAATTCCAGCAAACATTAAGAGAATTCCTCCGGCAATTCTAAAAGATCCATGGGTAATTCCTAAAAATTCTAGAAATTTATCTCCTGTCAAAGCGAAAATTAAGAGAACAATACCTGCGATCAGCGTTGCTTTAAAAGCTGTTTTATTACGTGAAGAACGTGAATCATTTAATGTATAACTGATAAATACAGGAATAATTGCAAATGGGTCAATAATGACAAAAAAAGCAATAAATGTTTTATATAAAAAATCAATATAATCCCAACTGATCATGGTTGTACCTCCGTTGTATGAAAGAGAAGTTTATATGGCTTAGTGTAATTCAAGAGCCCTTTTTGCAATTAAATTAAAAAGATTTGTATCTCCTTTAGAGAGAGCAGCTAGGAGTTCTGCTCGAACCTGGGGATTGGTCACCTTATTTAAAATACTTAATTGTTGAGAAGACTGTTGAAGCGCCTGAGTATTTTGAAGGCCGAGCAAAGAACTTAGATTTTGACGCTGTGCGTGCTCAAGATCCTTGATGTCGGTATTAGAAGCGTTAAAGCCGTTTTCAGAGTCCATTTCAGAATTAATTGATTCCTGAGAAATGATACTACGTGGCGAATCATCAATTCTTATCGCATTACCGCTTGAGAGAGTTCCGTTATTGCCAATATTACCTGAGGGGGTTACGTTTTCCTCGTTTTCTCCTATTACAGTTGAGGATGTAGGAGGCAGCGTTACAGTTGAGGATGTAGGAGAAAGCGTTGCAGTTGAGGATGTAGGAGGCAGCGTTGCAGTTGAGCCTTTTGGAGGAAGCTTTGAAGTTGAGCCCTTTGGAGGAAGTTTTGATGTTGAACCTTTTGGAGGAAGCTTTGATGTTGAGCCCTTTGGAGGAAGTTTT
>NCGZ01000124.1 GCA_002257235.1 Alphaproteobacteria bacterium 16-39-46
TAAAATCCTCTATCATCGCATTAATATAATCAAGAAAGTGAGGACGATTGGGATGACGCGCAACTTGAACTGTTTGCCAAGGCGTTAAGTTAGAATAGAGCGTGTGAAGAAGTTTAGAGGATTTTTTTTGAAGTCGGGTTATTTCTTCAGCAATATTAACATCCGTACTGCTTGAAAGATGACGAAGTTCTTCAATTTTGCTCTCAAGTTCCGTGACGGGTTTTTCAAAGTCAAGCGGGTTATGCATGGAATACCTTAATTTTAAATATAGCCATGGGATCAGAAATTGTCTGACCTTATCTTTAACGTGTCCTTCAAAAGAGGTCAATGAAAAAGGTTTAAACGACGGAGAGGAAGAGTTTAGAACGGAGGTCAAAATTTAAATCAATGGGGAACTTATGTACACCTATAGTCAGACCCTAAATATTTCTTAACTATTTTTTTTATCTCTTGTTTCTCAAGGAGTTCTAAAATTCGTTGATCTAACCAATGTAGAAGAGCGCTCTTTGGAGGAAGAATGAAACTATAATATTGAGTCAGAATTCCTGCGGGTACAAACTTAACACCTGGTGTTGGGTTTTCTTTCAGCATTTGCCTTAAGAGCGGTTCAGAATAAATAAGAGCTTGTGCTTTATTTTGACTTATAGCGTTAAGCCCGTCCTTGATAGACGTTATTTTTTTACAGGAAAGAGAGTTGTCTTCTAAAAACTTTTGTGAAAGTGACTCATCGAGACAAAGGATATTTAAGTCTTCAATATCTTTCACGTTATAAATCTCAGACGACATTTTTCCGACGGTGAGTTCTGAAGAAAGTGAACCTATAAAAACATTAACGATAATTAAAGTTGCAAATAACCATATCGTGGCCATAATTCTGCCACCAAGGGTTTTTGTAACGATATCTCCAATATCAGATAAGGAGACAACATTTATACTCCACCAAAGTCCGTTTCCAAGTCCTTTCAAAGTGCTATCTTTAAAATCTTCATTTTTTTTTCGTTCAAAAAACCATATTGTAACGGCTTGTATTATTATAAAAAGAGCCACAAAAAAGAGGAGTTTAAGAGCGGTTAAAGAGAAAAAATAGTTTAAAACGATTTTAAACAAACTTTTCTGAGCAAGAGCCAACCCAACGCCTGATATATAGAAAGGAGTGGTAAATTCAAAAGCCACAGTATCTGGTTGAACAAAATTAGGGATGCCTCCTAAGAGAAGGTCATATTTTTCTTCAGATAAGCCTTTGAGTCCTTCTTCTTTTGTAACGGGCGTATACGAAAATGTTATACCATTTTTATGTGCAATAGATTCCCATATATCAATGCATATTCCTTTATCATGGATTTTCATTACGATATTTGATGTAGCAAAATCCTCCCTTTTTTCTAAAAACTGACAGCAACTTTATAAAAACCTATTGAAAATCAATGGGTTTT
>NCGZ01000048.1 GCA_002257235.1 Alphaproteobacteria bacterium 16-39-46
AAATCCGGACTCTCGAGAGAGTTGCATTTCAATGATAAATTTATTGTGTTTTTCATCTTCACACATGACGTCAACAATGCTTTGACGTTCAGCAGCAACGACCGGATCTTGATTAACTTTCAGAAAAGTAACAGTCTGAATAGGATCCTCTTTGAGATCTAGAATATCATTTAAAAAATGAATGAGAATATCCGAATTTCGGGGTGTTCCAAAAATTCGTTTAAATGCCAGATCATTTCTCGGATCTAAAAATTTGGTTATCATAATCATTGTCCTTGAGTTATCTATCCTTATAGGTAACTCAAAATCTTAGAGTTTTCAAGGAAAAAGTTAACAAGAGCCCAGGGTTTGGAGTCTGTAAACCCTGTGGTTATGCGCGTAACTACAGGTCATATGATTTTTTCTCCTTTCTTAACTTTTTCTTCTTCCTTTAAGTAGCGGTCATCCACCTCTTCTTGGTATTAGATGGTCTCCAGTATGGTGTGTTTAGGGGTAATCTCTTTACGTACAGCGTAAAAATGGTTCTGTCGCATGTGTTGCGGAGTGAAAAATTATGGATTAATATAGGCCTTTAAGAAAGGGTTTATAAAATGTTCAATGTGTCTCCTACATTGCTTCATAAGTTTAAAGGATTTTGCTCTTCACCTTCCGTCATTATGTTGTTTGTTTATATGAAGTGTCGATTCTCTCTGAGCTACCGTGAATTAGAAGAAATGATGATGATACGAGGAGCCGAAGTTGATCATTCTACGTTACAGAGATGGGTAAAACGCTTCGTCTCTCTCATAGATAAAAGGGTGCGTCAGAATAAGAAACCCGTTAATGGTAGCTGGAGAATGGACGAAACCTACATTAAACTCAATGGCAAATGGATTTATCTTTATAGGGCCGTAGATAAAGAAGGAAATACGATTGATTTTCTTCTAAGAGCTCGACGGGATGCTGTGGCGGCAAAAGCTTTTTTTAGGAAAGCTTTTAAAGAAAATGGAAGGCCTGATAAAGTTACGATTGATAAAAGTGGAAGTAACAAAGCAGCGCTTGATTATTTTAATAACGATGCTTCAGAGGAAAACAAGATTGAAATTAGACAAGTTAAATATCTCAATAATATCGCGGAACAAGATCATCGCTTTATCAAAAAACGAACGAGGCCAACTTTAGGGTTTAAGAACTTTTATTGTGCAAAAGAAACCATTTCAGGAATTGAAAATATTAGGATGATCCAAAAAGGACAAATTATAGGGTAGACTTCTTCTCAATTCTCTTTCAATAATTTTGTGGCTCTTATGTCTTAATGCGTCCAGAAAATCGTATTTTCTGTTTGGCTATAACTTCTTCTCACAAATGCGACAGAACCCCAATCATCAACTTCTTAGATCCTAAATTGACATATTTCATCAATGAATTGATAAGGAGGTTCATTTTTTTCTTATTGATTTTTTTCATATACAAATTCAAGTAATTTTTGGAGTTTATCACTATGTAAATATTTTCCATTTTGCTGAATTTGAAACTTTAAAACATCCTTAAACAAATAATAAATTTCAAGTCGTTTTAAAACATCTTTTCCTGAAGAATTTTTTGATATTATTTTATTTAAAGAGGATAAAGAAACATCAAATAATAAAGAAATATCTTTAAGAGAAAGACCTAGTTGTTTTCGAAAAGCTTCAAAATGTTCAAACGTAAATTCTTTTGCATAAACCGGCTCAAAAATAAAGGAAGAAGGCCCGCGTCTTCCTATGGTTGCAAGCAGAATTAAAGGATTTTTCAAAGTTATGGGAATTCCGAACTCCTTACAGTAAGACGGGTAAGCAGGATTATCTGGATCCGGAATACGATCTTCCAAACTTTTAAAAAGTTCTTTTGAAAAAAAATCTTTTTGAGTTAAAGGAAATTCGGGTCCTAATGAAATAATAGATTTTTCTTTCAAATAGGAACTCTGGTAAGAAAAATAAAATTCATTGTCTTTCTTTTCAAGCCGTCCTACGTAGGATCTTGTTTCAAAGTATTCCAAAAATACATCAATTGCAACGATCTCTTTATAGGAAAAATCTTGTTTTTCAAACAATTTGAAGCTCCTTTTTCCGATGCTTAATTAAAGATAGAAAAGCAATTTTGCGTTTTTCAGATAAGGGATAGGTGTTAATAATTTCTTCGAAGTTTACTCCTTGAAGTTTTTTGATGAAATCTAAGATGATTGAATGATATCCAAGGTCTTCAAATTCAAAAAGATAATCTTTTAGTGTCGGATCAAGGGTAAGAGATGTTGCAATTTTTCCACGGGGATTATGTTCTGCTAAAAGCAAATTATAGTCTTCAATACCAATATAAGACGGATTATCGTAAAAAGGCGATAATAGATATCCTTTTTTTGTTTCTATGAGACCAATATTTCTGCCATGACGATCATGGTTTCCAATAAGAGCATCAAACAAGCACATGAAAATGAATTGTTGGATAGGTTCTGTTCGCCCTATCTTATCTTGAAGGATTTTAAGAATTGTTCTCACAGAATATTCATCGCTACTATTTAGAAAATGGTAAATATGAATTAAGTTTCCAGGTGTATAATTCCCCATGAAATTATGAACTACAAAAGCATCTACTTCATTCAAAAATCGTATGAGATAAAATTCAGGAACCGTTAGTCCAAGCTTCCGCGCAATTATATTTGAGAGATATTCAATAAAGGGAAGTTCAGGATATTCAGTCTGTTGAACTTTTAAAATATAGAATTTTTCCCCAAGCTTTGCAGAGTATTTTTTAAATTTTCCTTGAAAGAAACTGGTATGCAGAGAGGGAAGTTTTGAATCTAAACTTGCCTCATCTTTTTTTAAAACGATATCTGTAAAGTTCATCTCAGGTGTGGTCTTAAACCAAGAATGGAAACAGTCATAATGAAGACCATGAAATAATTCATTTTTTAAAATAGGATTATGACATTTATAACAAAAAAACATGTAATTTTACACTTTTATATTTACAGTGTAATTATACACTAAAAAATTTAAAGATCCATTGTTTTTTTGTTCCCTTCTATAATCTTAGTGAATGGTTACGAGAGCTTTAAAAAATTTTAACTTTAAAAGAGACGAAAACATTGGCGGCTTCTCTCATCTTTCTTGTATGCTTCTAATATGATAGAAAAATCACCCCTTTCAGAGCAACGCATTATTGATTGCCTAAAGATCAATTACGGCATTGAAGTTGCTACGCTTACACTCCTTCCTCTGGGGGCAGATATTCATGCATCAGTCTATAAAGCTCAAACGTATAACCAATCATCTTATTTCATAAAGCTAAAACGTGGGCACCGCCATGATATCAGTGCTCTCATAATTGCGCTGTTACGTAATGATAGAATTCAACAAATCATTCCCATCGTTAAAACAATCCGGGGTGAAGAAACTCAGCGTATTGACGAGTTTACCCTCACTGTATTCCCTTTTATTGAGGGCCAGAACGGGTTTAGTCGTGATCTAACGGACGATCAATGGTGTACGCTCGGCAAAGTGATGAGGCATATTCATGAAATTAATGTGCCGCTCTCAATTCAATCCGAGATCCGGCGGGAATCTTATTCACCCAAATGGCGCGAGGCCGTGCAGTCACTCTACCCACTTATTGAATCTAAACCGAGCGGTGACATGATTGCTGTTAACTTACTGACATTTATGGAGAGGCATACAGCTCTTATTCATCGGCTGGTGGATCGAGCTGAACAGTTAGCCAAAAAGGTTCAAGACCAATCCTATCAATTCGTGCTGTGCCATTCTGATCTTCATGGTGGTAATGTATTAATTGATGAAAATGACAGCCTCTATATAGTGGATTGGGACGACCCTATCATGGCCCCTAAAGAGCGTGATCTCATGTTTATTGGTGGCGGCGTTGCGAATGTTTGGAATAATCCTCACGAGAAAGAGTTGTTTTATAAGGGCTATGGAGAAGCCGAAGTTAACATGACACTCTTGGCATATTACCGACATGAACGAATTGTACAGGATATAGCGATCTACGGTCAGCAGTTGCTTCTAACAACGGCAGGTGGCCAGGATAGGATTAAATGGTACAATCAATTCATCGCCCAGTTTGACTCTCAAGGCGTGCTAGAAATAGCATTTAAAACAGATGAGGACCTTCCATAAATTTAAATTTTGTTTAGCGCTACCTCCTGCTAAATAGAGTATAAGGAGGCATTAACTGCATAGTCAGAGAACCTTTTTAACCCAATTGGTATGAGCCTTACAGAACTTAAGATTAAGTTGCGGACAGAAATTAAAGGGTATACTCTATATCAAGATCGTTCTACTCACCCTTAAAGGGAGGAAAGTCCTATGTTGTATTACGTCATTGTTTTCTTTGCGCTGTCTATAATTTCCGGATTTTTAGGGTTTAGCAGCTTGTCGGGCACTTTCGCACAAATTTCTAAAGTTTTAGCTGTTATTTTTCTGGGACTTTTGATTTTAAGTTTGATCGGACATTTTGGACCAGGGTTTTAAAAATGACATTTTTAAATGGCATCGTGTCCTTTTAATTTGAAGCCTCTTAACACCTTTTGATTTAAAGTCTTTGAAAATTTTTTATCTGAAGACATGGAGAGACAGAAATTTTTTAATGGCACCATTCTTTTCGTAAAGAGGGCAGCGTTTTTTGTTTGATCCCCTCTCGAATGGCCATCATGAGTCGGACCATGAATGTTATATTATGAAGTGTTAAGAGTTCTAAAGCCACGAGTTCTCTCGCTTTAAGAAGATAATGGAGATACGCACGTGAAAGGTTCTGGCAAGTATAACAGGGGCAAGAGGGGTCAATCGGATCCGAATCTTCCGTATAACTTGCGTTTCTAAGATTAAGATGTTCACGCGAGGATGTCTTTTTATCTTCTGGGAGGAGATGAGGTTGAACCAGAGCGCCCCCATGACGGGCCAGACGGGTTGGGTGGACACAGTCGAAAGTATCAATTCCCATGGAAACACCCTCGAAAATGTCAGAAATTCCCCCAATTCCAAGAAGATGAATGGGACGATCTCGGACAAGAAGGGGGGCTGTCATCCCAATCACATCGGCCATCTGTTGTTTTGAAGCCCCCAAAGAGCCTCCAATGGCATGCCCAAAAAAAGGATGTTCATTTACAAATCCTGTGCTTGCTTTTCGAAGGTCTTCATAAACACCCCCTTGGATAATGCCATAAAGAGCCTGTGTATCTTTAGATCGTCGCTTAAACTCTTCGAGGGATCTTAGGGCCCATCGGTGACTCATTTCCATAGAGCGTTCTGTATAGGCTTTATCCACATGGAAAGGGGTGCATTCGTCCAAAACAACAATCAGGTCAGCTCCAAGCTTCATTTGGACTTCGATGGATTTTTCTGGGGTGAGAAGATGTTGACGTCCATCTAAGTAAGATTTAAAATTTGCTCCCTGTTCATTTATCTTGAGAAGAGAGCGGGATGATTTCTGCATTCGATTCCCTTTGATTTCAGAGGCAATGGAGCCATGTCCAAGGCTAAAAATCTGAAATCCGCCTGAATCGGTAAAAAGAGGGCCGTTCCAGTTCATAAAAGTGTGAAGCCCCCCCATTTTTTCAACAAGATCAGCTCCTGGGCTCAACATCAAATGATAGGTATTGGAAAGAATAATCTGCGCCCCCGTTTGTTTGACCATATCCATACGAAGTGCTTTCATCGCTCCTTTGGTTGCACAAAAGATGAAGTTCGGCGTTTCAACAGTGCCGTGGGGGGTTGAGATAAGACCGCATCGAGCCCGAGACTCTAAATCTTGAACCTGAATATCAAAGGAAAATTGAGGGTAGAGTGAAGTGTTCATCACTGAAAATCCGCCTGAAGAATTTATGACTGTAGAATTTATGACTGCAAGGTTTAATAAAAAACCCGCCGAAGCGGGTTTTGTAGAACAAAGAGAAAATCAAAGCATATCAATTAAGAACTCTTTTTCTTTTCTATTTTTCGTTTAAAATCAAGAGCATCTTTTGAAAGATCTTCTTTACGGGCCTTTGATAAAAAGACGTCAATGCCGCCTGCATGCTCAACAGAACGAATTCCATTTACGGAAACACGAAGACGAATAAGTCTTCCCAAAACATCGCTTAAAAAAGATGTTTCTTGTAAGTTGGGTAAAAAACGGCGTCTTGTTCTATTGTTGGCGTGACTGACATTATTACCCGTCATCACACCCTTGCCCGTTATAGCACATCGTCTTGCCATGATACGTCATCCTTTTTAAAAACTTGAGATCTACTTCAATACAAGAGGAACGATGAAAGGTCAACTTTTTTTTAAAAAAATTCTCGAAAAGCCTGAGAGGATATAAAAAGAAAGTGAAAACATTTAATTTTAAAAAGAGAAATAAATTCTTTTTAAACAATCTGTAAGCGTTAAATCTTAGGGTGTTTCAAAAAAGTCATTTTGTTGCATTTTTCATGAGTTCTGAGGTTTTTAACGATTACATGCTGGTTAAGGGTGTTGAATTCGTTTTTTTCTTGCCTCTTTAAATGGATCTAGAGTATTTTGCAAAAGAATCAAGGGGGTCATAGCTCAGATGGGAGAGCGCTACGATGGCATTGTAGAGGTCCGGGGTTCGATTCCCCGTGGCTCCACCAAGCACAATCTTTAGGAAAAAATAGTGGACTTTTTATCAAAAATTTTTCCTGAAACCCTTCTTAAAGAATGGGTGCGTCTTCAGCGGGATTTTCTAGGACTGATCCTCGTTGGGGGCATGTTGTTTTTATCTCTCTCTTTCATAAGTTATGATTCTCTAGATCCTTCTTGCAACACAGCCGTTTCTGGGCAAATTCATAATTGGGGGGGTGGATGGGGTGCTTTTGTAGCAGATTGGTCTTTTCAAACATTTGGGATAAGCATCTTTGCGTCTGTGCCAGTCGGACTTGTTTGGGCGGGACAATTATTTTTCAAACCCCTTTTTCGGATGGGAAAACATTTTATTTCTCTTCTCCTTGCTCTTTTATGTTTTTCTTCAGCTTTTGCCGGATTTTTTCTTTCAGATGTTTTTCATTCTTCTTTGCCTTCAAGTTCTTATTTTGAAGGTGCTTTTGGTGTCTTGCTTATCCAGGCAACACATCAAGGAATGTTAAGATTCGAGCTTATGCCACCCTTTTTTGTTCTCGGAAGTTTTTATTTTTTTTTGGGACTTTTCTTTTACTTTATGAGTTTTGGAATCTCTTATCGTTCGTGGGTTTCTTGTTTTTTTTCTTTTAAAATGAAGTTTTTAAAAGGGGTTCAGATACTTAATAAGATAATCCATTTTTTTAAGAGATCTCATCGAAGAGAAACTTTTGGGAGAGAAGGTGATGATCTTCTCAAAAAGTCTTTTTTACGGTTAAAAAGTTCAGATGTCTCTTTTTCTAAAGAAGAAAGGCTTTCTCCTTCTTTTCCTGAAGAAAACGAAAAACCAAAGGAATCTTTATTGCCTTCCAAGAAAAGAAAGGAAGAGGGTATGGCTTCTTCTTTTCTCGAGCTTAAGAAAGAAGGTTCTTATGATTTACCTCCTCTTGATCTTTTAACAGGAAAAGATAAAAAACAGGAAAAGAAAATCCAGTTGACGCCAGAAGATCTCGAAGAACGTGCACGAGAACTTGAGTCGGTTTTGGAAGAGTTTGGAATTCGAGGAGATATTGGAAAAGTTAGGCCAGGCCCTGTCGTAACGCTTTATGAATTAATACCGGCTCCTGGAATAAAGTCTTCTCGCATTATCGGTCTTGCTGACGATATTGCCCGTTCAATGAGTGCTGTTTCGACGCGTGTTTCAGTAATACCAGGACAAAATGCCCTGGGAATTGAGCTTCCCAATGATCAAAGAGAAACAGTCTATTTACGAGAACTCGTTGAAAGCAGTGTTTTTGAACGAAGTGCCGCTCCTTTAGCCCTTGCTCTTGGAAAAGATATTGGAGGAAGTTCCGTCATTGTTGATTTAGCACGTATGCCCCATCTTCTTGTTGCGGGAACGACGGGATCTGGTAAATCTGTTGCAATTAATACGATGATTTTATCTCTCTTATATCGATTGCCACCAGAAAAATGTAAATTTATCATGATTGATCCGAAGATGCTGGAGTTGTCCATCTATGAAGGAATTCCCCATTTATTGGCGCCGGTTGTCACAGACCCTAAAAAAGCGATTGTTGCTTTAAAATGGACAGTTCGTGAGATGGAAGACCGATATCGTGCGATGTCAAAACTCGGTGTTAGAAATATTGATGGATATAATGCGCGTGTTTCATTGGCACATGAAAAAGGAGAAATTTTAACACGCCGCGTTCAAATTGGATTTGACACAGAAACAGGACAACCGCTTTTTGAGGATCAGCCTTTGGATTTAACCCCCCTTCCTTATATTGTTGTGGTTGTCGACGAAATGGCAGATCTAATGTTGGTTGCTGGAAAAGAAATTGAATCAACAATTCAACGGTTGGCCCAAATGGCCCGAGCGGCTGGTATTCATATTATTATGGCAACACAGCGTCCTTCCGTTGATGTCATAACAGGAACCATCAAAGCAAACTTTCCAACCCGTATTAGTTTTCAGGTGACCTCTAAAATTGACAGTCGAACTATTTTAGGAGAACAAGGTGCAGAGCAGCTTTTGGGTCAAGGCGATATGCTTTATATGGCAGCAGGAGGACGCATTACTCGTCTTCATGGTCCTTTTGTGAAAGATGAAGATGTTGAGGCTGTTGTTGCTTTTTTAAGGACTCAAGGGACACCTTCTTATCTTGAAGATATAACACGGGATGAAGAAGAGGCTGTTTTAAGTGGAAATGAAGATTCGTCGAAAGGTGAACTTTACCAGCAGGCTCTTGACCTGGTGTTAAGAGAAGGGAAAGCGTCCACCAGTTTTATCCAGCGTCATTTACAAATAGGATATAATCGAGCGGCACGCCTGATTGATCAAATGGAGGCAGAAGGAATTATTTCTGGTGCAAATCATGTTGGTAAACGCGAAATTTTAAGATAACAAACGAGGAAAGAAACAATTAGGGTGGCTTTTTTAAAAATCTAGATTATACTACAAAAAACCATGAGGATCTGATGAACGCCGTTTTTTATATGTTTTGTATCGGTATTTTAAGCTTATCGCTCTCTTCTCTTCAGGCAAAAGAAGAGTTTCAGGAGGCGTCTTTAGATTTAAAAGCGGCAAATGCTGCGACAGAAGCAGCTGCATTAAAAGGCGGAGAGCTTCTTCCAGACAGACCTCCTTTTTCTCTCAAAAAAACCCTTGAACGTGTTCAAACGTATTTAAACAGTTTTTCAACATTTTCTGCTCATTTTCGTCAAGAGGACCCTGATGGTACGTTGAGGTTTGGGCAGCTTTATGTCTCCCGTCCTGGTAAGATGAGATTTGATTATACTGCGCCAACGCGTCTTATTCTTGTCTCAGATGGAGCTTGGATTTCATATGATGATCCAGAATTAGAGCAGGTAAGCTACGTTCCCCTTTCGTCAACACCAGCCTCCTTCATTTTAAGCGAAAAAATAGATTTTAGTTCAGCTCTTGTCGATAAAATAGAATTTTCTCCGGAAGATGAGATTTTAATTACACTTCGAAATAAATCCGAACCAGATTTAGGTGTCCTTATCTTAACATTTAAAGATCACCCTCTTCGTTTGACCGGATGGCAAGTTGTTGATCAAACAACACAAACCACGCTGGTTGTTTTAAAAGATTTGGATGTGGGAATTACACCTCCTTCTGGAAGTTTTGAGCTTTCCAATCCGTCCCGCTCCTAAATTGGTTGACTTTTGGAATTGTCCCCGATATACACGAAAGATCCTAAGGCTTTAAACATTTAAAAAGATGTTAAAAGATCTTAGAGATTTAAGTTTGTTTATCTTTGGTAAAAGTAGTTAAGAGGTTTATTGTGAAGCGCACATATCAACCGAGCCGTCTTGTTCGGAAACGTCGACATGGATTTAGAAGCCGTATGGCCACACCAAATGGACGTCGGATTCTTTCCCGTCGTAGAGCAAAAGGTCGTCATCGGCTTTCTGCTTAATCTCTCCTGGGGATGAAAGGCTTAACGTTTTTCATGATGGATCGATGTCAATTTTCCACCAATACGACTCTTCAAAGTTCCCTTAAGGCTTTTTCTCGGCATACCCTCAAGAGACGTTTTGACTTTTTAAACGTTGCAAAAGAGGGACGTAAAGCGGTTATGCCAAGTCTTATCGTTCAAGCGATCCTTAAAAAAGGCGATGAAGCAGAAGTCAGGGTTGGTTTTACAGCAACACGCAAGATCGGGTCTGCTGTTGTTCGAAATCGTGCTCGTCGTCGTCTAAGGTCTACTGTGGATTTGATTGCGAAGGAAAGATCTCTAAAGTCAGGAGACTATGTTCTTATTGCGCGTCAAATAACAGCAACGGCTCCTTTTGAAGTTTTAATGAAGGATTTTAGGAAAGCACTGACATATGTTTCTTAAAAGAGCAACAGTTATGATGAACTTTCTCCTTCTTCTTATTTTAAAGGGCCTGCTTAAAGTCTATAAACTCTTTATCTCTCCCTTGTTAGGCCCAAGGTGTCGATTTTTTCCATCATGTTCTGATTATGCATCTGAATCACTTTCTTCTCATGGCATTATAAAGGGCTTTTTATTGACTTTTAAACGGCTTTTAAAATGTCATCCGTGGGGAAGAGAAGGGTGGGATCCTGTTCCTCAACCGAGTCTTGAAAAATCCTTTAAGGAAAATTTTTTTAGAAAGCTTTAATTTTAAGACTTTAACTGAATTGAGTTATCATCATGAATCAAGAAAATCGAAATCTTATTATTGCTGTTATTTTGTCCGTTGGGATTTTTTTGGGCTTCAATTACTTTTTTGAAGATGCAAAACCCCTACCTGTACAAAAAACCACACAAAAAGCTTCAGAATCAAAAGACCTTTCTTCTGAGTCTCTTGCTGATATGCGCCCTAAACCTCAAATAATATCAGAATCTTTGGTTGTTTCACGGGAGAAGCTCATAGAATCACGGCCTCGTGTTGAAATTAAAACTCCTTATCTTCAGGGATCCATAGATCCAAGAGGGGCCCGTATTGATGATCTTAAACTTGTTCGGTACCACACGACAGTTGATCCAAAAAGCCCGGAGATCATTTTGTTCTCACCTGAAGGCACAAAAGATTTTTATTATGCAGACTTTGGCTGGGTTTCTCCTTTAAAAGATTTGATCCTTCCAACGTCCGAGACAACCTGGGCCCTTGAAGGGACCCTTTTGACACCGGAGTCGCCGTTAATTTTAAAATGGACAAATGGACAAGGTCTTTATTTTGAACGTATTATTTCGGTCGATGAGCAATACTTGTTTACTCTTACGGATCGCGTTGAAAACAAAAGTGGAAACCCTGTCGTCCTCAATCCTTATGGACTAATATCGCGTGGTGGAACGCTTCCTCTTTCTGGGTACTATGCCCTTTATGAAGGCCCCCTTGGCGTTTTAGATGGCAGCTTAAATGAAGTTTCCTATGAAGATGTCCGTTCTAAGAAAAACATAAGTCACGCGTCCATTGGTGGCTGGATTGGCATGACTGATAAGTATTGGCTTTCTGCCCTGATTCCAGATCCGGCAATGTCCCTTGAGGCACATTTTAAAGCTGTCGGAACTGAAACCCCAACACCTCTCTATCAAACGGACTTCCTTGGAACAAGCGTAACCCTCGAACCTGGAGCCTCTACCACACTTACCCATCATCTTTTTGCAGGAGCAAAAGTGGTAACGCTTCTTGATGCCTATGAACAAACGTTGAATGTTCCTAAGCTTGATCGAGCCGTTGATTTTGGGTGGTTTTATCTTATTACAAAACCCTTGTTTTATGTTCTGACGTATATCAATACGTGGACTCAGAACTTTGGTGTGAGCATATTGATTTTAACCGTTCTTGTAAAATTGCTCTTTTTTCCATTGGCCAATAAATCTTATAAGGCCATGGGACGCATGAAGAGACTTCAGCCTGAAATTACAAAGCTTCAAGCGCATTATAAAGATGATAAGATCAAGCAGAATCAGGAGCTTATGGCGTTTTACAAAAGACATCGTGTGAATCCTATGGCGGGCTGTTTGCCACTCGTTATTCAAATTCCTGTTTTCTTTGCACTTTATAAGGTGCTCTTTATTTCCATTGAGATGCGCCATGCGCCGTTCTTTGGATGGATTCATGATCTCTCAGCGCCAGACCCAACAACACTTTTTAATCTTTTTGGTCTTATTCCTTGGACGCCTCCGAGTTATTTGATGATTGGTCTTTGGCCTTTGATTATGGGGGCAACGATGATTCTACAACAACGTATGAGTCCTCAGCCTGCAGATCCAACACAGGCTAAAGTTATGATGGTGATGCCGGTCTTCTTTACGTATCTCTTGTCTCAATTTCCTGTGGGTCTCGTCATTTACTGGGCCTGGAGTAATATTCTCACAATTGGTCAACAAGCACTTGTGATGAAACTTGATCGTGGGGATACCCACCAAAAGCAGGAAAAGGCATCTTATCGTGACAAAAATAAACGAAAAAAGTAAGTCTCCCGCGTCGAAAAAAATAACACCCGAGAATCTCTTTACAAAACTCTGTACTTTTGAGAAGACGGTGACGGCTGTTCGCGATCTTCCCACGACCAATCTTCCAGAAATTGCTTTTGTGGGACGTTCTAACGTTGGAAAGTCGAGTCTCTTAAATGCCCTCTGTGGTCGCGTGCGTCTCGCTCGGATGTCTCATACGCCGGGCCGTACTCAAGCCTTGAATTACTTTAATCTCGATGGTCTCTGTTATCTTGTGGATTTACCTGGGTATGGATATGCCAAAGTTGCACGTTCTAAAGTCATTGCATGGGGAGAGACCGTAGAGGCCTATTTGAATGACCGTCCGACCTTGATGCGGGTTTTTGTTCTCGTGGACAGTCGTCATGGACTGAAACCGCTTGATGAATGGATGATGTCTCTCCTTGATAGAGCCGCCCAGTCCTACCAAATCATTTTGACAAAGGTCGATAAAGTTTCAGCCCTCCATCTTTCTGAAATCAAAGAACACATTACGGAGAGTTTAAAATTTCATGCGGCAGCTCATCCAGAAATTCTTGCAACAAGTGCCCGCGACAAAAAAGGTCTCGACGACTTGAAGAAAAGTTTTTTTGAGGTTTTGTTTCCGGAGGGATTCAAACAAAAAGAAGAAAAAACCTAAAAGAATATTGAATGTGTGGATAAAAAGAGGTTTTTGTTAACCCAAAATCGCAAAAAATCTTATTTGGTTAAGTGATATATCGACACCATCTGGTATTGCATGATCTTCCCACTCGCAAATAGTAGCAGAGTCAATATCATCGAGAGGATGCTTCACCATGTTGATATTTTGCTTTTATGCTTGCGAAATTTAGGACCGAAAGAGGTATGGTTTTATCAAAGGAATATGATATTTTGTGTCAATAGGGGGACGAGAAAAACCGCTTATCCGTGGCTATCTCCAAGATTAGGAGATAGAGCGGATAAGCAGCTTGATTATCAGCAAAGTTTTTCATATAAAGCGAAGTCTTAATCCACTTTCAGCGGTCATCATTCACCTCCCGCACTTTTTAAATGATTTTTATCGTTCAAAAGGGGTCTCTAATTTTTTAATAAGCAAATCTGCTATTTCCAAACAAAGAAGAAATGAACGTCCCATAAGCCCGCGTGCACATTTTTCATTTTGATCAATGATTAAGCCATATGCTTGTAAGCCCACTCTTTCCACCATATCATCCTTTGGAAAAGTTTCATGAACTCTTGAAAGATATGTTAAAACTTTTAAGAAAAGATCTCTTGGGATACAGCCATACTCTGACATGTATGAGTGTCTCATAATAGTTGTCATGCCTCCTTGAAAGTCTGGAGAACTCAAATCAAAACGACTAAAAAGGGATATTTTAAGATCATCAAGACGACTAAAAAGCGATTTTTTAAGATCATCAAGAGAGACTTCTTTTTGAAGTTTTTTTATTCCGTGGGCCTCACAAAGAATCTCGAGTATGATTTTACCTTTTAGGGATTCTAATAAAGTTTTACGACTATGGCGATTTAAAAATTCTATATTTTTGGATTTTGAAGGATCTTCTACATAATTTCTAAATTTCTGATTGTCTGTTAAATCATCAGCTTGAGGTTCCCCCACTAGTTTTAGTGTCCAGGGAATCGTTAAATCATTGCTAACAAAGTTAATATTTTCAGTTTTATCCTCGCGACTTTTCATTAGTTCAAGTTTCGATTGTTTATGTTCTGACCCTAAAAGAAAAAATCGACCGCTGGGGCTTTCTAAGAAATCTTTCATCGTTAATGAAGGTGAGGAAGGAGTCGAGATATTTGTAGAAGGACCAGACCTCCTAGCAGCCGCTGCAGCAGGAACTGGTTGAGCGATTGGTCCTGCAAGTGCAGCAGCCGCTGCAGGAAGGACTCGCTGAGAAGCTTGCGCTGGAACCCAAGTTAATACCCGAGTAGCAGCTGCTGGGCGAGCAGCCGCTTCCCAAATAGCATAAGCAGCATCCGCTTTGCGAGTAGCCAGTTCGCCAGTCGCTTCCTGAACAGCCGCTGCGCGAGTAGCAGCCGCTTCGCGAGTAGCCCGAGTAGCAGCCGCCTCGCGAACAGCCACCTCGTGAGCAGTGTTTGCTGCGAGAACAGCTGCTGCGCGAGTAGCAGCCGCTTCACGAATAGTAGATGCTTCGCGAGTACGAGCCGCTTCTCGAGCAGCCGATTGCCACATAGCATAAGCATGATCCGCTCTGCGTTGAGCCTGAGCAGCAGGCGCTGCGGGAAGAGCTGGCTCTGGAGCCGGAGCTATTGCTCGGGCAGCCGCCGCTGCGGGAAGAACTGGCTCTGGAGTCGGAGTTATTGCTCGGGCAGCCGCTGCTGCAGGAAGAACTGGCTGAGCGATTGGCCCGGCAAGTACAGCCGCTGCTGCGGCAAGAACTGGCTGAGCGTCCAAAAGAGGCAATTGTGAAGGGATCCTGGTAGCAATTCCAAAATCTGGAAAAAACAAGCGGCGATAATTTTCAAGAAAATTTCCAGGAACCACCTGAGAAAGTTCGATTTCTTGAGGTGTTTGAGGGTAGACAGTATTCACATCGTTTATAAACCATTTGTCGAACCAAGTTTTTAAATGTTCAATAGAATTTATAGTTTCAAACTTTATGAGGTCTTCTCGAAAGGCCCTATAAATTCTCGGCCTTGTTCACGGATTGGGCCACCGATAGAGTTAAGCCGCTAATTTAAGATTCTTCATAGCGGATCTTGGTGGGTATGGAAGTTGTTGCAACAAGA
>NCGZ01000049.1 GCA_002257235.1 Alphaproteobacteria bacterium 16-39-46
AAACAAAAATTACAAAAATTGGCTGTGTCTTTCAACTCTATTTTTTATGGTGATATAAGATTCAAATTTTTACGCCATGAAAAGTTGAGAATCGCGTAATGTTTATGCCCTTTCAGATAAGTTCAATCAAGCTCATTACAAAATGCTTATCATTGACGGGCGATGGGGACTCGTAAGCACGGGAAATTTGGACGAGGAGTCGTTTGAGGGGCTTAAGAGCGTAACTGCCGAACCCTGTCGTGATTTTGCGATTACAATTACAAATCTTGAGATGATTAAAGATATGCAACGTGTTTTTCAAGCAGATATTCATCATGAAGATGTTATTCCAACACATCCACAATTGGTGTGGGGACCTGACCGGCAACGTGACGTTCTTACCAAGATGATTACCTCGGCTCAAAAGTCGATTCGAATCTATCAGCAAGATTTTCAAGATGTTGAGCTTGCGAAAGCGGTAGAAGCCGCTGCTGCTGCCGGCATCCTTGTGGAAGTTATTATGATGCCATATCCCTTTAGCCGGACCAAAGATAATAACATTCCAAATCAAGATAAAATTCGAGCCTCTGGCGGGAAAGTATATCTTCACAAGACGCATTATATTCACGCAAAGATTCTTCTGATTGATGCTGAAAACCCTGCGACGCGACTTCTGTGCCTTACATCTTGCAACTTTTATACGCCCTCTCTGGAGGGGACACGGGAGCTTGGTGTTCTAACGAGAGACGCGGAGCAAATTAGTCAATTGTTGGAAATTTTTGAGCAAGATAAGCAGAATTAAGGGAGACAGTTGTTTAATTAGAAAAAGACCTTAGTGATTAGAAAAAAGAGGCCCCATTAAGTGTGTCCATGGGGTTGAATACAGCAAGCAAAGTACCTTATTCTCACAGACGGAACATGAGCTTTCTATAAATCCTATTGCTTATGGGTCATTAAAGATGATTTTAAATTAAAAACTGACTTTCCGCCTCTCTGCTGACATGGGAGCAGTTTTTTTTACACAGGGCTCTCAGCGCTTCTTTCAAAAATAGGAGGCCCAGGGAGGATTTTTAGGTCAAAATATAAATATTTACCCTCTCAATGTAAAAAATTTACATTCTCATTGTAAATAACGTAAAATCATGATGAAAATTTTATTTCCTTAGAGGAGAAGAATTATTGCCCTTGGGTCCTCACCTCTATGCTGTTCCTCTCATCGATGATGATTAAGAAGGTAAGACCGTGATTCAAAATTCACAAAAATAGATTTTTCTAAGAGTATTTCATGGAATGTAAGTATTTTTCATGATAATATAAGGGATGTTATTGACTTAAAGAAAGAAATCATTTTTCATGAAACAAAAAGATATTAAAGACTTTTCAGAAAACCTAAGCGTTTTTCAGGGGAGGGCACTTCCAGAAAGCGAGGGAGGTCTTGCAGGATATGCAACCCTTATAAATGCTTATGATTTAAAAATTCCTCTTCCTGAAATGCTTTCTTTTATTAGCGCCAAGCACGTGCGTTATCAAACGGATGAATGGGAGGTCTATACGTTACGCCACAAACCGGAAGATACCTTACAAGGACATTTAAAGTTTGCTTTAAAATATGAGGGAATTAATCTGGGAATTTTAAATGCCCTTTTTAAAAAGATCTCCCCAAAAGAAATTGAAACGTGGATCAAGCAAGAGCCCGTGGGCCAATATAGTCGGCGCATCTGGTTTTTCTATGAGTGGCTTACAGAACAAAAACTTAATCTTCCCGATGCCGATACGGGAAACTACGTAGGGGCCATAAACCCTTCTCAGCAGTATTCAACTGTGCAAAGCACATCTCATCGTCATCGTGTGATTAATAATTTGCCGGGAGGGAGAGATTTTTGTCCTCTGGTTCGGCGAACTGATAAAATTGAGACGTTTAAAACGCGAAATTTAAGTAAATTAGCCCATCAACAAACAGGGATGATTCATAAGGATGTTCTGACACGGGCTGCTGCATTTTTATTGTTAAAGGACTCGCGTGCTTCTTTTGCAATTGAAGGGGAAAGTCATTTAAAAAATAGAATTGAACGGTGGGGACGTGCAATATCTCAAGCAGGTCTTCGTCCCATAAATTTAGAGGAGCTTTTAAGGCTTCAAAGAATCGTCATTGAAGATACGCGTTTCGTGAAACTCGGACTCAGGGAAGAAGGTGGATTTATTGGGGTTCATGAACGCGGAACAGGAATGCCGCTTCCGGATCATATATCCGCCCATCCCAAAGATTTACCATTGCTTTTAGAAGGAATGACGCAAGCCTATAATGATCTTCGAAAAAAAGAAGAGGTTGATCCTGTTATTCTTGCAGCGATTATTGCTTTTGGTTTTGTCTTTATTCATCCGTTTGTTGATGGCAACGGGCGTATCCAGCGTTATCTTATTCATCATGTCCTTGCAGACCTTGATTTTGCGCCGAAAGGTATTGTTTTTCCGATATCCGCTGTTATTTTAGAGCGGATAGATGAGTATAGATGTGTTCTTGAATCTTACTCAAAGCCGCGTCTTGAATTCATCAACTGGCGCCCCACAAAAGAAGGAAATGTCGAAATCCTAAATGAGACAATTGATCTCTATCGGTATTTTGACGCAACGCGAATGGTAGAGTTTCTCTACGATTGCGTTTCAGAAACAATTGAGAAAGTTCTTCCCGCAGAAATACAGTATTTGGAATGTTATGACCGAATGAAAAGAGAGATTGATAAATTCTTTGATATGCCAAATTATCTAGCGGATTTGCTTATCCATTTTTTGGAGCAAAATAAAGGGAAAATTTCTAAAAGAGCAAAAGAAAAAGAGTTTAAGGCTCTTTCGACAGAAGAATGTACGCACCTTGAAAAACTTTATGAGGAAATATTTAAGAAACGAAGTTTCTGACAGGGTGTTTATCCTGAAAAATTACCGCAAAAAAAATTGATTCCTCGCCCTTTATGTGGTAGCTTTATTTTTTTCTGATTCATAAATTTTTCTTTAACGTTGACGATTAGGGATCTTAAGATGATGCGTATTTTTCAAAAACCTTTATGGGGTTCTTCTTTTTTCTTTTTTAGTGCTTTTAGTCTGCTGCTTTCTTTTTCAGAGGCCTCTTTTGGGATGGAAGAGGAAGAACAACAAGGTGACAGAAGAGGACACCACTTTCAAATAGATGATATTCCTCCTACGGGGGATCCTGCAGAGACGGCTTCTTTTAAAGGGTCTACTGGAATCGAAAAACCTGTGGCGATCGTTCTTAACGCTGCCCACTTAGAGAGAGATCGTCTACAGGCTTTATCTGCTGTTTTCGAGAGGGGAAATGAAGAGGAGAAAGAGTCATTGCTTCCTTTTATTATCAGCCTCAACAAAGATCATCCTCTTGTCTCAAATTTGGCCCTGCACAGTTTAACGGTTTTGGAAAAACATGGGACATTTCTCCAAAAAAATTCTCTGTATGCCACGATCCTATGCCATCTAGACCCAACTGTTGAGTTGCGCTACTCCTTTGATTATTACCATAAATGTTTAAGTTTTTTGAATTTTGCTTCAGATGCTGAAAAAGTTCAGGCATGCCGCTCTTTCTTGCAGAGGATCAAGATCATTAATGAAATGGGAGCGTCTTTTCCCTTTTATTTTAATCAATCATTTCGCGCAGATGCCTTACGTTTTGTGGCTTCTCATGGAAATAAAGCACAAAAAAAAGAAATTTGTTCAATCTTAGAACCCATATTTCATTCTTTTTCAATCGAAGATCGTATATTATATTCAAGTATTTATGGAAAATATGGTGATGCTCAACAAGGAAAAACAGCCCTTGTTACTTTAACGCATGTTCTTCTGTTTCAGAAGGATTTACCTTATGAGCTGCGGATACAAAGTCTGAATATATTCTTAACAATCAGATTAAGGAGAGCGCAAGAGGCTGATTCTTACCTAAGTAAAGAAGAAAAATTTGGCATAGTCTTTGACGCTTTAAACGATTCATCTTTGCCACCGCGTGAGCGTTGGAGATTTTCAGCTTTGCTGGATTCTGACACAGAAATTTATGTGTTAAGCTCTCTGTGCCGCCCTGCCTGCGCGCATTTATTGGGCCTAGAAGATATCTCAAGTCGTTTGGATGTATCAATTTTTCTTCTTCTTTGGGGGTGGGAGCCTGACCAAAAAAAAGGAGGCTTGACTGATTTGATTTCTGTACTGAAAGAGGCCTCTGCATTTGAAACAGCTCAGACACCGTATTCTCTCTGTCAGCCTAATTTAAAACAGTTGAACGAGCGTTATGGGAATGATTTATTAGAAGAGAAACAACTTTTACGTGACATAATTCCATTTGCTATAAATTTATTTGAGGCGCATGCAACAGAACTTCAAAAGAGATATATCAGCACTTTTTTTCTTTCTATGCCTAAAACACCCACGCTCGATTTAAGAGCCTATGGTCGCGCATTAACCTTGGCTAATCGCTATGGTGAACCGGATCAAAAAAGAAATCTATTTCAGCGTTTATACCCTGAGTCTAGAGGAGCTCTCATGATTGAAGAAGACCAAGAAAGCTTTAATACCGCTCTTTTACAGCTTAGCGGTGCTTATGGAACACCTGATCAGAAAGAAGCATTTTCTTTGGCGTTAAATCCAATTTTAGATCCTTCATATGAATTTCCTCGGTTGGATGAAGAGGAAACGACGGTGGAATCTTTCCTGTTTAGGGAGACTGCTTTAACCTATCTTGCTTCGTTCGGAACAGATCATCAAAAAAGAAGGGTCGTTAATCTTCTTGTCGAAATGATAAATGAATTAAAAGATGCTTCAGATGATTCATTTGAATTGAGTACGGAAAAGAAGACGTTTATCCGAAATCATATAGTAGCACAAGGACAAAAAGAATTGAGAGAAAAAACTGAAAAAGCAAGAAAAACATAGAGAGACATAAGGAATGAGAGATGCCTTGCTAAAAGAAAATACCCCTCTCTCTTATGTGAAAAGGAGGGGGGGGGAGAAGTCTATGGAACGCTTTCTTTCACGTCAGCCAGGGTCATATAACCTATTGGGACTTAGGCCCGCTCTCACTCTGCTTTCTTCTTGCCCTTCCTTGGGATTTCAATTACCTTTGGATCAATACGAATCCTCTTATGAATATTAAGAAGGTCCCCTTTTTTTAAAGTCTCCGGAAAATGCTTAAAGTTAATGATCACCCTAAAATTGCCCCGTCCCTTCTTGCAGCTGATTTTGCAGCCTTGAAAGAAGAAGTCTTAGCTCTTGAGCATGCGGGCGCAGATTGGCTTCATTGGGATGTGATGGATGGACATTACGTTCCCAATCTTACGTTTGGTCCGATGGTGGTTAAAGCCTTGAGACCCGTAACACGTCTTCCGTTTGATGTTCATTTAATGATTCAGCCCGTGATGCCTTTTATCAAGGCCTTTGCCGATGCAGGGGCTGACTTTATTACGTTTCATCCCGAAGCCAGTACCGATCCTCTTGAAGATATACGTTTGATAAAAAGTCTTGGTAAAAAAGCAGGACTTTCGTTGAATCCAGAAACGTCTCTTGAGACCGTTCTTCCTTTTCTTGAAATGTTGGATCTTATTCTTATTATGACAGTTTCTCCAGGGTTTGGGGGGCAAAGTTTTAAAGAGGAACCTCTTTTAAAAATGGCAGAACTTCGTCGTCTGATTGATCAAAAAAAATTGTCTGTTTTACTCTCTGTAGACGGTGGGATTGGTCCTCAAACAGCACAGAGGGCCCTAACGCATGGTGCAGACGTCCTTGTGGCAGGAACAAGTATTTTGTCTCATAAAAATCATTATAAAAAGGCGATTGACGCATTGCGTCACCCCTTTAAAGACGCGTAAAGAGTTTTATGACGTCTTCCTCTCTCCCTCAAATTTTTTGTAAATCGACGTTAAAGCAACATCGTCTTAAAGGGTTATCCCTTTTAAATTCTAAAGATCCTTTTCTTTTAGAAGTTGAAAATAATCTTCTTGCACGTGTTAAAGATTTTAAAAAAGACTTTCCTGAAATTTTAACGCTTGGATTTCGGACGGAAGCCTTAAACGAATTTATAAAATCGGTCCCTTTTCCTGCACAATTAATTTCAGGATTCCCGTTAACAGAAGGGCTTTTTACGGACTTTGTTTTTGATGAGGAGCGTCTTCCTCTTGCCCCTAAAAAGTTTGATCTGATTATAAGTGCTCTTCATCTCCACACGGTGAACGATCTTCCGGGAAGCTTGATACAGTTACGTCATGCCTTGAAACCTCACGGCCTTTTTATGGGGGCTTTTTTAGGAGGGGAAACTTTAAAGGAATTGCGCACTGCCTTTTTTAAAGCTGAGACGCTTTTAAAAAATGGGATTTCTGCACGTTTTGCACCACAAATTGATATCAAAGGAGCGGCAAATCTTTTGAAGCGCGCTGGATTTGAGACCCCCATCTCTGAATCTCAAACCATAACGCTTTTTTATGAAACCCCGCTTGATTTATGTCATCATCTCAAGGCGCTCTCTGAAACAAATTCTCTTGTAGCGCGTTCAAAAGGGTTAACATCCCCGACGTTTTTGACGAAAGCCTTTGAATATTATGAGATTATTCAGGATTGTTTTCCGTTAACGTTTGAGATAATTTATGTGACAGCTTGGAAAATATAGATAAAATTAGGAGTCTCAGAATTATGACAAAGTTGGCCCCCAAAAAATTACCTCTTTTTGTTATTGAAAATGAAAGTCATCAAGATGTCTTAAGGCGCGTTGCTGAAAATGTTTCCTTTCCGCTCTCTTTTGAAGATAAAACGCTCATTGAGACCTTAAAACACATGGTCAGCACCATGGATATGTCCTCTGGACTTGCGGCGCCTCAAATCGGGTTTTCAAAGCGCATTATTGTATTTCAAGTTGTCGAATATGTTCTTAAATTTAGACGCGATGTAGAATTTTTAGTGCCCTTGACCCCTCTTATAAACCCTTCTTATATTCCTCAAGCAGAAGGTGGAAAGACACTAGATTGGGAAGCGTGTTATTCGGTAGAATCACGTATGGGAAAAGTGTGGCGCTATAAAACAATAACGTATACAGGTCAGACAGAAGAGGGGGAGCTTATTGAGGGGATGGCGCGAGGGTTTCTCGCACGCCTTCTTCAGCATGAAATTGATCATCTTGATGGAAAGTTAGCGATTGACCTTTATGATCCAGACTCTCCACAAGGGCCTATGGAAGAGATGCGTAAAGTTCGTCTTAAGGAAGTTGAAGATCTTCAAAATCGAGACACTTTTTAGGTTTAAGGGAAGAGGTGACGTATAAAGTAAAGCATCGTTTATTATTTTGCTTCTACACTGATAAAAAATTATTGACTTTAAAAGTAAGACGATTTATCTTACTATTGTGGTAGATTTTTTTTATTCATTGCGAGGTTAGTTATGGACGCTATAACGGTTGTATCCTCTAAAGGGCAAATTGTCATTCCTAAAAATATGAGGGATTTTCTGGGTCTTCATTATGGATCGGAACTTATTCTTAACTTAAGAAAAGATAATGTACTAGAGATCTCTCCTAAAGCTCGTAATATTAGGGAATTTTTTGGAAAAGGGAAAAGAACAAATCAGGAAAACCCAATGAGTTTAAAGGATATTGATGATGCTATTGCTCAGGCTGTCTGTCCTGTAGAATAGAAAAAATTAAGGGAATTAATATGATTGGTGTTGACACTAATATTTTGGTCAGAGCCTTTTTAGAAGATGATTATGAACAGGCAAAGAAATCTCAAAATTTTTTAGAAGCATACTCTCAAAAAGGGAGGATCTTTATCTCATCTTATACAATTCTTGAATTTTTTTGGGTTTTAAAAACAAAAAAGTACACACGTTCTGAAATTTATGATGCCGTTATTACATTTTTAGACTCCCCTAGACTTATTGTTGGTCAAAGAGAAGTTGTCCTTACTGCTTTAGAAAAATATCTAAAAGGAAAAGCTGATTTTGGAGATTATATGATTTTATCAGAAGGGGAGCAGTACAACTGTTATCATTTAAAAACATTTGATCAAGATCTTATAAATGAATCTTCTTTTATCTCACTTCCTGATTAGCTTCACCACAATTTTAGCCCAAAAGTATTCATAATATTTACGATTCGTCAAATTTAATGTATGATTCAAGTCATAGGTTAAATTTTTTAAGAGGCTAAAATGGATTGGACACAAGCATTTACAGTTATTTTGACGATTATGACCTTTATGGTTGCTGTCTTGTATGCTTTTTATCAGATTGTTAAAGGAGATATTAAAGAAAATCGTGAAGAGTTTTTAATTTTTAGGCAAAGAGTGGAAGTCGATTCTGAACGTTTTCGGAAAGAAACGAGAGAAGAGTTCTCTAAAGTCCATGCCTTATGGGCAAGTCTTCTTGAAAAAATATGTAATATTGAAAAACAGATTTATGAGATTAAGTTGGATCAATCTCATAAAAAAGCCTAAGGATAGAGTTTAAAATGGATTGGACACAAGCATTTACAGTTATTTTAACAATTATCACCTCAATGGTTGCCGTGTGGTATGCTTTTTACCAGATTGTTAAAGGAGATATTAAAGAAAACCGTGAAGAGTTTTTAATTTTTCGGCAAAGAGTAGATGTAGAATCTGAACGTTTTCGAAAAGAAATGAGAGAAGAGTTCTCTAAGGTCCATGCCTTATGGGCCGATTTGCTAAAACAGATCTATGAAATCAAATTGGACCAATCTCGGAAAGCTTAAAAATTGAATTCTTTAAGAGAAAAAAGCTGTGTCATTTTTCAATTGGGTGACAATAGGTAGATTTGCTGGCAGCATTAAAAATTGAGAAATCTCATTTGGAGAGACCCAACAAAATCGTTGAGATTCAAGGCCAGTTAGCTCGCCCTCCCATTTATTTGCAGAAAAAACGGGCACAAGTGCATGAAACTCTTCATAAGGATAAGAAATAAAACTGTAGGGGGTGAGATCTTCCTCTCTCAGAGAAACTCCAAGCTCTTCTTTCATTTCGCGAATAAGAGCCCCCTCGGGCGTTTCACCAGCTTCAATCTTTCCTCCCGGAAACTCCCAGTATCCCTCCATGAATTTTCCAGAAGGTCTCTCTGTAATGAGAACTTCGCCTTGGGCATTTTTTAGAAGACAGGCAACAACAAGTTTAAGACGCATTAAAAATTTCTTTCAATGGGGTGTTGCGGCGAGTGCTTCTTCGACACGTGCACATAAATAATGATAGAGACATGTATGAATTTCTTGAATCCGAGGAGTGGAAGGACTTGGAACGGAAAGAATAATATCACATCCGCCCATTTTATCGTGATGTCCTCCTTGGCCTGTGAGTCCAATGGTCGTCATTCCCATGTCCTGTGCTTTCTTAAAAGCTCTTAAAACGTTGGGAGATTTTCCACTGGTACTGATTCCTAAAAGAACGCCGCCTGTTTCACCATAAGCTTCAACCTGACGCTCAAAAACTGTTTCATACCCAAAATCATTGGCAAGACATGTCAAAATTGCGGGATCTGAGGACAAGGAAATAACTTTATAGGCTTTTCGATTGATATGAAATCTCCCCACCAGTTCTCCAGCGATATGCATCGCATCAGAAGCAGACCCCCCATTTCCACAGACAAGGAGGGGGTGTCCTTGGGAAAGGGCGTTAACAACACACTGGACGGCTTGATTCATATTGGAAGAGAGGTCTTCTGCAACGTGCCCATGACAGAGACTTTCCAAAAGCATCATTGACCCTTTTAAATAATTTAAAAGGGATTTGTCGCCCCCCGTATGATTTGCCGAAAAATTATGAGTGTTCATGAGAGTCTCCTTTATGCAAAGAAAAAGGGCCAAGCTTGGCCCTTTTTCAATATTGTAACGAAAACAGAAACTTAGTTTCCAAGCGTTGCAACCACTTGAGGTTGGAAAGATTTTGCCCATTGTGTGTAGTGCTCTAAAATGGACTTCTCATTTTGTTCCCAAAGCTCATGGTGTGTTGGATGCCAATGTCCAGCGTCAGCATGGCTGCGGCTTAAAGTGCCTCCTTGAGCTCCTGGATTAAAGATGTATTGAATTTTCAAAAATCCACCATGCTTAACGAGATTAAAGTTTACGGCAACAAAGGCTGACTCTGAGACCGTTAAGTGATTGCTATCGATAAAGTCTTTTACAATGCCTCCAAAGTTGCTGGAGAGAAAGTGATAAGGCTCAATGAACATGCCACTTGGCTTTCCACGGGCATTTCCGACGGTGAAGAAAGATTCCGCATGGTAGGCATTTTTCAAAGTAATCGGATGGGGGGATGAATATCCTTCATTTGATTCAAAGGTCGCCGTGGCATCAATTCTGACAATCCCTGAAAGCAAGTTTTGGTGGGCTTGCGCCAGAACGAGTTTGTACATGGGGACATGACCGATGGGACTATATTTAAATGTCACGCCGCGTGTTTCTTGAACTTCAGAAGCTTTTAAAACTGTCCAGGAGCCTTCTGGCAAGGGGACGTTATAATGGCCGACAGGGACAGAACCTTGAACAACAGACCCAACTTCAGGTAAATCAGCGTATGCACTTGTTCCTACAAAAATAGCTGTTACCAGCGCAAATAGATAGATTAATCGATTCATAATATTTTCCTCATCCCTCAAAAATTTATTTAAGAACCTTTAAATCCTGAAAACTTTAAGAAGAAATTCTCTTTTTTCCGGCTCCTAACAATATCATAAGCTTTAAATGCATCTGGTGCCGGATGGGGGACTCGAACTCCCGACCTACTGATTACAAATCAGTTGCTCTACCAACTGAGCTAATCCGGCCTTATTCATAAACTTATGCTCTCTGATTTTCTATAGCGCATCTTAAAAAAAGACGCTAGTAAAAATTATACTATTTCTAAGGAATTTTTTTAAGAGGTCCTTTTTAAGGGGAAATGGCTTGGATAAGTCTTAAAATGAGGGAGTGTCGAGAGGTTTTTTAATTTTAACAAAATCAAGAGTGTGAGAGATCTCTTGAACTTTTGGAATGATGTCTTTATGGTTTTCTTGAAGCATTAATGTGGGATAAGTGGTGTAAGACCTCTTTACCAGAACTTTTTTCTTAGGTATATTGTGATATGCTTAGATTCAGGCAATACTTTATTCATCTTTTTTTGCGTCTCAAAAGTTTTCATTTTGAGGGAGAAGATGGCTATGGGAATCGTTACTATAAAAAAGTATTTTCTAAAAAAAGAGCTGGAAGGGGCCCTGAAAAGAGGATTGTAATCTATCATGGATGCCCTGAGGCCACCAATATTTCTCCAGAATGGTATGGGTGGATCCATTTTATACGTGAGAACATTCCTTTACAAAAAACTTTTTCTGGAAATCAAAGACGTTGTGTCCCAAATTGGGCGGCAACGCTTTTTCAACGTCAGAATTCTTTAGAACTCCCCGTTGTCTCCGTGAATTGTGGTTATGTTCGATGGACTCCAAATGAAGAGATGATTAAGGGACCTCAAGAGAAGGTTTAACCGCTTTGTTTAATAAAATCAGTTGGGAATTAATTTTATGCGTCAAAATATCTTAGAAACATTTATGGGAACAATTGTTCTTATTTTTGCAATTGCTCTTTTAACTTTTGCTTACACCAGTAGTAAGTCCTCTATTACAAAAGGATATCCTGTAACAGCAAAATTTGATCGTATTGATGGTCTGGTTGTGGGCAGCGATGTTAAAATGAGTGGCATAAAAGTAGGGACCATTTCGAATGTAATATTGGATCCTAAAACTTATTTGGCCGTTGTCACAATGACGCTTAATCCAACGGTTAAACTTCCAACAGATACAGCGGCAGAAGTCTCCAGCGATGGACTTTTGGGAGGTAAATTTATGGCTCTTGTTCCGGGAGGCGCCGATGAAATCCTTCCTCCTCATGGCGAAATTCTTTACACACAATCTTCTGTGAATTTAGAATCTTTAATTGGAAAAGTCATGTTTGGAAAAGATAAGGAAAAAGAGAAGGCGTCGCCTTCTGAAAAAGAAGATGCCTCAGAAGATTCTTCCTCTCCCCATCCTTAATAAAAGGAAAAAAGATAGAGGGAAGTTGAATGAAATATTTTCTAAGATTTTTCAAAGTTGGTATTTTGATTTTTTGTGCGATCCTCTTCGGAAAAGCCTTGTTTGCCGAAAGTTTTGATCTAGCTTCCTTGCAACAAAGTGATTCTTTGAAAGACCCTGAGGAAAATTCTCCAGATGCTGAATCTTCCCTTCTTCCGAAGATGTCTCTTCCTGTGCTTATTTCAGTCTCAAAAGTTCTAATACAAGGTCTTGACAAGATTACGGGGCGTGTTTTAACCATCGAGACCAGTGTCGGAAAGAGTATTAATTTTGGACGTTTAAAGATTATTGTACACCGATGTTATAAGGCGCCTCCTGAAGAAATTCCAGAAGCCATCGTGGATATCGACATTTATGAAAAAGCCCCTCTCTCAGGAGAAGAGGTGTTGATTTTTAGAAATAAGATGTATGCGTCGAGTCCTGCGGTGTCAGCATTAGACCATCCTATTTATGATATTTGGGTTAAAGACTGCTTTTAGGGAGGATACATGACGGATACGAAAAGATCTCCAGTCTTAATTATTGGAGGTGGACCTGCGGGGTTTACAGCTGCAATTTATGCGGCGCGCGCGAATCTTAACCCAATTGTTGTTATGGGAAATGAGCCAGGAGGCCAGCTTATGGTAACGACGGATGTTGAAAACTATCCGGGGTTTTCAGAAACAATTCAGGGGCCTTGGTTGATGGAGCAAATGCAGGCCCAGGCGAAACATGTTGGTGCCACGCTTATCCAAGATATGATTGAATCTGTCGACTTTTCTAAAAAACCTTTTGTAGGTCAGGGAGAATCTGGGACGATTTATGAAGCTGATGCTGTTATTATTGCAACAGGGGCCTATGCAAAGTGGCTTGATATCGAAAGTGAGCGAACATATCGTGGGGCAGGAGTTTCAGCCTGTGCAACGTGTGATGGGTTTTTCTTTAAAAATAAAAGAGTTGCAATTGTGGGAGGCGGGAATACGGCCGTTGAGGAGGCTCTTTTTCTGACAAATCATGCCACGCATGTGACACTTATTCATCGTCGAGATACGTTAAGAGCTGAAAAAATTCTGCAAGATAGACTTTTTAAACATCCTAAGGTGAGTGTTTTATGGAATAAAGAAATTCAGGAAATTAAAGGAGATACGATTCCTCATCGGAAAGTGACAGGTGTTCGGTTAAAAGACACGATGACAGGAGAGGAAAGCGTTCTTGATGTTGAGGGGGTTTTTGTTGCCATTGGACATAAACCGATGACAGATATTTTTAAAGGACAGCTTGAGATGGATCGGGAAGGATATCTTTCAGTCCTTCCGGGAACAACGCAGACAGCAATTCCAGGGGTGTTTGCCGCAGGAGATGTTGCAGATAAGATCTATCGTCAAGCTGTAACGGCAGCGGGGCTTGGGTGTATGGCGGCTTTAGAGGCCTTGAAATATATTCAAGAGAAAGATTGACGGAGATTGTACTTTAAAAAAATTTCCATAAAGGTGAACGCGTATGAGAATGGATTGGGATAAGTTAAGAACGTTTTATGCTGTTGTACAAGCAGGAAGTTTTACGCAAGCAGGAGAAAATCTTTCATTAAGTCAATCCGCCATAAGCCGTCAAATTTTAGGTCTCGAAGAGTCTTTGCATGTTTCATTGTTTCATCGACATCCTCGTGGGTTGATTATGACAGAACAAGGAGAAGTTCTTTATACGGCTGTAAAGGAAATTTTTGCAAAACTTGCGATGACGGAATCTCTTATTACTGAAAATAAAGAACAGCCTCAAGGTACTTTAAAAGTGACAACAACAGTTGCTTTTGGGGCTCTTTGGCTTGTTCCCCATCTTGATGCGTTTATGGCTTTGTATCCAGACATTAAAGTTGATCTTATATTAGATGATCGTGAACTTGATCTTACGCGGAGAGAGGCTGATGTTGGTATTCGAATAATTCCGTCGCGAAGCCCTGAACTGGTTCAGCGAAAAGTAATGTCCTATGGTCTTAATATTTATGCAGCACAAGGATATCTTAAAAAAAGAGGTGTGCCAGATAAACTTCAAGATCTAAAAAATCATGCCTTAATTTCTTTTAGCCAAGGGGGTGGAATTCATCCAGTTGAAGATATTAATTGGATTTTGAGCCTTGGTCTTCCTCGGGGGCATTTTCATGAGCCCTATCTTAGTATTAATAATATTCAAGGAATTATGATTGCGATTCAAAAAGGAATCGGAATTGGGGTTTTACCAGAATATTTAGTTTCTATTTTAAAGGAAAAAGCTGAAAATACTGATGAAGAGCTCATTCGGATTCTCCCTGAAATCTCGACGCCTCAGGTTCAAGCTTACTATGTCTATCCAGAGGAATTAAGAAATTCAAAGCGCATTGGTGTTTTTAGAGATTTTTTAATTGCAAAAATTGCGGAATGTAATTTGGTGGGTACCCCCTCTTAACACGAAGATCTCTTTGATTTATCAGCCCAAACGAACATCATGAGATTTATGCATATATTCCATGCATAAATAACTGTTGCACTTTATTAAAAAATACATATTTATAGGGAACACAGTTTGAAACACTTAAGTTTCACGAGTTTTTACGAGTTCGGGCGCAATGCCTGAAACCGGGTTCTTCGGAACCCATTTACGTCTTTTTAGACGTAAAGCCTCCCTGTTTGACTTGGCCAGATCTTTCGAGATCTGGCCCTTTTTTTATCCATTCGAGGGCAAGTTTTTTCACAGGTTGGCAAAAGAATCAGAGCTTATTTTTTTGAGCTTTGAGGGGAGACATAAACAAACAGCGGAAAGATTTTTCCGCTGTTTGTTTAGTAATATTATAGATAAGTTTTATTTTTTATTACTCATTGGGGCCTATTGCATCCTTCTCAGAAGAAGGCACAGCGTATGAGGCAGCGGATGATGTAGAAGATGAAGTTGGAATTACGTCCATTTCGTCCTCTAGTTGTTGATTACGTTCAAGGCCTTGCAAATCTTGATCTGATGGATTTTGCTGCATTCCAGAACCATAACTATATTCTACTTCCGTTGTTGTGGTTGTGTAGGAAGAAGGAACATCGTTATTTGGACCAACAACAGGAGTAACCGTCGAAGATTTAACAGTAGGAGCCTTCGTTGAAGGATGTTTTACTGTTGAAGCCTTCGTTGAAGGATGGGCCGTTGAAGCCTTCGTTGAAGGATGGGCCGTTGAAGCCTTCGTTGAAGGATGGGCCGTTGAAGCCTTCGTTGAA
>NCGZ01000050.1 GCA_002257235.1 Alphaproteobacteria bacterium 16-39-46
CCTCGAAAATGAGAGCAACGACTGCTGTAACACCGAATACAAATGACAGACAAGCAAAGATGCCATCTCCTACTTTTCTCTCGGATTCAAGCTCTGTTCAGCCCTTAGCAGCTCTTCTTTCTCCATCTTCTTTGAACCCAGTACAATCTCCTTCGACACAAAGGGTTGATGCCGACAATCAGGATCAAAATGAAGATTCATTGCTGTTATCAATAACTAATCATCAGGAAAAAGGCCATTCTTTTGGCACAAATTTTTCTGGAGCTAGGTATCCGGTCGAAAATCCACCCGCTAAAGTATTTAATCTAAAATCACGCTCAGTTTCTGCAGCTCCTTTTGGTTCAGTGTTAGGAGAAAGAAGAGATAATTTAGACGATCATCGGGAGACAGTAAGATTTCGCTCACACTCAAGCGCATCTACTCTTGATAGCCCTATTTTAACTCCACACGCCAAAAAATTCACACCCCTAAAATCCCTGGGTTTTAATCAAAGTTCCTTGAATAAAGATCTCCTAGAAAGCTCTCATGCTTCTCTATCTCAGCCATTTCCCTCTTTAGGCTTAAGAGATCAATCTGCGGCCTCTTTAAGCTCCGTTGATCGTACATCTTCTGATCGAGATAGTCTTTTACCCTCTTTTAATGCCCCTTTGGCCGCTCCCGGCAGTGCCTCCCCAAAACTTGTCGAAACCCTATCTCGCCCACCAAGAGACAACTCACCATTACCTCTACCATCTGAAAATGCTCCTGATCTCTCCGCTGCCAGAGATTTGAGTTCTCCTATCCCACTTTCTCCATCTTCATTGGAACTAGTACCATCTCCTTTGATACCAACAGTTGCTGTTAGTCAAAGAAAAGGGGAGGATGCTGATTATTCAGGAGCTGATTATTCAGGAGCTGATTTTCCAAGGGGAAATCGCCCACTCAGAGTATATAATCGAAATTTACGTTCGGCTCCTCTTCATTTAGCCTTAAGTGAAAGCAGCAATAGTTTAGTAAGACCTCGCTCACACTCAAGTGCATCTACTCTTGATAGACCTTTACCTTTAGACTTAAGAGATCAATCTGTACCCTCTTTAATCCCCGTTGAACGTACATCTTCTGAGCGAGTTGATCTTGTTCTACCTTCTTTGGTTGGAGGCTCTTTGGTCGCTCCCAGCAATGAGCATTCAATAAGACTTTTAGGACCCATACATTCTTCAAAACCATTACTGCCAGGACACGAACCTTCCTCTCGTCCTGAGCTCGACGAAGATTTGGTTGTGCCTACGCCTACACCTACACCCCCTCCTCACTCATCTTATAGAGAAGAATCTTTTTCAGGTTCAAATGTCTCTCATCCTCCAATCCCAGTGTCCCAAGACAATGATCTTTCAAATATGGCCTCATCTCCTTCTACTTCCCTAATAAGTTCGAGCGCTGCCCCCCTAGTCCATCAGGAAGGACGCGGACCTTCTTTAGAAGGTGATCAACCTAGGTCCTCCAGCGTAATTTTACCGGCCCAGAAGCCTCTGACCTCAAGACGATCAGAACTTCTTTCAAAATTAGCAAACACACGTCAAACTCTCCTCGACAACCTACCAGACAGAGCAAGCTCATCTCCTGTAAAGGATCTATCCAGCCCCTCTCTTGGAATCTCTTCCTTAGATCAACGTCGTCCACTGGAAAGAACAGGAACAGCTAGAGCTGCTGCTTCTCTTACTGAAATTGATCTTGAATCTCCGGTCTCACCTCTTGTGGCAGAGCACCCGGTTTCAAAATTAGAAGACTTAAAGGTGCAAAGAGCCGAAAGTACCCCTCTACCGGATTCAAAAAAACCGAACGGTTTAAGCGGCCTTCTTTTAAGAGTTCGGTCTTTGTTTTTACGATCTCCTACAACTCAAAGACCCCTCATTGGTATAGAAGCATTTTCTCATTCTTCTGAAAATACAAAAAATCCACTTGGTGTTGTTAAACAACAACAGTACCCTCTTACTGGACCAGAGGCATTTTCTCATCGAGGAACACAAATTCCTACCACTGGTAAGGCCAAAAACATATCTGGTGTTCAACAAACTGCCTTGACAGGACCAGGAGCTTTTTCGAGCACCGGAGTCTCTTTCCAATAATACTTTCGAACACTTCTTGATTTAATCCCATGATTCAAAAGGACTTTAAAGAAAAACCCGATGTAAAATGGAAGAAATCCAGCTAAATTAGGGTTCTTTAGAAATTTAGCCTTAAAATTAAATGTAATTTCCTAAAGGAACTTTAAACAATGCATGCAAAAAATATTTTGGGGATTTTTTATCTACGATTTTCCTAAAACTTGAGCTCTCAAATCCTTACCTCGATTATTATTTGAGATTTATATTAGTTTAAGTCTACCCAATCAGGAAAAGCTTATTGTTCTCTTCAAAAGAACAGATTATAATGCAAACATGAATTATATCGCGGATCGTTTTGTATGTTTTTAAACAAATTTTTGAGTCAGGAAAACCTTAAATTTTGAAGTTTTGGTCTTTAACAAAATTATTCATTTTTATGTTTGTTTATTTCTCTTTTGTACTTCAAGTACAAAGTATGGGGAGATTTTCATGTCTTCAGGCTGGAGAAGATCCTAAGTCTATGGGAACAAACTATATCAAAAGTTTTACAAGATTAATAAAAGAAAGTTTAAAAGAAGACCCTGTCGTTGATAATCCAATCCCCAGTTTTCCAAAAATCTCCAGAGTTAAAACTACAAAAAGACCTATATACATTTATTATGATGATGGAAAAATTTTAATAGACTGCGGAAACATATATATGTTTTTTGCAGTAGATTATGTCCCAGATTTTTTGGATAAAACCAAAAGCTTTCCTGCTTTACACATGGATGAAATTAGCCAAATTTTTTCAGAAGATGTTACTCCTCATCTTCAAGAAGCTCTTGGTCAAAATATTTTACAGCTTTTTGAGAACGCCTTAAACATAAAAAAAAAAGAAGATAGGATTAAAGTTTACAGAACTCACTATGTTATTAAGAAGTCAAGTTGGATACATTTCTTATTAAAAGGGCCTAAAGCCTCGAAAAAAGTTATGGGTCATCAACTTTATTTTTGCTCCGGATTAAAAGCCGAAGTAATTCCAGGAATATCAATAGATTATGACGAACCGTTAGACAACTATATTAAAATTTTACTCAAACAACAACCTCTTATTTCTCTAGAAGCCTCTCTTAGAATAGAAGCACATGATGATGATGCTTCAACAACGCCCGCTTTTGTTACATCGAGTACAGCAAGTACCATACCTGCACCAGCAGCTGCACCAGCAATACGAAGAGGAATTCATCATAATCTTAACAGTAGCACTGTATAAAAACCAATGAATATTTTTATTTTTCCTTAAACATAAGATAGTAACTATAAAATTTTCTTTAGAGCACGATTCAACTTTTTAAAGTAGATGAAGCATCATCCTAAAACAATAAAATCTCTAAAGCATCACTAAGAAGCAATTACATAAGACCAGCAATAAGATTTGTGGGGGAAAAATGGTCGGAGCGGCGGGATTTGAACCCACGACCCTCACACCCCCAGCGTGATGCGCTACCAGGCTGCGCTACGCTCCGACTAAAGGAGACGTTTTTATTATTATAAGTTTGGAGTGTACCAAAGCTAAGTAATTGATGCAAGGACATATATTTCCTTAAAAAAGAAAAAAGAAGGTTATAGCCCCAAAAAGCGGTAAAAGAATAAGAGAAGCCCAGATTAAATACTTAAAAAATCCCGGCATTTCAATGCCTTCTGTCTCTGCAATATCCTTTGCAATAAGATTAGGAGCATTGCCAATATAAGTTAAAGCGCCCATAAATACAGCCCCACATGAGATGGCAATCAAATTTTTAGACCCTTCCGTCATGAGAGTCTGAACGTCCATCCCTGTCATTTTAAAAAAAACAAGATAGGTTGGAGCATTGTCCAAGAAAGCAGAAAACATCCCTGTAAGCCAAAAATAGAGAGCAGGTGCATAAGACCCAAAAAATTGCATCAATAATTGAAGTTCTCCTTTCTCTTTTGCTTCAAGAATTAAAAAAATGGGCATGAGGGTTACAAAAATATTTAAAAAAACCTTTGCAACGTCACAAAAAGGATGCCAAGAAAATCCATTATGCTTTCGGTAAATTTTAGGTGTCATAATCCAAGATACGAGAGAAAGAATGATGAATCCTCCCTCTCTTAAAAGACTTGAAATTGTAATGGAAAGGTCAAACACATGAAGATCCCCTAAATCTTTCCAAATCTTTGACCCCAAAAGCAAACAAACAACGCCAAAAAAAAGAAAAAGATTCAATTTTCCGTTCACCTCAAAGGTAAATTTTTCTCTGAGAGGCAGAAGATACCGTGACGTTTCTTTTTTCCAATAAAAGTGATCTGTTATATAAAATAAGATTAAAATAGGGATGGCCATCATTAAAAAAGGCCCTCCTAGGTTCTTTGGAACCCAAAAAAAATCAACCCCTTCTAAATATCCTAAAAAAAGTGGCGGGTCCCCAAGAGGCGTCAAAGCGCCTCCAATGTTCCCCACGAGTATGATCAAAAAAATTACAAGGTGAGCTCTTGAAAGTCTTCCTTTATTTGAGGTTAAAAGAGGCCTTATTGTAAGCACCAAAGCACCCGTTGTTCCAATCATACTCGCAAGAAGAGTCCCTCCAATGAGAAGACACGTGTTTTTAAAAGGAGTGCCCGCAAATTTAGTGCGAATCCAAAGTCCTCCTGAGAGAATATAAAGCGTCCCTAAAAAAATAATGAAAGGAAAGTAATGATGGATAAGGGTTTCAAGGAGCTTATGCAGAGCATTGTCCTTAAAAAAACTCACCATCCCAATCATAAGACCCAAAGACCAAATACTGAGGATTTTTCCAGAATGTCGCGCCCATAATTTTGGAAGGATCAAAGGCCCAAGAGAAAGGGACAACAAGACACCTAAAAAAGGAACACCCCAATACAGACTTAAATTTTCCCCATTCATCCCCTTTGTTCCTTTAAAATCAGATAGAAAATACTGTGCTTTAGAGCGTAAAACTTCCCTTTAAAGCATCTAAGAACCCCTGTAAAATAAAACTTGCGGCCATTTTATCAACCACCTGAGAGCGCCTTTCACGTGACATGTCGGCCTCAAGAAGCGTTCGTGTCACGGCCACCGTTGAGTATCGCTCATCCCAAAACACAACAGAGAGGTCTTTCAATTTAAGAAAATTATACACAAAGTGTCGTACCGACTGAGAAGATCTCCCTTCATCTCCCCTCATCTCGAGGGGGAGCCCCACAACAAGCCCTGCAACATCTTCAGCCTCAATAATTTTTAAAATTTGCCCTGAGACGTCTCCAAAGGTTTTTCTATCGATAACCTTAAAGGGCGACGCAATCATAAAACAGGGATCCGAGAGCGCAAGCCCAATACGTTTGCGTCCGACATCAATTCCTAGAATGCGACTTCCTTTTGGAAATTGTGGAAAAAATTCTAATTTAAACGTTTCAATCGAAAGAACTGTCATCTTGTCTTTATCCTCTTGTTTGAGATATGATCCCCAGGAAATTTTCTTTTAAATTCTCTTTTAAAAGGTTCCCTGCCTTGGAAAACTTCTTGAACTACCCTTTATCGTCTCTTCCTGGCGTTGGCCCCAGAACACGAATGCTTCTCAAAAATCTTGTGGGAGACTCTCTTCAAGATCTTCTCTTCTTTTTTCCCCATAGACTCGTTGAACGCCTTTACTTTCCAAGTATTCATGCTTATCTCAGATCTGCGCACACCCTTAAAGAGGATACTTTTATCACCCTCATTGTCAGAATCAACCAGATTTCAAGGCCAACACGAAAAGGAGGCCCTATTAAAGTTCATGTTGAAGATGACACCGGCTCCTTTGATCTTATGTTTTTTAACAGCAATTTCCAATACCTCCAAAAGAAATTAATGCTCTTTCAAGATGTTCTTGTCAGCGGACGCCCCACTTTTTATGGAAAAAAATTTCAAATCAATCATCCAGATTATATTGGCGCCCCTGCGGCTCTCCCTGATTTCCGAGGATCTTCCCCTGTTTATCCCCTCACCGCGGGTCTTTCAAACAAAGTTGTAGCGAGCGTCACTCAGACAGCTCTTAAAATGGCGCCCGATGTTGATGAATGGTTGCGTCCAGAACTTTTACAGACGCGTCAGTGGCCCAGCTGGAAAGAGGCCCTCACAACTCTTCACTGTCCAAAACCCATCGATTTTTTACCGACGTGTCCCGCGCGTCAGCGACTTGCCTATGATGAACTCTTGGCTCAACAACTCACCCTTCTTCTCTCACGCACGACTTCTTTTACAAAATCAGGACTATCTACACCCGCATCAACACGTATCCCTTCGTTTTTGAAGTCTTTGCCTTTTGAACTCACGGTGTGTCAAACACGTGTCTTCAAAGAAATTTCTGAAGACCTCTCTTCATCAAGGCGTATGTTGCGTCTTCTTCAAGGAGATGTGGGCTCTGGAAAAACTGTCGTCTCTTTTCTTGCTGCTCTTCAAATAAGCGATCAAAATGCTCAAGTTGCTTTTCTAGCCCCGACAGAAATCCTTGCGCAACAACATTTTAAAACAATGTCTCCTTGGGCTGAGTCCTTAGGGCTTTCTCTGGATATTCTTTCAGGAAGCTCTTCTCAACGAAAGCATGGGAAAGATGTTAAGAATCGACTTAAAGAGGGTGTTTTGTCTCTCGTCGTTGGCACACATGCTCTCCTTGAAGATGATGTTATCTTCAAAGATCTTAGACTTGTTGTTGTGGATGAACAGCATCGCTTTGGCGTCGAACAACGTCTTAAACTTTTTAAAAAAGGACGCCATTCGGATATTCTCGCTATGAGCGCAACACCCATTCCAAGGACTTTACAGTTGGTCAATTTTGGGGATATGGGGATTTCCGTTCTTCATGAAAAACCAAAAAATAGAAAGCCCATTACAACACGGGTTCTTCCTTTAAATAGAATTGATGACGTGATTAATGGCATCACACGTATTCTTGAAAAAAATCAACGTATTTATTGGATATGCCCCCTGATTGAAGAGTCAGAAAAGCTCGACCTAACTGCAGCTCAGGAGAGATTTTTATCCCTTCAGCATGTTTTTGGAGAGAAGGTAGTAGGTCTCCTCCACGGTAAGATGAAATCTGTTGAAAAAGAAAATGTTATGAGCTCTTTTGCACGGGGTGATATTCAAATCCTTGTCTCCACCACAGTCATTGAAGTGGGGATCGACATTAAAGAAGCGAGCCTCATGGTCATTGAACATGCAGAACGTTTTGGTCTCTCCCAACTTCATCAATTAAGAGGTCGGGTGGGACGGGGTGAAGATGAATCTTCTTGCCTTCTCCTTTATGCCGAGGGTCTTTCTGAAATCGCACGCTCACGTTTGAGCATTTTAAGAGAGACAAATGACGGTTTCAAAATTGCAGAAGAAGACTTACGCCTCCGAGGATCTGGCGATCTTTTGGGTGTCCATCAAAGTGGATATGATATTTTTAAAGTGGCTGACCTTTATGAACACAAAGATCTTTTGGAGATGGCTCAAAAAGAAGCTCGTCTCATCTTTGAAAAAGATCCTCACCTCTTAAGTGAACAGGGGGTTAAACTTAGAAATCTGCTCTCTCTCTTTAATCGTGTTCACGTATTAGAATATCTAACTGCAGGCTAAAATTAAGAAAAATTCTTTATTGATCATACGAGATCCACTTTTTCTTTATAATAATCCAGCTCAAAAAAACAGCCAAAAAGCTCATTAAAAAGAGCGAGATACCGATTAAAAAGAATTTTCCTCCGTAAATAGCACTTATAAATTCGAGAAAAAATGCAGTGAGCATGAGCCTACAAAAAGTAAATAAAGCGGCGCTCCTGCCTTTAGAGTCTTCAAGAATATGAAGAAAGTCTGGATAGAAAATATTAACAGGAAAAATAATTCCTGCAGCCAGAAAAAGCATCCCAAGGGTAATCATCAAGGGGGTTTGATGCTCCCAAAAAGAAAGGGCTAATAAAAATATTGAACTTAACCCAAATACCCCAAGCCCTGCATTAAGACAGATTTTTTTTCCAAACCACTTGATCAAAAGACCACTCGTAAAAGAAATCAAACCAAAGGTAAGCGCAATTGATCCTTGATAGTATCCAAATTCTTTCAATGAAACACCTAAGTTTTCCATATAAAGAAGAGGAGAAATTCCAATAAAAAACCAATAAGGAACACAGAAAAAGGTAATGGCCCCGACAAATACCCATATTTTAAGAGACTTTAAAAGAGGAAAGTAAGCTTTTGGAGAAAGAGAAATGGCAGGATTTGAAGGCTTAACAGGAACGGCCCAAAAGGACGTTGCAAAAACGAGAAGTCCAAGCCCCAAAAGAACCATAAAATTGGCACGCCAATTGAAGTAAAAATTCACATAGCTTCCAATAACAGGTGCAAAAGCCACTCCAAATGTCACCATGCCATTTAAAATTCCCATAAGAGAGGCTTGCTTTTCAACGGGGCACTCATCAGCAACAATGAGATATCCGAGAATGGCAGGTCCTGCAATCCCAACCCCTTGTAACATGCGCCCCAGAGTAAAATCGGAAAATTAGGGGCCATCACACATAAAAAGCTCCCCACGACAAACATAAAAATTCCCCATAAAAGAACAGGGCGTCTTCCAAAGCGGTCGCCCAAGGCCCCCGTAAAAAGAGAACAAGTGCAATAAGCAATAAAATTAAGGCTTAAGGTTAATTGGACCATAAAGGGTGTGAGATCAAAAACCCGAATCAGATCTGGAAAACTTGGCACAAAGAGATCGACTTCCATTCCTGCAAGAAGATTGATGCAAACAGCCGTAAAAAATCGAAGCGCAAAAAGCTTGTTTTGAAAGATCATTATGAAGTCCTGGTTAAAGATTCGTTTACCAAAAATTAAAACATATTAGATTATAGCAAAAAAAATAAAAATGCTATTATTTTTTTAAATAAATTTTTAATTTGTTGTTTTTACATCGTTTAATTTAAAGAAATCCATTTTTTTGAAAGTATATACCAGCTCAGCAAAAGAGAGGCACCAATCATCAAAACGATAGAAAGTCCAATCAAAGAAAACTGCCCTCCATAGATTGAACTCACCAGCTCTAGAAAAAAAGCTGTCAGACTCAAACGAAAAAAAACAAACAAGGCATTAATGCGCCCTCTTGAGTTCTCAAAAATATGAATAAAGTCTGGGTAAAAAATGTTAATCGGAAAAACAACTCCGACAGCAAGAAGAAGCATCCCAATCGTAATCAATAAAGGTGTTGATTTTCCTAAAAAAGAAAGCATCCCCAAAAATAAGGCACTAAAAGCACAGGAGAGAAGCCCGGCCGTAAGACAACTTTTTTTCCCAAACCATGTGATCAAGAGACCACTTGTAATAGAAACAAATCCAAAAGTTAAAGCAATAGACCCTTGATAAAATCCAAACTCTTTTAGAGAAACACCTAAATTTTCCATATAAAGAAGCGGTGAAATCCCAATAAACACCCAATAAGGCACACTAAAAAAGCAAAGAGCCCCCATAAAGAACCATATTTTAGAAGATTTTAAAAGAGGACCATAAACCTTTGGGGAAAGAGAAATAGATGGATTTATGGATCTTCTGGGTATGGCCCAGAAGGACGCTCCAAAAACAAGAACCCCAAGACCTAAAAGAACGATGAAGTTAGATCGCCATCCAAAGTAAAGGGTAACATAACTTCCAAGAACCGGTGCAAAAGCCATTCCAAACGTCACCATACCATTCAGCATCCCCAGAAGAGAAGTATGCTTTTCGACAGGGCATTCATCCATAATCACAAAATACCCCAAAGTGGCAGGCCCTGCAATGCCAACGCCTTGTAAAAGACGCCCGAGCAGCAAAACAGGGAAATTTGGAGCCATAACACATAAAAGGCTCCCCACAACAAAAATAAAAATCCCCCATAAAAGAACGGGACGTCTTCCAAACCGATCTCCCAAAGCCCCCGTAAAGAGAGCACAGGTGCAATAGGCAATGAAGTTAAGACTTAACGTCAATTGGACCATAAAAGGGGTTAACTGAAAGACATGGATAAGTTCTGGAAAACTTGGCACAAAAAGATCCACCTCCATGCCTGCAAGAAGCGCAATACACAGCGCTGTAAAAAATCGAAGCGCAAAAAGCTTGCTTTGAAAAATCATGGGCCTATCTTACGCTAGAGAAGAGTATGAAGGAGGCAAAACTTCTTACCCGAAAACGCCAAGCCTATTTTTAAGACGCGCGTGAGCCCCCGCTGCTCAATCTCGGCACAATAAGATTTTTGAGAGATTTGATCCAAAGCAGCTTCTGCTGTTTTTTTGAGGAGATCCGTCATCTTCAATTCTGAAAGTACTTTATCTCCCATCTCTTTAACCTGCTTGAATTCCATGAGAATACTCAGCTTTTGATCATCCCTTGAAATAATCGCATAATCATATCGTCCCGAACCACTCTCTCGATTGGACCTAGTATCATAAAAAGGAGAGGCATGGAGACTTGCTGTGAGACCAATCATAAGGCCATGGTAGAAAGCTTCAGGGCTTCCTCCCGTATCATGGACGCTCACAGTGTGCTCCATGATCTTCTTTAATTCAGAAGAGAATTTTTCTATGTTCCCGGTTAAAAGAGCGTTCAGAAACTGATCATACCAGTCGAGCCCATAATCCCTTGAGAACCATTCCTCTATAATAATGCGGAAGAGAGCTTTAACTTCTTTGTTAGGAATGGCAAGCGTTCCAAAAGTTCCTCGCTCTGTTTTTTCATGGGAAAGAGCTGTTAAATAACCCGTCATTAAAAATAGACTCCAAACAGCCGTTTCATTCTTTTTTTGAAGACTCGAAAAAACAATGTTTTCATCAAGACGCCGCTCAAGAAAACTCCCTTGAAAAAGACCTTCAAAAGCATCTTTAAAAAGAAACCCCGAGCTCGCGATCAACGTTTTAATAAGATCGTTATCAGAAGTATTCACCCAATAGAGGTCAAAAACGCCTTCTTTCTGAATGAAATTAATAATAGACCAAGGATTATAAAGGGTTGACTCTCCAATATGATATCCGTTGTACCAGTCTTTCACTTGCGGGAGCTTATCTTCCATTTTAGCCTGCTTCAAGAGATCTGTCACTTCAGTCTCTGTAAATCCGAAATAAGAACTATATCGAGGACTCAAAACAGAAAAGACATCTAAATGATTTACCCCTGAAAACAAACTCTCGCGCGAAACACGTAAAATGCCTGTTAAGACAGCTTTGTGTAAAAGCGTATTATCTTTAAGTCCTGCACTGAAAAAACTGCGAAGAAACTTGATAATTTCATCATAAAATCCATTGAGATACCCCGCATGGATGGGCGTATCATATTCATCAATGAGAACAATCGGCTGCTGTCGATGATGAAAAAAGAGACATTTTGTGAGGGTTTGGAGAGCGTTTTCAAGTTGAGCTTGATTGGCTTTTCCTGTTAAAACTCGAGAAAAAGAAGACTTTTGAAACTCCGTAAGAAACTCACTCTCTTGAAGATATGAAAACCCATCATAGAGATTCATAATAATTTCATAAATTTTGTCATAGGCCGACGCAAAATTATTTTCCTTCACATCTTTAAAAGAGAGAGAAATGACAGGATATTGTCCTTGGTATTCTTCATAAACGGACTCCCGAGAGATTTTAAGACCGTCAAAAAGTCCCTGTGTCGGAATTGAATTCACATCTTTTGCAAAAAAATACTGAAGCATCGAGAGATTAAAGGTTTTTCCAAACCGCCTAGGACGCGTAATAAGAATGACTTTAGCAGCTTCCTCAATAACATCTTTAATGAAAAGCGTTTTATCGACAAAGTTATACTTTTGATCAATAACTGCTTTAAAATCACTTTCACCAATTGGGAGTCTCATAAGGCCCTCGTTCTCTAAACACGTGAAGCAACCGAGTTGCATCTTAAATTTGCTTTCAGATTTTTATCATATCTTAAATCAATATTAAACGGAATCTTAATATAATCCATGCGTTTTAGGGAAATTAGAGTTTTTTTTGCAAAATGGCATTTCGGGCTAAAAGATCAACACGTTCATTTTCGATATGCCCTGAATGCCCACGGACCCAATGCCAAATAACATGATGACGCTCTGACAAGCCTACGAGTTCCTCCCAAAGATCCGCATTTTTAACAGGTTTCTTATCCGATGTTTGCCATCCGTTTATTTTCCATCGGTGCACCCATTCCATAATACCACTTCGAACATAAGTGGAATCTGTATAAAGATTCACATGACAAATACGCTTTAAAGATTTTAAGGCTTCAATGGCGGCTTTAAGTTCCATACGATTATTTGTAGTAAGTTCCTCAAACCCAGAAATTTCTTTTTCATGGTCTCCAAACTGGAGGAGAGCCCCCCATCCTCCTGGACCAGGGTTTCCAGAGCAAGCGCCATCTGTGTAAATTTTAACGTGACTCATTCTCTTTTTTAAAATCCTTTATGTTCTTTTTTCCCAAATCATTCGGAAAGATTTTACGTTCTGAAATTTTTAAAGCATCAATTGAATTTAGTTTTTTTGCTTTCCTTTGACAAGAGGTGTAAAGCGCGTTATTACAGATCAAACATCATTTATCAACGATAAGAGACCCCCATGCTTTATGATTCTATCCTCGGCGCCATTGGAAATACACCTACGGTTAAGCTCTCTCACATTGGCAAAGGTCTCGACGCAGACCTTTATGCAAAATGTGAGTTTTTAAACCCAGGAGGATCCATTAAAGATCGAATTGGATATCTGATGATTGAAGAGGCGGAAAAGTCAGGTCGCATCAAGCCTGGAGACACCTTGATTGAAGCAACTTCTGGCAACATGGGGATTGGCCTTGCGCTTGCTGGGGCAGTTAAAGGGTACAACATCATTGTAACAATGCCCGAAAAAATGAGTCACGAAAAAGTTGTTGTCTTAGAGGCTCTTGGCGCAAAAATTTATCGCACGCCCACGGAGGCGGCCTATAATGACCCCGACAGCCATATTTCTCTCGCAAAAAAACTTGCGTCAGAAATCCCAAACGCTCATATTTTGGATCAATATAGCAATGATGCAAATCCAAAAGCCCATTTTCTCTACACGGCTCAGGAGATTCTTGATGACATGGGTCCCGACCTTGATATGGTTGTTTTGGGTGTTGGGACCGGAGGAACCATAACAGGAATTTCTCAAAAGCTAAAATCGGTTAACCCCAACATTCAAATTGTAGGTGTGGACCCTTACGGATCTATTCTCGGAGGCGGAGATACCGTTCATTCGTATCAAGTAGAAGGGATTGGATATGACTTCTTCCCAGATGTCCTCGATAATTCTCTTGTGGATCAATACATTAAAGTTAACGATCAAGATTCCTTTTCAATGGCCCGTCGCTTGATCCGTGAAGAAGGCCTTTTAGTTGGAGGCTCATCTGGAACAGCGGCATGGGCTGCGGTAAAAGCTGCCCAAAGCCTTAAAAAAGGTCAACGCTGTCTTGTTATTCTTCCCGATGCTATCCGTAATTATCTGACAAAATTTGTCGATGATACCTGGATGAAAACCAAAGGTTTTGACCTCTAATCGCCACCCTTTTTTCCTTAGGAAATCACCATGAAGCAAGAAATTATCACCCTCGACCCTTTTGAAATCATCGGTCTTAAGGTGAGGACCATCACTGAAAATGAGTTCAATCCTTCAACGGCAAAAATTGGCCCCCTCGTCCAACGGTATTGGCAAGAACAAATCTCGGAAAAAATCCCCGGTCGCAAAAATTTAGGCGTCGTGATTTCGTCCTTTTCAAATTATGAAAATGATTTTAATGGTGCCTACGACTATCTCATTGGCGAAGAAGTATGGGAGGGAGAAAAGCCTATAGAAGGACTCAGTTCTCTCATCATTCAAGGTGGACCTTATGTTAAGTTTACATCTGCTCCAGGGCCGATGCCCGACGTTGTTATAAAAATGTGGCAAGCCATTTGGAATATGTCCCCTGGTGAATTGGGGGGAACACGCGCCTATAAAACAGACTTTGAGCTTTATGATGAACGCGCGCAAGATCCTCAAAATACAATTGTTGAGATTTATATTGGGATTCACCAAACTCTATAGAAAAATTTCTTATTTTATTTTAAAGGTACTTGGGTCCTTGATATTAGAGAAAAGACTCTAATATCTCAAATGTTCACGCCCAAAAAGATCTGGACGTGTTTCTTTCAATTGTTTTACAAACGCCTCATCTTCTTCAATTGGATAAACTTCATTCTTTTCAAGTGCCTGTTTTACAAGAGGATCATTCAAAGCCATTGAGATTCGTTTTTGTTTAGGATCTTTTCCATTGAAAGAAGCATGAAATATATAACTATTAAGAGGATAGTCTTTAGAATTAGGGCGGAGACCATTTGCTGTTGCAATGCCTATATCTGAATCTTCTCTGACTTTAAAGATTGATTTATCTAGAACGCGAGGAACTGGGACAAGATCAAATTCTTGCATAATAATAGACCGATGAACAAACTGATCATCTGTTGACGCAATATCTGGTCTTTCTCCCGTTTGTTTCAAACGGAGATAAGAAAGGTCTGTGTAGTGGGCAAGAGCATGTTTTGTAAGACCTGAAATTGCACCTGTAGAAACTTTCAAAGGTCGACCAAGGGTTTCATAATTTTTGTCTTCAATGACATCTGTAAGAATTTTCTTCAATTTTTCTGGTGTTAAATCCAAAGTTTTCCCAAAGGTTTTTTTTCTATAAAAAACGACCTCAGGCACCCTATAAGCTGTTTGTACATAATGATCAGATTTTGGACGCCCACTAAGGATAATATCTCCCCTCTGAAGAGAGTTTGAAGCCTCATAATGAGGGACATATTTGATCTCGACACTCTGAGGGTCGATACCCTGTTTTTTGAGGGCCTCATCGAGAGCAGGTCGGATTGATTTCAATGCGATTGCCATAGTGTATGTTGATGTAATATTTATAGGCTCTTGGGAAAAGACACATGTTTGTTTAAGAGAAAAAAGAAAAACAACCATCGCTACTGCAAGATATTTCATACCCTTATCTCTTAAACCGAGAAAAAAACTGTAAGAGTTCATAACAAATGAGACAAAATTCAAGCAGCCTGAAGAGAGGAATTTTGAATATACTGCAAAGGAGTGAGACCTTTCAAGTTCCGATG
>NCGZ01000051.1 GCA_002257235.1 Alphaproteobacteria bacterium 16-39-46
TATCAAAAAAAAGGAGGAAGAAATGTAGAAAAATTTGTCCAGGGGGGTGGGGATTTTTGACGCCCTTTAGGTGGGGATTTTTAATTGACTTTGACACTTGATCAAGCCAAAGATCGTGTGGTCAACTTTACCAAGGACTTTTCCATTACGAAAGCTTGGGGAGACGGAAGCCGGTGTGCAGCAGATGGAACTTTACGAGATATTTATGAAGATAATCTCATGTCAGAGGATCATTTCCGATATTTATCTAAAGGAGGAATTTGTTATAATCATATTGCCGATACTTATGTGGCATTATTTTCTACATTCATGCGATGCGGACTTTGGGAGGCTATTGCCATCATTGATGGTTTATTAAAAAACGCCTCTCTGATTAAACCTATGACCGTCCACGCTGATACTCAAGGACAATCCACTGTTGTCTTTGGGTTATCACATCTTTTAGGAATCAAATTAATGCCCCGTATTCGCAATTGGAAAGACTTAAAATTCTTTCGGCCCGATAAAAATATAACTTATAAAAATGTGGATTCTCTTTTCTCTGATTCTATTGATTGGAATCTACTTGAAACTCATTGGAAAGATTTAATCCAGGTGATTCTCTCGATAAAATATGGCAAAATCTCCTCGGTCTTGTTACTCAAAAAACTTGGCACCTATAGCCGAAAAAACAGACTCTATCAAGCGTTTCAGGAGATCGGTCGTGTTATTAGAACAATGTTTCTTGTAGAGTATCTGTCAAGCCGCTCCCTACGCGAGATCATTACAGACACCACAAACAAAGTAGAAGCCTACAATGCCTTAAGCAATTGGGCCCACTTCGCATCACCCGTCCTCATTTCCAGCAATAACCCCGATGAAATGGAAAAAGCTATCAAATATAACCTTTTGACCTGCAACTGTGTTATTTTACAAAACATCATTGACCTTACCGACACGATCCATAAACTTCAAAACTCAAATATCAAAATAGAAAAAGAAGATATTGCGCGCCTTAGTCCTTATATGACCAAGCACATCAAACGGTTTGGGGATTATTCCTTCGATCTTGAGACCAAACAAAAAGACGTCGAAAAAATAAAGAATCTGTCCTTATTCTCCTAAACAATTGAAAATTAAAATTTTTATGTATACTTTATAACTTTTATAAGTTAAATATTTTAATTACTTTAACTTTATATAAAAATAGTTTTTATTATTTATTATAGAACTTAATATTTTTCATATTTAAAAATTATTATTGTTTTAAAGAGAATCTAATTTTTCCATTTTTGATTTAAAACCAATCTTTTAAAGAGAAAAATAACACTCAAAATCTTAAAAAGATAAAAATCTTCGGAGACCCGCAGAAAACAAGGTATCACAGCCGATTTTTTTGTCCTCGTTTGCTATTTTCGCACGTTTACTGGCTCCATACCTAAATTCCTTATAAAACAACGTTTTTAACTTTATAATATAGAAAGGTCCCTTAATTAATTTATTTGTTAGGAAGTATTCTTTATTTACATAAACTAAAGCCGATTTTTTTGTCCTCGTTTGCTATTTTTACACGTTTACTGGCGCCATACCTATCACAATTCTTCAGCATCATCAGACAAATGTAACCATGTTTATTACGGTGCAAGATATAGAAATACATATACGGGATCCAATCCCATAATATCAATAATTTTCATGAATTTATTCCCAAAGAATTCTTCATATTTAGGAAAACAAAACGAGAGAGTTTTATATCCTTTCCAAGCTAAACTTATTGTTTTTAATTTAAAATACAATTTTAATTCATCTTTTTTCTCTTTCTCTCTTCTTTTTTCCATTTCTTTTTTTCTTTCTTCTTCCCATTTCTCTCTCTCTTGGTCTTTTTGTTTTTGAACTTCTGCTTTTTTACGCTTTTTTTCTTCTTCTATTCTTACTCTCTCTTCTATCCTTTCGGCTCTTACTTTTAAAGCACGATATAAATTGCTTCTATTTGCGATCGCTAAGGGTAAGTCATTTGGATTTTCTTCTGAAGGTTCCCAAAATTTTGCTTCATACATTCTTTTTGAGTGCCCTGCATAAGAAGATAGGGTTCTCTTAAAATCTTCATCGGTAAAATATAAATTATAACTTTTTTTATATCTTAAATTAATTCCCATTTCTTCCAGTTGTTCTGCAACATAAGTACAACAATTATGACTAACTAATCCCATGTAATTATAGGAATGTTTTCTTTTCAAGGCTTCCCATCCTACTTTTGAAAGAGCTTTATACATTTGTGTAAGATTAACTTCAAATGTACAATAGGGGTACCATCTTAAAATTCCTCGATCAGGATTCTCATCGTTTCCACTTTTATTATTTTTTGCCCAAACAAGCCTATTGATAATGTCTTCTTTTCCCTCTCGTCGAACACTGAATACTTTTTTTTTGTTTTCATGGGATCCGGATTCTTCGGCATAAGTTAAATGAAACATTTCTGCATTAACCGAATTCCACCATCCAGGATATTCAAATACCAAAGCAGCGTGATGATATTTCGGTTGAATAAAAAAGCAAACTGTTACATATCCTGTATTTTTATCAAATTCACAAGGATTATTATACCCAACTCTCACAAGAGGAAATTCATTATATAATCCTACGATATATTTAAAAAAATTATCTCTTCTTTTATCTTCTTCGGATGTTTCGGAGTCATAACCAGATCCTTCTCCATTTAAAAAGTGTTTCAAGGAAGAAACAAGGGTTGATTTCTCTCTCTCTTTATCCGTACCATTTCCAATAGGGTGTGCACTATTTGTCTGTGAGTTGGTAAAATTTTGTTCATAAACTAAGGTCTTTAGTACTTCTATATTTTCTTTAATCAAAAAACTTTTCCTTGCAGTCTGCATGATCTCTTCGACTAATTCATCATGAGGTGGAACGGCTTCCAAAGTACTTGCAGCCGTAATACATAAAAATAAAAAAATGATTACAAACATTTTCTATTCCTCCTATTTTTTAAGTTAGTATGTTAATAAGAGAAGAATTTCTCGGTCTTTTTCAATAATAAAAAAGACCGAGAAAATTAAAATTTTACTAGAACTTAATCTTAGCTTTTGATTTTTTAGCGTCAACTTTAACTTCAACTACGGGAGTTTTAACGCTTGTCATACACCCATTACATTCACTCTCACTCTCAAAAATTTTGGAAGAAGGCACATTTTTTGGGCGAGGTTTTTCTTCAGGCTCATTAATTGCTATGTCTTCTAATTTTGGAGGAATTGCTCTAAGATTTGAAGCTTGCACAAATGCGAGCATACCAACAAAAATTGAAAAAACTCCTTTTTTAAAAAGGTTTTTTCTTAGATCATGTCTTATAAAATTCATTGTTAGTCTCCTAAAAGTTAAATATAAGTCTTAAAATCCCTTCTCTGATTTAAGCAATGCAAAGACAGAGAAAACTTGAGCTTTATTCAAGCTCTTAAAAGAATTTTTTCAGATTTGATGAATTTTTAATATCTGTAAAATATACATAGGTTCCATTAAAAGAATTAAATAAAGAAAAAACCTAGACTAAATAACAATTTTCTAATTTGAATTTTTCTTAAAACCTATGAAATCTACGTAGAAAACACGTAAATATTTTAGTTTATAAATAAGAAAAATTTTAAGCTATGTAATTTATATGCCCAAATGAAATTAGAAAATGGACTTCATGACTTGAAAGGAATCGCTAATACAATAAATTATTGATAGAGAAATTAGAGGCTAAGTCATTGTAAAAAATTCTAAAATAGTTGTCTTAGAATCTTGAGAGTCCAAAGTTCTCTTATAAATAAGGCATCCTAAAAAGGCTATAAGATTTAGTAAAGACAGTATTAACATTTACTGGGTTTTTGATGAAATAATCATTATCAGAAAGTTTTAAAAAATCCTTTATTCATCCTCTGGTTTTTCTTCCTCTTTTATGAGCTCCTCAATTTTCTCTCGTGTAAGTTCTGTAAATTCAATAATCATCTCAATGTTCATCTTCATTTTAATCATTTTTCGAGCAGTTTTTATAGCATTAATATTTTCACCTTTTGCTATTCCGATAGCTTCTCCTTCTTCAAACCCTTTAGCTTCAGATTTTTTAAGGGTATTGGCTTCTACTCTGAGCCACTTCAGATGTCCTTCATAGATTTCTCTTTCCTCCTCACCAAAATTCATCACATCAAGAACTGTAAGCGCTTTCTTGAGATCTTCATTATCAAGTTCTGGAGGCAAATGATCTTTATTCAGCAAATCATGCCGCGTTAAAAAAGCTACCCACATATCCAACGCATTTTTGACTTTCGCAACAACATCTTTCAACTCTTCTCGAGGATTCTCAGAAAATTTTTTCAACTCTATCGTATGAAGTTCTAAATCTTTAAAATAAGGAATACCACTTTCTTTTTCCTTCACATGAAAGACATTATGATATTTTTTTACAGATGGGATCGACGTAAAATTAAGAATATGAATGCCAATGGCTTTAGAGAGACTAGAATAGTCCTCTTTGACTTGGAGTTGTTCCGTATAAAGTTTTGCCCAATAATAAAGAGCTCTTTTATCATAATCGGCTTCGTCGCTAATCTGAATTTCAATATTAAATCTTTTACCATCCTCTCCTTTTGCCTTAATATCCAGAATAGATAATTTATCTTTCTTAAAGTTTTTGGGGTTGTATGGATTAAGGAGAGTTACCTCATTGACTTGATCTTCTTCTCCCACAATAGAGTTAATAAGAGAAATAAGGAGGTCCTTGTTCTCTTCAACACCAAAGATCTTTTTAAACGCAATATCTACGCGGGGGGTTATTTTATCCACAATATCTTACTCTTCTCTATGAACTCATAATCATTATTTAATCTCTCTCAAGATTTTTATCTAAATATACCATAAATAAACAAATTTTTCTGTTTGCATTATATAAAAAAATATTAGAAAAAACAAATGTTAAAAATCTGAAAAAATAATGCTCATCAAGCAATGATTTATCTCAGAGTTTTCAAGGAAGTTTTAACACAGTCAAAAATTTTAGAGTCTTCAAATACTGTGATTTTCCGCGTTATCACAGGTTGTTAAGGATTTTTCTCTTTTTTTAATTTTCTCATCTTTTTCTTCCATTTTTTTAATTTTATGTAGAATCTCCCGTCCATACAACCCTTGAGTTTGGGATACTCCCAAATCTGAAAAAAGGTTAAGAGTTCTACTAAAACTGCAGACAACAACACACTACGGCGGTGTATGAGAGAGTGGTTGAGAGGCTCTTCCTACTCGATTCTACTCCTTAGGCTTAGGGATCTTATGTTTTATCCTTAATGCTAAACAATTTTTCTGGTTTTTCACAATCAAACACATAGGATACAAAATACCGACAACACCTAAATCAACAACTTCTGCATCTGAAGAAAATGAGATATTTGTTATTTTCTAAGGCTTTAGAGGCAGCTGCTTCTTAAAAAATTGAAACCAAGACTGAAATTCAGGATCACTAAGTTGATAAAAAGGATTTTCAAGCATGGGTATATTCGAAGGTACTTCAATATACCCAAGCGACTTTATGTTCCAATTTGTAGGAGTCGAAGGAGAAAGAGGAACAAATTCATTTCGATCAATTCGAGCAAACCAGTCCAAGAATTGACCCATGGGTCCGCGATCACGTTGAACTGCCAGTCCTAAGTTGAAAATCTGAGGGGCCCCACCCTGGAGAGGAACTGCAAACAACCCATGCCCTTGCCATTCTACAAACTGTATTTCACGACGCGATGCAGCAATTCCCTTGACGAAAGGAGTCCCTGCTGGAATTTCAAAGAAAAAGGAAGTGGTAACATCATTTCGGAATAAAGGTAAATTAAGAGCCTGTTTGTTTATACAGGACAAAGGATCGTCAAAACAAATATGTGAGAAATATTTACCTTCTGCTTGACCTCCCGTTCGCCCAACACGTGTAGTTTTTTTAGATCGGATAATATCCCCTTTTCCTTTCAAGAAACTTTCGACATACTCCGATTTAAAACCAGGAAGACCAGTAAGATCAATACCTTTCTGGAGTCGAGGTTGAAAACTCCTGGCAAAAGAACGCGTCATATGCGTAACTGGAACAACAGCCAAATCTCTGATCAGAGCCACGTTCATCAAATCGTTAACTTGGTAACGCAAAATGCGGAGATCGACTGGATCAGGTAGAAAAGACATGTCCCTCTCACCTAATACAAAAGAAGCAATATGAGACATTCCCCAAAAACGTTGATAGGCCTCTTCAGCTCTGTCAAGAGAGTGTGAAAATCCGGCAATATAAGGAAGTCCCTTAGCCAAAAGCTGATTTGTTGGAGAAAAATTATGTGCGACATAATTCAAAAGTTGACGCTGGCACCAATTTAAAGTGGCCCCAGTCTTGTCACTGTATTCGACAAATTCAGAATATAATTGTTCCCTGTTCGCGAGCCCCATCACATAATTATCAACCTTTTTTACAAGAGGTTGTGAAACCCCACCAACATAATAAAACCCCTTTGCCAAAAGCTGATCTGTTGGAGAAAAATTATGTACCACATGATTCAAAAGTTGACGCTGCACCCAATTTAAAGGAGCATCAGTCTTTTCACGATATTCGACAAATTCGGAATATAATTGTTCCGTATGCGTGATCCCTTTCACATAAGTGACTCCTCCCTCCATCCCTTCTTCAATTCCCCGGTGGAATTTTCCATAAAGAGTCCCATCTGCTTTTTCCCAAAATGGGTTTAAATAAGATTGGAAATCTACATTTTCACCTTCTGTTTTCGCTTGAATCAAAGGCTCTCCGGAAGATGGAACAGCATGAGGATGTTTTTCTTTTTTTTCTTTAACTGGATCTCTTGTCTCTTTTTTTATTTCTTCCTTTTTACCAACAGAAGAAACGTATGAAGAGTCTTTTTTAGAGTCCATACTCTCCCTTTCTAGAAAAGTAGTAGGCTCTTTTGTTTTCTCTTTTGGTTTTGTCTGTTCAACTCCCTTTACTGGAATTGGAATCTCAAAAGCAAGATCTATCGTTCGATCAACCTGTACCTCCGTAACAGGAGGAAGATAAACAAAGGGACGTCCATTCACTAAAATATGAGATCCTGAAATATTCGAATTCTGCAGAGCCTCATATTCTCTCTCTCCAAAAACCACATTAATACTGTGACAGGCTTTCCCTGGCGTAAAACCAAGTCCCTTTTCTTCGCCGGATATGAAATCTTGGAGAGAGGCCGTATGAATTTCTTTGGCAAAAACAGAAGCATCCCCAAATTCAAGAATCGATCCTGTTGCCGACATAATCCCAACTCGAACAATGCCTCTTTTGACAGAAACGCCAGAACGTTCAGAGGTAAGAAGTTCTTCCCGCGTCCCATAAGCCACAGATAAACCTGGAAGACTGCTGCGTCTAACTGAAAAAGACGCAGACCAATGCTCATGTTCTAAAGAATCTTGACGTGTTTTGCTCTCAAAACGCTGAACCTCTACCTCAAAATAATCCGCAATTATCCGAGCCACATCTTGTATCAATCCTTTCGCCTGTATATTGACATTTGCGCTTTCGAGAACTTGAGGAGACTGGGTTATTCCCGACGTCCTTGACCCAGAAGAATGCCCGTTTACCCCTGTAATAATCGTCTCTGAGAAAGGATCAATCTCAACACTAAAGGATTCTGTTTTATGGGAGCTTTTAGAAGAGGACTCAAACCCTTTTTGGACAACGTCTCCATTTGGAGCTCTCAATAAAATACTCTCTGGAGCAATTACAGGGATGCCGTTATCCAATGTTATATTACCTTCATGAGAGACCACAGCCAAACTGCTACAGAAAATTCCTCCCTCTCCTTTTCTTATAAAACGAAACTTGGAGGAAGATTTTTTATATCCAATCTCAACCGTCGTATTTAGATTTCCCTCAGAATTAAGAAGTCCAACTTGATTTCCGATCCCTCCCCAAAAACTCCCCATTTCTTCAAAAGACTTAGAGGCGTTCCATCCTGAAATTCCGACACTGACAGCGCTGGCAATCTGATTAAAGGTTCCTTCAGCTTCTCCAAAAGCCGCAAGACGTTGCGTAAGGGGCATCAGCTTAGAAAAGCCCTCTTTAAAGCTATCTGACGATAAAACATCGACTATATGGAGAATGCGGGGTTTTACAAAAAAACCTTCTCTCGTTTTGGTATGTTCAACCGAAAGTGGTGAGACCGTAAATAAAACATCTTTTTTTGCTGTAAAGGAACTGTGGTAAGGCGTCATAAAATAAGCTCCCCGCGACCAAATTCCCTGATCTTGAGAGATGACCGTTATATTACCTTTCGGGGCTATAACCCACGCTGGCTCCGAGTTTTCAATTTTACTTTCTGAAGAAGAACGTATTAAGCCCCAGCCAAAGCTTTTAGATGTTTTGATAGAGGATCGTGTTACAACATCAAAAAGACTCATCTGGCCCCTTCCCATAAGCGTCGCTCCATGAGCTCCAACAATGTCTGGTGCCCTAAGATCCATTCCCCCTTGAGATGAATAAAGAAGAACACGGCCTTCCGTAGATGCCATCATGGGACGTAAAACTTCTTGCCAATAACATGTGGTTGTTTTCTTCTTTCCCCAAAATGATCTTTTGGTATGGCTTTCATAATGATTAATAACACGAGGAGTTGCTGTTATTTTCTGATCTGCAGAAATAAGCGCCGAGCCTCTCGCAAAAATATGGGAGGCATCATTGTATAGTTCTCCGTTCACGTGAATATTAAGACCGACCTTCTCTTGAAAAAAGTCCATAATATATCCCCCTCTTCCATCGAGAATAGGGCACCCATTGCGATTCAAACGTGGCGCAAAAACAGTTTGTATCTCTCCGGTCCCTCCAATCAGTTGAGATGGTCTCCATGTTCTTACGAGAGTAAGATTTCTTCTTCCTTGTATCCCCAAATACTCTCGGCCTTTCAAAATACTTCCGTAAAAATTTAAATCCTCAACACTCTCAACAAAGGTTCTTCGACCTTCTATATCAAAATCCTTTGCAAAAAAACCTCCCTTCGTTGTCCTAAAAACAAGATCTTGATTTGAAGAAAAGGAGGCATGCCCAGGAAGAGAAAACTCTCTTCCAAACAACCTAAAGACCCGAGGGTCCGCAGCAAAAGAAATGGAAGGCGCTGTAAGAGTAAGACTATGTTTTAAATAAAGGCTTTGTCTAAAGAAAGCATCCTTATGGGTTAAGATTTCAAGATGACCGAGACGACTTCTGCTCCCAATCTCCCAGAGATCATGCGAGCTAAGGTTTCGGTCATCGATACGCATCCAAAGATTTTGAGTAGATAAATTTCCAAATGATCTATAAGTACTGTAATCGAAACAAGTTGATTGGTTTCCTCCTAAAAAGCCCGAGTTGTAAAAATCATCCCCTCTAAAACCAAAGCCATGATGAGCTCGGAATGTCCCTGAATTATAAAGGGAGACAATATTTCCATCAAGATTATCGCCTCTCAAAATCCCAGTTATACGTGCTCTTTGTGCATTTAAATTTCCATATCCTGTTTGCAAAGAACCTGGAATGTCTATAGTGTGGGTATTCACCCATGTATTCCCAATTTGGGCTCTTCCGCTCATATGGAATGAATTTGAGAGATTAAACAGTCCACTCCCTGAAATATGCACCTGGCTTCCACGAGAACTTATAAAATCTTGCCCCAAGATATCCACGTCGTTAAAATGAAACCGGCCTAAATGATGGGTACGATCGAGTCTTCCTTGAAGAGAATTTCCTGTCCAATCTCCTCTTAAAGAGACGTCATTGAGATCCACATCAGCGTATGTTGTTTGTAAAATTCCAGGGACATTTAGACGTTGCGCTCTCAGGCGTGCACCCAAAATCTGAAGTGTCCCATCAACATCCAAAGTATTTGAAAGATTAAATTCACCTCTCCCTGAAATAACAGATTGACCTCCTCGATGAACCCTAAAATCTTGTCCTCTAATATTCACGCCCTGAAAATGAAACATCCCAAAAACATTCGTGTGGTCCAGTCTTCCCTGGAGAGAATTTCCTGTCCAATCTCCCGTTAGAGTAACATCATTGGCCATCACATCTGCATAGGTTGTCTGTAAAGATCCGAGAATACCCACTGTATTTGATCTCAAGCGCGCATCCCAAATCTTCATTGTTCCATCGACAGTCAAAGCGTTTGAAAGATTAAATTCGCCTCTCCCTGAAATAACAACTTGACCTCCCCGATGAACCTTAAAATCTTGTCCTCTAATATTCACGCCCTCAAAATTAGCCTGACCAAAAATATTGGTATGACCAAGCCTTCCCTGAAGAGATGTTCCTGTCCAATTTTGGACAGTCAAATTATCAACATCCATCTCTGCACAGGTTGATTGCAAAGATCCTATAACATTAAAAGCTGGGGCTTGTAACCTTAAATGTCCAATTTGCATCGTTCCCTCAAAACCCACAGAATCTGAAAATTTAAACTGCCCATCCTCTGAAATAACCACTTTAGACCCTGGAAAAAATCTCAAACTCTGTCCTCTAAAAGCAGCTATTCGCGCGTTAAAGTTTTCAAAAATATTTATCTGATCTGCATCAAGTTGAATTTGGTCTCCTCTCCAAGATCTCGCACGAGTCTCTTTTGCACTCACATGGGCAAAAGGAGTATGTAAACGATTGGCTAAAAATCTCTTTGCGTTAAGATCAAGTACTCTAAAATATCCATTTCCCTCCAGTAGAAAATCTCCCGAAAGCCTAACATCTGCAGTTCTATAAACGTTTAGATTAGAGTATTGACCAACCGTCATACACCCTCCTCTTACCCACATATTTTGAAAATTAGCCTCTTCTCCTTGAAACTCAGTACGACTTATATGTCCTCTTAAACTTCCGATGTTCACTCGAGACCCTTGGGCATTTTGCCATCTTTGGAGATCTAAATCTGCATCCATGGCTGAAAAGCTTCCTAAAACGTTTAATGAATCTGCAGTTATATGGGACCTCTCTGCCATAATAGAGAGTTCTTTTTCAACGTTAAAATGATCTGTCTCCACAGAGATCTCTTTTGTAAAAAGAGATCCACGTTCTTTTATAAATCTTCCTTTAGGTTTTATATTTAAGGAATGAAGAGAAAGATCCAAAGATCGAGCGTCAAAAATTCCCTCTATCTGAAGGGTCCCTCCAGAACCCCTTACAGTTTGCGCTTTAACAATGGCAGATTCTTGAACATGAAAACTCCCCCCCCTCAATTTTATGTCCTCTGCTTCAAAAACTCTATTTCTTTCAACGCTTATATGAGCTGCGTTTTCCAGAGAATGGGTTTTAAGATCCCTGTCAAGTCTGATAACACCGCCTTCAAACGCAACTTTGGCAGCCTCAATCAATCCTCTTAAATGTGCAAACATAGACTCAAAAACCACGTGAGCCATTTTTATAGAACCTCGAAAATCAAGCTTATCGACGGTCATTATCGCGACATTATGTTCAAAAGATCCCCCCTTAATAATTGAATCAACTGTCCCTTCTTGCGCTTTCAGCATAAAGGAGCCATTTCCAAAAGAAACACCTCCGTCCATCAAAGCTCCATGGACATTTATGCGTATTCCAGAGGAAAAATTTCCTCCGAGTCCCAAGCGCGCGCTATTACTTTTAACGTATCTCGAAATTTTTTTTCTTATCATCTCTTCCGTAGGAGATTTTGTTTTCCCTTTATAAAACAACTCGTAGGGAAATTCTTGATCACTAAAAAGATCGATTTTGGCTCCTTTTTCAAAAACAAAGTTTCCTTCAGCGTTGAGTGTCACGGAATGATGCCCCTTGATATGTCCTCTCTCTTTAATCCTTAATCTCTTTCCACTTAATAAAAACACCATTTTACTATGGACCAATCCTCCTCCCAACAAATCCATATCATCGTTCGTGTAAATTCGAATTTTCTCAAGAGATCTGGTTTTTCCAGCGTCTCGATAGACATCAAAATCTCCTTGAAAAGTGCCAGCAACTAAAATCCTTCCTGTCTCCGTTTGAGAGAAAGAACTTCCATCAAAGTTAACAAGCCACCAAGCAATAATATCTCCCTTATTCTCGAATGTTGAAAATCTACGACCTTCTGACTCTCCTGAAACAAAAAAATCTTCCTCTGCTCTTATGAAAGCTTTTTTCGCATTAACGCCTACCTTAAACCCTAAAAATCCACTCTTAACTTCAATCTTTCCCTCATTTGAAAACTCCTCTGATTGAAAAAGGAGCTTTCCTTCTTTTCCTTTAACATGGGTATAATTTTTAAGAGCTCTTGTTGCTCTACAGGTGAAACTTTCCATAAAACTAATGGAGTTTTCAGGATTAACCCCTAAATATATTTTGTTTGCAGAGATATGAGATTCTCCAGATAAATCCCCTCTCACAAGGACCAGAGATCCTTTAGTCTCAAAAAATAAAGATCCAAAAGATAATTTTTTATCCTCCCCAGGATGAAGAAAAAGCTTTTTTTCTTCTGTTTGTACATGAAGACGTCCATCTTTACGGAAAGCGGAGAGAATATAGTGTTCATTCTGAGAAAGACCAAAACCTTCTCCCTCCGGTAGCTCCCAAAGAGACGCATCAAGAATAAAATGTGAGAAATTAACATCGGGACTTAGGGCTTTAGTATGAACGCGATCATCTCTGTTCCAAGAAGATCCTCTCAGAGAAATCGTATACTTTTCAATGTCAGGGTCGAGGGGGTTTATAGCAAGAAGCCAAGAGCCTTGAAAAAGGAGAAGAAAGATTTGTAGATAAATACAAAATTTATAAATTATTTTTTTCATTTTTTAACAACTCCTCAAAATAATCTTTCTTGAGATTAAATTTATCTATATGTCGTGTATCCTAAGACATCTCTTTCTCTCTTAATAGAATCTAAAAGGGTCTCGACTTCTTTTGCTCGAAAGATGACTTCTCGTCTAAGAGTTAAATGCCCCCTATATTCAACAAGAGATTTCTTAAAAGGATCTAAATTAAGAGGGGAGGAAAAGTGGCCTCTTCCTGGTAAAGGTGGTTTTTTATACCAGGGGTTATTCATCTCCTCCGGTGATATTAACGTAAGAACTTCAAATTGAAAGTATTGAAGAGTTGAATTTTGAGCTAAGCCCCTCCCCAATTCATTCAAACATTCTAAATCCTTAAGCTTATCACCCCCCACATATAGACGAGTCAATGTTTTATTTTTGGCTAACATTTTACCTATAAGAAAAACATAAATATCGCCGTATATGCCGGAAAAACTAAGTTTTCTTATAGATTGATTATGATCTATGCCATTTAAGAGAAGATATTCAAAGTTAGCAACGCCCATATAGCGGGGTATCGTAAACTCTTCTAGCATTTTCTGTCTCGCTAGAGATTCTGCAAAGGGTTGAATTGTGAGAACATCATCTGGTTCACAATCATATTGAGAGGTTAAACCAAAAGAAGTTAATTGATTTAAGTCTAACAATCGCGCAATATCTTTATAATTTGTCTGAGTTAAAACTTGTGAAGGTCCTATTCTAGAACTTCCATTTCCCACACCATAAACAACATTTAAATTTTTTGCCTTAAGCAAAGGCAATAATTTTAAAGAATCAAGAAAATGAACATATACATATACTGTCCTTCCACCATTATCGGCGTTTAAAAAGTTGTATAAATTTCTATATGTTGAGGCATTTCCACCATGTCCCCAGCTTATATTTTCACTAAAAGCAAATTCTCTCCCCTTAGAAAAGTCCGCTTTAGGCTGAAATAATGAAGGATCATCAAGATTTGGGTCTTCTCGTACCACATGAAGGAGAGGAACAATCAAGTGCTCATGCTCAGGAAGGATAGATGTTACTGTTTTAAGAAGCCCCTCTTTATAAATACGGTCATAATATGTTCTAAAATTTTCATCATAAACATAACATCCAACCATCTTTCCTAATCTCTGATAAACAGCTCTCATCCTTGGATGCGTAGCTTCTTGAGCTTCTCTAATGGCCTCTGAACAAGCATCTTCAGGATAAGGAAAAGCTTCATATTCTTTCCCTTCGTTTTTTTCACGATACATTTTATTAAGTTCTGTCCATGCCCCACCTTTCAAAGAATAGAGCCCTTGCGGTAAAACTGATTTACCTTGAAGACGCATATCATTCGTGTTTACCAGTACTTTAAATGATAGTGGGAGCGTATAGAAAAGAACGTACTTTTCCTCTCCCTCAGTTTCTAATCGACACTTTTGACGACGAGTTTCAGTTAAATAATTACATTTTCCATCACTATAAACATAAGGACTTTCAACAATTTCTTCCTCTCCTAAAAGATGATAGAGGGTCGCGCTTTCATCTCTTTTAGAAGATTCATCAGATGCTTTTACGGAGCGCGAAGCGTGAGAGACTATCGCACTTTTTGCTCCTGTTTCCGTAAGCGCTGAAGCATCAGTTTCCATTGAGGTAGCAGTTCTTCCATCCAGATCTTCTAAATCTTCACACTCTTCTCTAGGAATGAAAACGACAGAATCTTCATTCCAATCTTTGCTAAAAACACAGGCTGCTAAAGCGTTTTTATAAGTTGTAGAGTCCGTAGAAGAATCACCTCGATAAACTTTACTTTCTTCTAGATGGTTAAATTCAAGAATTCCAGGAATATAAGGATGTGTATACCGAATCGTTCTTTCTTTCCATACACATGGAGACCCATCATGATACACAGCCACAATTTGAGAATTTGGGACACCACTTCCCTCTACCTGAAATGGCAATTCATATATTAAATAGTGTGGGAGCAATTTAGAGCTGATATCCATCAAACAATTCAACCCTCCTTGTGCTCCATCTCGTACATGCACAAAAAAATGACTAAGCCTAAGCTCTTTTTCCTTAAGATAAATTCCTCCTTTTATGCTCTCTAAGGTTAAAGAAACAGGTTTTGTATAATAAGGATGGGGTTTAGAGAATGAGAAACGCTCTCCTTCATGCTCTCCATAAAAAATAAACTCCTTGGGAATCAAATTGAGACGCGAAACCCATCTTTTTAGCTTTTCATAAAAAGTCTCACGGGATGATTTTCCTGCCGATGTATTCGAAAGATCTAACTTTGGAAACTCTTCCGTTGGAACAAGAGAAAATTTTGTCATTTGTTTATTTTCAGCAAGCTGCACGGTTATTTCAGTTTGAACTTCTTTACCTTCAACCGTTTGTACTTTTTGAAGACTAACACTCGGGCTCCAATCCGTTTCACCTGTAAAGGAAATATCCATAAATTTTAGAGTAAAAGGTGCTGCTTGAATCATTTTCCCAAAACAGAAAAAAAGACACGAAATTATTAAAAACCATATCCTCATATCAAAGAACTCCTCCTTAGATTTTATTTAAAAATTATTATTCTTGAGTTTTTATCCTTCCCATTCATCATAAGGATAGTTTGGATCTTCTCTCTGAGACCCTTCAGGATAAACAAGTTTAATTTTTAATCCGGGTTTTTTTATTTCTTTAATTACTTTTATAACGAGGGAGGAATCAGGGAAAGATGAATGAGAACCTGGCCTTAAAAAATTAAATATAACATTTATTAGAGAACTTTTTTGAACTCCAGCTTTAAATTCTGAAAGATCCGTTGTACTCATCCCAAAAGAACGTCCAGGAAGAGGAAAAGGAAGATGAGAAGCAGCTTCAAAAAATGAAGGCCAATGATTACGTAAGAATTTTCTGTCGATATGGGTAAAAATACAAAGTTCCATTTTTTCTAAACTCGTATTATTCTGAAGTCCTTTACCCAACAGATTAAAGGCCTCTAAATCACTTGGATCACAAAAGCGAAATTTTGCATGTGTAATAAACTTATTTTTTGATATCATTTCTCCTATTATAGAGATAATATAATCACCTCTTTCGAAAACTTCATCCCACTCAAAATATCTAATTGAAGAGCTGTGAGCAACTCCATTTAAAAGCAAATATTGAGCGTTTTTCATATTTAAACAACCCCCCATAATCCTAAAATCAACAAGTGATGTTTGATTGCGAATTGCATCAGCAACAGATTGGATCGTAATATCATCACGTTTTGACGCAGACGCGCAGCTTAACGTTAATTTTTTGAGCTGATTCATTCTAATAAATCTTGCAATTTCCTTATAGTCTCTTTCACTAAAAGGGGGAAAATAAGCCTCTTGTTCATCCAATTTCATCTTCCACCAAGAAATGCTATCACAATACGGTGGAAAACTACGGCATAGCGATAAAGTTTCAGTTTTTAATAAGGGAAGACATCTTAAAGATGAAAGATTAACAATTACAACCTCTAAATTCACTAGAAAAGAAAACTCTTCTTTAATCAAAAAAAACTCAGAAAATCTTTTACATGCATAAGGTACAGATGAGTATAACCATGCTGGACACTCTGTTTGAGATGTATTATCAGATATTGCGGTAACCCCTGGTTTCCACAACGCCGGATCATTCAAATCCGGGTTTTCTCGCACTGTTAAAAGAAGAGAGACAATCAAATGCTCATGTTCAGGAGGGATAGACGTCATTGTCTTAAGTAATCCTTGGAAATAAATGAGACCATGGTATCTTCTAAAATTAGCATCATCTTCAAAGGTCTTAGGATGTGTTTTAATAAAAGCCGTCATCTCTCCTATATGTTTATAGATCTCAGCCATT